>JAKZSU010000106.1:0-18041 GCA_047517485.1 Alphaproteobacteria bacterium
CCCGCCCATACAGTTCCACTCGCTTCATCCCCCACCCTTCGCTCCAAAATGCAAAGGGCTATCGCTGACGGAATTTTGCTCCGGCGCAACCAGACTCTCCGGCCGCTTCAGTGAGGGATTATTGCTCCGGCGTTCTCACTCTAGACGCACCGCCTGTCCGGTCTATACTCCGCCGCCACAATTCAGAGGATGACATGGCGAAAATCACCGATATCAAGGCGATCGCGCTCGAGCACGATCTGGGCGCCGAGCACGCCTATGGCATGGCGCGCAGCATGACCGCCGTGCGCAACATGACGCTGATCATCGTCGAGACCGACGCCGGGGTCACCGGCTACGGAGAGGCGTGGGGGCCGTCGGCGGTGACCGTCGCCTCGGTCGATGTGGTCAAGCCGTATTTCCTCGGCCGGACGATCTACGACCGCGAGCAGGTGGCGCCGTATTTCTACAATCAGCGCTATCATTCGGGGATCCAGAATACCCTGACCGCCGCGCTCGGTGGCATCAACATCGCGCTTTACGATACGATCGGTAAGTTGCACGGCGTGCCGCTGTTCAATCTCCTCGGCGGTCAGCACAGCGAGCGCATTCCGGCGTACGCGTCGAACGGCTATTTCGCCGCCCATCCCGACAACCAATTGGTCGAGCAAACCACGAGCTTCCGCGATCAGCGCTTTCCGGGGGTGAAAATCAAAATCGGCGCTTCGGCCGCCAACGATGCCGAACGCTGCGCCGCCGCGCGCGACATTCTCGGCCCCGACATCGCCCTGATGGTCGATGCCAACGGCAATTACACCGTCGACCAGGCGCTTGCGAGCATGCGCGCGATCGCCGAATACGATATCCATTTCTACGAGGAGCCGCTGCCGCCGACCGATTTTGCCGGCTATACCGAACTGCGCGGCCGCGCGCCGATGGCGATCGCCGCCGGCGAGGCGCACTACACCGGGTGGGATTTCAAGCGCCTGATCGACGAGCGCTGCGTCGACGTCCTCCAGCCCGACCTCACTTTGTGCGGCGGGCTCGACGAGACCAAGGCGATCTGGGCGATGACCCGGCTCGCCAACCTGCGCCTGTCGCTGCACGTGTGGGGCGGCGCGGTGGGTCTCGCGGCGGCGGTGCATTTCCTCGCTTCGATGCCGGCGTCGCCGCACACCGACCGGATTCCGCACCCGGTCATGCTCGAATACGACCGCGGCCGCAACGCGCTGCGCGACGATCTGCTGGTCGCGCCGATCCCCTGCATCGACGGTCACCTCACGGTGCCGACCGGCCCCGGTCTCGGTGTCGAGATCGATTGGGATATGGTAGAGAAATATCGCGTAAACACCTAGTATGTCACGCGTATTCATTACTGGCGGAAGCGGCTTTGTCGGCGCGCATGTGGTGCGGCGCTTTGTCGCCGATGGCCACGATGTCACGGTTTTCGCGCCGTCGCCCGAGCCGTGCCTTACCGAGGCCGATCTCGCCGACATCGTGTTCTGGCCGGGTGGGGTCGAGGAGCGCGGCGCGCTCGACGCGATGATCGCCACCGCCAAGCCCGACCTGGTGATCGGCCTCGCGGCCTACGGCGCGGGCGGCCACGGGCTGGTCGCCGCCGCCGCCGGCGACGAAGCCCAGGCGATGGCGGTCAATGTCGGCGGCTTCCGCACGCTTCTCGCCGCCTGCGAACGGCGCAAGGTGGCGCGGGTGTTGTGGGCGAGCACCTTCGCCGTGTTCGGCGCGCCGCGCCATTATCCCGACGGCATCGCGGATGAGACGGCGCCGCGCTTGCCGGAAACATTTTATGGCCTCACCAAAGTACTCGCCGAGGATGTGGCGCGCTACTGGCGCGACGCGCGCGGCCTCGACGTGACCGGCCTGCGCCTGCCGGTGGTGTTCGGCCCCGGACTTTGGTACCGCGGCGCCGCGGCCGAGATTGTCGATCTGTTCCAGGCGGCGGCGGACGGCGGCACGGCGTCTCTCGAGGTGTCCGACCAACCGCTCGAGCTGATGTACATCGACGACGTGGTCCGCGCCTTCGCTCATCTCGCCGACCATCGAGGCCCGCTCGATCTGATCTACAATTTGCAAGCCTACGCGCCGTCGCTGCACGAAGTGGTGGCGGCGCTCAAGGACATCGTGCCGGCGCTCACCGTCGCCACCACCGATGTCACGCCAGCACTTGCGTATGCGCGCGTCTCGGGGCATAAGCTCGCCGCGGACACCGGGTTCGCGACCGCCTATTCGCTCAAGCAGGCTTGCGAGGCCACGGTGGCCGCCCTACGTAGAGCGTAGGACCCTTATTTCTCACATTCCGGAAAATTTATGAGTCACGCGTTGCGAAACATCGCGATCATCGCTCACGTCGACCACGGCAAGACCACGCTGGTCGACGCGCTGCTGCGCAATTCAGGCGCCATTCGCGATAACCAGCGGGTCGCCGAGCGGGCGCTCGATTCCAACGAGCTCGAGCGCGAGCGCGGCATCACCATTCTCGCCAAGCCGACCTCGATCACCTGGGGCGATCTGCGGATCAACATCGTCGATACCCCCGGGCACGCCGATTTCGGCGGCGAGGTCGAACGTATTCTCAGCATGGTCGATGGCGTTCTGGTGCTGGTCGACGCCGCCGAGGGCGCGATGCCGCAGACCAAGTTCGTCACCACCAAGGCCTTGGCGCTCGGGCTCAAGCCGATCGTCGTGGTCAACAAGGTCGACCGCGCCGATGCGCGCCCCAACGAAGTGCTCGACCAGGTCTTTGATCTGTTCGCGGTGCTCGGCGCGAGCGAGGATCAGCTCGATTTCCCCTATCTGTTTGCCTCCGCCAAGCAAGGCTGGGCGAGCCTTGATCCGAGCACCCGCGGCGCCGACTTGACGCCCTTGTTCGAAGTGATCCGTGACCATGTGGCGCCGCCGACCGCCGATGCGAGCGCGCCGTTTTCGATGCTGGTCTCTCTGCTCGATGCCGATCCCTATCTCGGCCGCGTCCTCACCGGGCGGATTCACGCCGGCGCGATCACCGCCAACCAGACGATCAAGGCGCTGCGCGGCGGTGGCGATCGGGTGGAGGCCGGACGGGCGACCAAATTGCTCGCTTTCCGCGGCCTCGAACGGGTGCCGGTCGACCGCGCCGAGGCCGGCGATATCGTCGCCATTGCCGGTCTGTCCGCGGCGACCGTCGCCGATACGCTGTGCGATCCCGTGGTCGAAGTCGGTCTCGAGGCGCAGCCGATCGATCCGCCGACCCTGTCGATGACCTTCCAGGTCAACGACTCGGCGCTCGCCGGGCGCGACGGCGACAAGGTGACCAGCCGGGTGATCCGCGCGCGGCTGCTGCGCGAGGCCGAGGGCAATGTCGCGATCCGGGTGCGCGAGACCGCCGAGGCGGACGCTTTCGAGGTCGAGGGCAGGGGCGAGCTGCAACTCGGCGTACTGATCGAGACCATGCGCCGCGAAGGCTACGAGGTGGCGATCAGCCGGCCGCGCGTGCTGTTCCGCACCGATCCCGAGACCGACGTCCGGCTCGAGCCGATCGAGGAAGTGGTGGTCGATGTCGACGAGGATTTCGCCGGCGTCGTGGTCGAGAAAATCAGCGCGCGCAAGGGCGAGATGATCGAAATGCGCCCCGGCGGCAAAGCCAAGACGCGCCTGGTGTTTCACGTCCCATCGCGCGGCCTGATCGGCTATCACGGCGAGTTTCTCACCGACACCAGGGGCACTGGCGTGCTCAACCGGGTGTTCCACGACTACGCGCCCTACAAGGGGCCGATCGAGGGCCGGCGCAACGGCACCCTGATCTCGACCTCGGACGGCAAGGCGGTGGCCTATGCGCTGTGGCAGCTCGAGGATCGCGGGCCGATGTTTATCGAAGCCGGCGCCGCGGTCTACCAGGGCATGATCATCGGCGAACACGCGCGCGGTAGCGACCTCGAAGTCAATCCGCTGAAGTCGAAACAGTTGACCAACATCCGCGCCTCGGGCAAGGACGACGCGGTGCGCCTGACCCCGCCGAAGATCTTCAGCCTCGAACAGGCGATCGCCTACATCGGCGACAACGAACTGGTCGAGGTCACCCCGAACGCGATCCGCCTGCGCAAACGCGACCTCGACCCCCACGTCCGCAAACGCGCCATGCGTAAGGCGGCGGCGGAAGCCTAACCAACCAAGCTGCTTTCCCCAGCTCGGCAAGCGCGACCGCGCGCCCGAGCTTATGCGAGGAGAGCCTGCGTGGCGCCTGAACGCGCTTTAAAATCAACTATACGAAATCAGCAGATAGGCCGCCAGCAGCACCGCGATCCACATCACCGTCGAGCCGGTTGGCCAGGCGCGCGACAGCACGCCGCGCGGGCCGTGGGTGTGGTAGACGTGACCGGCGACCGCGCCGAGGCTGCCGCGCGCGCCGGTCATCAGGCTCACCCACGCGGTGTTGATCGCCCGACCGGCGCTGATCGCCAGGCCTTTGCCCAAGCGCCGACTAAACCAATCGGCATCGAGATTGAGCAGCTTGAGTTCGGGCGGATAGATCCCCGACGCCATCAGCAGCGCGAACGCCAGCGCCGAGAAGAACAGCAGCTGGGTCTGGGTGATCACGTGGGTCAGCGTATAGGGCTCGTAGGCGACCTCCCACGGCAGCAGGCTGTAGAGCACCCACGGGTACGCGCCGTTGAAGATACAGATCACCGCCGCCGCGCCCATCGCCAACAACATGTTCCACGGCGCCTCGCCGCAGCGGATGCCGGCATCATGGGCGAAGAAGGCGAAGAACGGGATCTTGATCCCGGCGTGATGGAACACGCCGGCGGAAGCGAACAAAAGTAACAGGAAGACAATGATGTAGCCTTCTTCCGCCGCGCTCGCCATCACCATCGATTTCGAGACAAAGCCGGAGAACAACGGGAACGCCGAGATCGACGCCGCGCCGACGATACAGAACACGGTGGTCAGCGGCATCGATTTATACAGCCCGCCGAGATCGGTACCGTCGATCTTGCCGGTCATGTGGAGCACCGCGCCCATGCTCATGAACAGCAAGCCCTTGAACACCACGTCGTTGAAGGCATGCGCCACCGCGCCGTTCATCGCCAGTGCCGTGCCGAGGCCGATACCGACCACCATGAAGCCGACCTGATTGATCAGGCTGTAGGCGAGCACCCGGCGAAGATCGTTCTCGATCACCGCGAAGAAAATCGGAAACATCGCCATCGCCGCGCCGATATAGATCAGTACCTCGGTGCCGGCATAGCTGCGCGCCAAGGCGTAGACCGCGACCTTGGTGGTAAACGCGCTCAAGAACACCGTCCCCGATGGGGTCGCTTCCGGGTACGCGTCGGTCAACCAGGTGTGGAGGAACGGCCAGGCGCATTTGATGCCGAAGGCGAGGAAGATCAGCTTGCCGCCGAGACCGTCGAGCCCGAGAGTATCGAAGGCGAGCGAGCCGGTCTCGCCATAATGGATCATCGTGCCGGCGAGCAGGATCACGCCGGAGGCGATCTGGGCAATGAGGTAGCGCATGCCGGCTATGTTGGCGCGCTCGGTGTGCCGCGCCCAGATCAGGAACACGCTGGAAACCGCCATCACTTCCCAGAAGATGAACAGCGTCAGCAGGTCGCCGGCGAACACCGCGCCCAGCGCCGCCCCGGCATAAAGCATCGCCGAAACCTGTTGCGAGGTATCGCGGACGTGCAGCGCGTAGATCGACCCCAGGATCGCCGCGATATGGAACAGCAGCGCGAACAGGAAGGCGAGCTTGTCGACGCGACCGAAGGTCAGCGTTAAGTCGAACAGATCGACCTGCCAATACGTCCCATGGCCGAGCATCAGCAGGTTGATCAGGCCGATCAGCGGCACCAGCAACGTCCACGCCGAGCGCCAACGGTCCTCGATCAGCGGCAGCAGCAGCGCGCCGACGGCGAAAATGACAAAGGGCGGAACGCTAGCGATCATCGTTCTCACCCTCGCCCCCGTCGTTGTCGTCGCCGTAATAGTTCAACGGCCGCGAAATCAGCAAGCGCAAGACCTTCGCCGACAACACCAGCAACACGCAGGCGACGAAGCCGTAGAGGCCGTAGAAGCCAAACCAGCCCTCGAACCCGAAGGCGGTGTGTTTGCTGTAGGTGAAATCGAGCGCGATCAGCACGGCGCAGGCGATGTACAGCGCGTACAGAACCTTCTGGACGTTGCCCGTCTCGTCGAGCCAATATTTCTTGTCGTCCTGCATGTCTCGCTCCTACTCCACCAGCTGCGACAGCAGGTCGTAGGCCGGGTCGGGGAAGAAAAAGAGGATCACGCACATCACCGCGGTGAACGACAGCGGGATCAGGCAGGCGAGCGGCGCCTCCTTGACTCCACCGTCGAATTCGGTTTTTCCGCCGGGGAAGAATCCGCGCGCGACCACGGGCAGCAGATAGGCGACGTTGAGCAGGCTCGAGACCATCAGCGCGGCGATGAAAATCAGCTGGCCGGTCTCCATCGCGCCGAGACCGATGAACCATTTGCTCCACGCCCCGCCGAACGGGGGGAGGCCGATCACGCTCAACGAGCCGAGCAGGAACGCCGCCAGGGTGATCGGCATGGCGCGCCCGATGCCGCGCATGTCGCTGATATTTTCCTTGTGCGCGGTGATGATGAACGCGCCGGCGCAGAAGAACAGGGTGATCTTGCCGAACGCGTGCATCAGCATGTGCATGCCGCCGCCGACGATCGCCATCGAGCTGGCGAGCGAGGCCGCGAGCACGATATAGGCGAGCTGACTGATCGTCGAATAAGCCAGCCGCGCCTTGAGACTGTCCTTGGTCATGGCGACCAGCGAGGCGGTGATCAGGGTAAACGTCGCGAGCCACGGCAGCCACATCCCGGGATGGGCGCCTTGCATCAGGTCGAGGCCGAAGATGTAGATCACCACCTTGAGCACGGTGAACACGCCCGCCTTGACCACCGCCACCGCGTGCAGCAGGGCGCTGACCGGGGTCGGCGCCACCATCGCCGCCGGCAGCCAGCGGTGGAACGGCATGATCGCCGCCTTGCCGACGCCGAATATGTAGAGCGCGAACAGTACCGCGATCACCAGCGGCTCGACTTCCGCGAGAATGCCGCCTTCGCGGAAGTCGAGGGTGCCGGTAAGCGCGTAGGTGATGATGATCGCCAGCAACTGAAAGCCGATCGAGGTGCCGAGCAGAATGCCGAGATAGACCCGCCCCGAGCGCTTGGCGTTGTCGGTGCCGGCGTGGGTGACCAGCGGATAGGTCGAAATCGTCAGCAACTCGTAGAACAGGAACAGGGTGAACATATTGCCGGCGAAGGCGATGCCGACGGCGCCGCACAAGGCAATCGCGAAACACACGTAGAAGCGGGTCTGGTTCTGCTCGTGATGGGCGCGCATATAGCCGATCGAGTAGATCGAATTGGGAATCCACAGGAACGACGCGATCAGCGCGAACAGCATGCCGAGCGGCTCGACCTCGAAGGCGAGCTCCAACCCGGGCAGAATTTCATACAGCGTGACTTGGGGACGTTCGCCGGCCATCACCGCCGGCGCGACCGAGACCACGGTCAAAAGAAGCAGCACCGCGGTTACCAGGGTGACGCCTTCGCGCACGTTGGGGCGCGGCCCGGCGAGCCAGATCATCACCGCGCCGAGCAACGGCAGGAACGGTGCGACGGCTACCGCCGTGGTCACGCTCATCAGTTCACTTCCAGCAGCATGGCGGCGGCGGTCTCGGCGACCCCCACGGTCAAATCGGTATAGAGGCCGAAGACCACGCAGGCGCCGGCGAGAATCCATGCCGCCGTCACCATCGGCCACGGCGCTTCCTCGATTTCACGCGATGTCGCCGGCTCCATGAACCACGCCGCCTCGACCACCCGCCAGATATAGACCACCGCCATCAGCGAGGTGATCATGACGACCACCGCGATCGGCCATAGGCCGGCCTCGATCGCCGCCAGAACCAGATACCATTTGCTGATGAAGCCAACCGTGCCGGGCACGCCGATCATGCTGATGCCGGCGACCACGAACGCCGACATGGTCATCGGCATGCGTTTGCCGAGACCCTGCAAATCGACGAAGCGCGTGCCGCCGAGGCGCAGCATGACGCAGCCGATGGCGAGGAACATCGCGCCCTTCATCATCGCATGATTGAACAGGTGCACCACCGCGCCGGTGAGTCCGGTCTTGCTGGCGAAACTGATGCCAAGGACGATGTAGCCGATCTGGGCGATCGACGAATAGGCGAGCATGCGCTTGACGTTGATCTGAGTGATCGCGACCAGCGATCCCATCACCGCGGCGACCAGCGCCAACGCGGTAAAGATCCGCCCCAGCGGGTAGGTTTCGACCGCGAACTCGACGCCGAAGACATCGAACACGAAGCGCAGCAACAGGTAGACCCCGACCTTGGTCGCCGACGCGGCCAGCAGCGCGGAGACCATCGACGGCGCGTAGGTGTACGCGTTGGGCAGCCACAGATGCAGCGGGAACAGCGCGATCTTGAGGCTCAAGCCGACGGTGAGGAAAGCGAACGCCGCGAGCACCACCAGGTTCTCGCCCAACGGCGGAATACGCGTCGCGAGATCGGCCATGTTGAGGGTGCCGGTCACCATGTACAACAGACCGATGCCGATCACGAAGAAAGTCGCGCCGATGGTTCCCAACACGAGATACTGATAGGACGCGAACAGCGCGCGGCGGTCGCGGCCAAGGCTCACCAGCACGTAGCCCGACAGCGACGAAATTTCCATGAACACGAAGACGTTAAACGCGTCGCCGGTAATCGCCATGCCGAGCAGGCCGGTCAAGGTCAGCAAATAGGCGGTGTAGAACAGCCGTTGGCGATCCTCGGCGATCTCGTTCTGGACGCTGTGATAGGCGAAGATCATCACCACCGACGCGATCCCGCTGATGAACAGCAGCACGAAGGCGGACAGGAAGTCGACGCGATACTCGATCCCCCACGGCGGCGGCCAGGCGCCCATGAAATAGCTGAACGGCCCGTCGTCGAGCACCGTTACCATCAAGGCGATCGACATCGCGAACGTGGCCCACGTCACCGCGGTTGCGAACGCCCAGGCGCGCTGACCGCGTCCGACCAGGGTGCACAGAGGCGCGCCGATCAGCGGCACCACGACTTGGAGGGCGGCGAGATTGGCGCCGATCATGCGGCGTCCTCCTCGCGGTTCTCGATCGCCTGGATCTCGTCTTCCTCGATCGTGCCGTAGGCTTCCTTGATCCGCACCACCAGCGCCAGGCCGAGCGCCAAGGTGGCGACCCCGACAACGATAGCAGTGAGGATCAGGACATGCGGCAGCGGATTGGAATAGGGTGCGCCGCCGTCGTATTCGATCGGCGGGGTGCCGCCGAAAATCTTGCCCGCCGAGATGTAGAGCAGGAACACCGCGGTCTGAAATATGTTCAGGCCAAACAGTTTCTTGAGCAGATTGCCGCGATCGATGACGATGTAGAAGCCGATCATCATCAAGACGATGACCACCCAATAACTATATTTTCCCAGCAATTCCATGGTCGCTTGCCCCCGCTCAGGGTCCGTCGGGTTCGCCGCGACCGGCGAAGTTGTAGAAGATCGTCAGCATCGCCGCGCTGACCGTGATACCAACGCCGAGCTCGACGATCAGAATGCCGTAGTGATGGCCATGCACGGGATCGTGCGCCAGCACTTGGTAGTCGAGGAAAAATCCGCCGAGCAGCAATGTCGCGAAACCGGTGCCGGCATAAATCGTCAGCCCGATGGCGACGAGAAAAGTCACCACCCCCGGCGGGATCGCCCGGCGCAAGGTGTCGAGGCCGAACACGATGCCGTAGAGAATGCAGCCGGCGGCGATGATCACCCCCGCCTGGAAGCCGCCACCGGGTCCGAAATCACCGTGAAACTGGACATAAAGGCCGAACAGGATAATGAACGGCAGCAGCACCTTGGTGACGACCCGCAGGATCAGGTGTTCTCTCATTCCTGGTCCTCCGGCCGGCGTTTGCGTCGGCGCCCGAGCAGCAGCATCACACCGATGCCGGCGGTGAAGATCACCGCCACCTCGCCGAGCGTGTCATAGCCGCGATAATCGGCCAGAATCGACGTCACGAAATTGGGAATGCCGATTTCCTCGGGCGAATCCTCTATGTATCTTGGCGCGACATGCCGATGAATCGGTGCGTTTGGATCGCCGATATTGGGCATATCCTGGGTCGCGAACAGCAGCAGTACACCCGTTATCACCACAACCATGATGGCGATGAACGGTTTGTGCGTCGGCAGTTTCTCACGATCCTCGGTCAACGACAGCGCGACCAGGCCGAGCACCGTGGTCACCCCGGCGCCGACCGCGGCCTCGGTGAACGCCACGTCGACCGCGTCGAGCACCAGGAATATGCTCGCCATCAGAAAGCTGTAGATGCCGCTCAGCATGATCACCGCCAGGATGCTCCGCATGCGGACAATGGTCAGCGCGGTGATCACCAGCAGGATCAACAGCACGATATGGACGAATGCTTCTATTGTTCGACCCCCGCGTCAGGCGTCGCGCCGTCGTCGGTCTCCGGCCGCGTCCACGGCTTGAGGCCGCTGAACAGCGCCGAATGCGCCAACGCATGGCTTGCGGTCGGGCTGGTGAAAAACAGGAAGATCAGAATGAAGGCGAGGCGGGCGAGATTGAGCGTCCAGCCGGCCTCGACCATCATGCCGAGAACGACCAATCCGGCGCCCAGGGTGTCGGTCATGCCGGCGGCATGCGCGCGCGAATAGAAATCCGGCAAGCGCACCAGGCCGATGCTGCCGATGATGATGATCGCCGAGCCGGACAGAATGAACGCCCAGGACAGCACGTCGAAGACGATGCTCATTCGCCTTCGCTCCCGCCACTGAACGGGCGATCGTCAAAGGCGCCGAACTTGAAGAATTTCAGCGCCGCGATAATGCCGATGAAGTTGATCAGGGCATAGACCAGCCCGAGGTCGAGAAACTCCGGCCGTCCGGTCATGAAGCCGAACGCCGCTATTAACAGGACAGTCTTGGTGCCGAAGGCATTGGCCGCGAGTATCCGGTCGAAAACCGTCGGCCCGGCGACTGCGCGCGCGACGCTGAGCGCCATGGCGATCAGCAAGGCAACGACGGCAACGGTGAACTGGTGCTCCATCTCAGCGCTCCAGCTCGGTAACCTTGGCGTCCATCTCGCCGGTCGCCAGCCCGTCCTCGCCGGCCTGGGTCAGCGCGTGGACCAAAATCGTGTCGTTGCCGATATCGAGCGATACCGTGCCCGGCGTGAGCGTAATCGAGTTGGCGAAAATCACCCGGCCGAGATCGGTCTTCTGGGTCATCGGAATTTCGAACAGATGCGGCTCGATCGGCATCTTGGGATCGATAATCCGCCGCGCCACGTCGATATTGGCCCTGATGATCTCGATCAGCAGCCACACCCAGTAGCCCGGCAACCGCCACCCCATGTGCAGCGGGTGGCTTTCATGGTCGAGAATATCCATCCGGCGCGCGAGCAGAGTGACGAAGACGCAGGATATCGCGCCGAACGTCAAATTCATCGCGTCATAGTGACCCGACATCAGGAGCCAAGCTCCCGCCAAGCCTATGAACAAAGAGACCGTATGCAACACGGTTATTTAGACCCCACTCCACGGTCGCCGCGGCGTCCCAGCCGTCAGTTCAACTCCCTCGCATAAGCCTCGACCGGCTTCGCTTCGGGTATCAGCCCCTGCTCGACGAGAAACTCGGCAAACCGTTTGTAGCGTCCGCTATCGAGTGCGGCGGGACGCAGGGCGAACCTGGAAAGTGTATCGCGCCAGGCTCGGCGGTTGAGTTCATCGTCGAGCTCCGACCGACCGCGGACAAACAGGGCCCAACTCTCTTCCGGATGATTGATCAAGAATTGCACGCCACTTTCGAGGGCCGCGGTGAACGCGGCGAGGCGCGGATCATCTTTCCGGTCGACATGGGCCACGAGAATCAGTTCGTCGTAGGCCGGAACTCCATGTTCTTCCACATAGAACGCGCGTCCGGGTTTGCCAACGATATCCATTTGATTAAGTTCGAAATTTCGAAACGCGCCGATCACCGCATCGACTTGTCCGGATATCAAAGAGGGTGACAAGGAAAAGTTGACGTTGATCAAGGTGACGTCGTCGAGTCCCAATCCGTGCGGCGCCAGCATGGCGCGGAGTAGCGCGTCCTCGAAACCGCCGACCGAGAACCCAATCTTGCGGCCCTTGAGATCAGCGAGCCCGCGGATCGGACTGTCCTCGAGCACGACCAGCGTATTGAGTGGGGTGGCGACCAGGGTCGCGAAGCGAAACAGCGGCAAACCCTCGGCGACATGGATATGCAGTTGCGGCTGATACGAGACCGCGATATCCGCCTGTCCCGCTGCCACCAGCTTGGGCGGATCGTTGGGATCGGCCGGCGCGATAAGCTCGACATCGAGGCCGTGTTCGGCGAACAGGCCCTTTTCCTTGGCAACGATCAGCGGGGCATGGTCCGGGTTGACGAACCAGTCCAACAGCACGGTGACCCGCTCGGCGGCGTGGCCTGGCAAGGTGAAGAGGGCGCTGATCAACGCTGACGTGGCGAGGATTCGTGCGAATTTCATGGTCTCGACTTCCTTCTAAGTAAAGGTATGGCGGTGGCGAAACGGCGCTTCGATCGATCACGTCTCGAGCGGACGGGCCAACGCCAGGGAGAAAAACGCGTTCGCCGGGGTGTAATGCGCGGCGATGGAAAACCCGGCCTCGGTTAGCATTTCGGTAAGCGAACGTGCGGTGAACTTGCGGCTGATCTCGGTCAAAATCGCCTCGCCCGCGGCGATCTGGATCGATTTGTCCAGCGCCCCGATGGTCACCGATTGGGCGCGCGTCGCCACCAGATGCATTTCGATGCGGCTTTCCGCGTGGTTGAAGTGCGCGCGATGCTCGTACTGCTCGGGATCGAAATCCGCGTCGAGGTGGCGATTGAGTACCGTGAGAACGTTGCGATTGAATTCGGCGGTCAGCCCGGCCCGATCATTGTACGCCGCATGCAGCACAGCATCGTCTTTGACTCGGTCCACTCCCAGCAGCAACAAATCGTTCCCCGTCATGCGGTTTCGCACGTCGGCGAGAAAAGCCACCGCTTGGACGTGTTCGAAATTACCGATCGTGCTGCCGAGAAAGCAGAACAGACGGCGCCCGGAATTGGTCGGCAGATGCGCCAGGCCGCCTTCATAGTCGCCGACCAGGACATTGACGGTGAGCCAGTCGTAGTCCGCCACCAACTGCTCGGCCGTGGCGACCAGGGTTTCGCGTGAAATGTCGAACGGCGAATAGCTCGGGTACTGGCCCAGTGCTTCGCAGGCGTCGAGCAAGCGGCGGGTCTTGCGTGATGTTCCGCTGCCCAATTCGAGAATATCGTCCGGCGCGGCCAATTCGACGATCGCCCGCGCGCAGTCCTCGAGCAGGGCGTCCTCGGTCCGCGTGACATAGTATTCCGGCGTCTCGCAGATACGATCGAACAGCGCCGAGCCGACTTCGTCGTAAAAATATTTTGGCGGCTGCGCGCGCGGCGGAGCGAGCAATCCTGCCGCCACGTCGTCGATCAACGACGGGATAGTCCGCGCCGACGGAATCGTCTCGCACGCAATTCGCAACTCTTGGCCGCCGATCACCGGCGAGGCGCCCATGTTTTTTTCCGCTCCTGGCCGGTTCACGGGCCCACTCTCGCTATTCACACTCGCGTCGATAGACTAACATGTACGTTGCTTGAAACAACCCCGCTGCATTCGGGGTTGTGGTCCTAATTGACGCTGGTGAGCAGCCGCATCCATGTGCCGCCACGCCGCTTATGTCGGCCCTCCGCTCGGCCTCGGCGCCTTTCTCGATCGGCCCGCGCATGGGTTGGTCGAGCAATCCTATCACCCGCGCGAAATGCTGACCGCCGAACTCAACGCCGACGGCTTCGGCTTCGGATGGTACCGCGAGAGCGGCGCTGCTGGCGTATATACCAATCCGATGCCGATCTGGTCGGACATCAATCTCGCCCATATCGGTCGCGCCTTCGAAAGCCGCCTTTGGCTCGGCAATGTCCGCAGCGCGACCCCGGGCCAGCCGGTCAATCAGGCCAATACCCACCCGTTCCTCGCCGGCAACCTGTTGTTTTCACATAATGGATTTATCCACGATTTCGCCAACGGGCCGCGTTCGGCGTTGCGGCGAGCCTTGGAGCCGGCGTTTGATTCGGCGATTCAAGGGAGCACCGATTCGGAACATATCTTCGCCGCACTCCGCCAGGAATTGGTCGGAGCCGCCGATATCCCGGACGCCTTGCGCCGCTTGTTCGAACGCCTCGAGCCGATGCTCGATGGGGTGCACGCGCTGTTCAACGTGATGGTCGCCGACGGCACCCGGGTGTTCGCCACCCGTCACGCGATCGGCCACCAGGCACCGTCGCTCTATGTCGGATCGGACGAATCCCTGTTTCCCGGCGCCTGGCTGATCACCTCGGAGCCGTTCAGCGACGGCGGCGACTGGGACCCGGTGCCCGAGCATCGCCTGGTGGTCATCGAGGCCGGCCGCGACCCGGTGATGACGCCGCTGTGACCGCCATCGACCAAACCACCTCGCTCGCCGATCTGCAGCGCAAACTGCTCGCCGAAGCGGCAACCTTCGATGGCGAGCAATTTCGCACCCAATATCATCCCTTGCTGAGCCCGATCGGCTGGCACCTGCGCCATTGCGTGTTTGTCGAGGCGTTGTGGATTCGCGAGCGCCTGCGTGGCGACGCCTCGATGACCGCGCCGCTGGTCGAGGAATGCCTGCCCGAGCGGGCGCCGAAATCCACCCGTGGGCGGACCTTGCCGGATCGCGCCGCCTTGCTCGAATGGGCCGAGACGGTGATGGCGGAGAACCTCGACCTGCTCGCCGATGCGCCGGCGCGGGCCCGCACCGCGTGGCTGCGCCGCGACGACTATGTCTCGCATTTCCTGATCCATCACCACGCCCAGCATCTGGAAACCATCCGCATGGCGCGGACGGCGCGGGCGATCACCGACGCCGCGCCCTTTGTCGCCGCGCGCCCGCTGGTTGCCGGCGATCCGGCCTGGGCGTGGCGAGAAATTTCCGGCTCCGCTCATCGGATCGGTGCCGGCGAAGGCTTCGCTTTCGACAATGAAGCGCCGGCGCACACCGTCGCGTTGGCGGCTTTCGCGATCGCCGCGACCCCGGTCGACAACGCGCACTTTCTCGCCTTCATCGACGACGGCGGCTATCGCACCCCATCCCTATGGTCGCCATCGGGCTGGCAATGGCGGCACAGCGAAAAAATCGCACACCCCTATGGCTGGCGGCGCGATGCGGCGGGCGAGTGGTTCGGCTTCGGACCCTCCGGTCCGCACGATCTCGATCCCGCCGCCGCGGTGTTTGGACTGTGCCACCACGAGGCCGCGGCCTTCGCCACCTGGGCCGGCGCCGTCTTGCCGCACGAGAATCAATGGGAAGTCGCGGCCCGGACCGGCGCCTTGTCGCGCATCGGCGAGGGGTGGGAATGGTGCGCCAATACCTTCCATCCCTATCCCGGCTTCCGCTTCAAGCCGTACCGGGAATATTCGATGCCCTGGTTCGACGACCAGCATTACGTCATGCGCGGTGCCAGCCGCCACACCGAGCCGATGATCGCCCGACCGTCGTTTCGCAATTACTACCTCGCCGAGGCACGCCACCAGTTCGCCGGCCTGCGGCTGGTCAAAAGCGGATGATCGCGATCAACCGAACGCCGTCGTTTCCTGTCCGTATTATTCTGGGACAGTTAATTCTATCGATTTGAAGACGACCCCTACGCCTTACGACGAGCGAATATGGTCCCACACTCGGCCTTCGCCATGGTGATCGAAACCCACACCGGCATCGAACTTGGTCATGATATTCGGCGTAATGTGCGGCGCCAGAACCGGCATCGGCTGGCGCGTGGCGCGGGCGTATTCGCCGCCCGGCGGCTTCGGGAGTTGATCGCTGTCGTCGGTCGCCGCGGCGACCAGCGGGACCGTCGCCTGGGGCGCGGCGTATGGCGACTTACCCCAATTCTCGAACGACGCGGGAAGTTGGCCGCGCCGCGCGAAGCGGAGGAAATCGGCGTACCAGCCGACATAGGGCCAATCGCGCCCCTTGCCGTCGGCGCACACGTCGGGCCAGGCGACGAGAAAGCGCTGCGCCAATGCCTCGGGCGAGCGGTCGTCGATCCGCCGCCAGCCGAACAGCGCGCCGTCGTCGGCGATCGAATGGGTCGCGGCATTGTCCGGGCCGGCGATCCGCGCGCCGTGCGCCGCCATCACATTGGAAGACGGGGTGACCGCGATACTCCACTCGCCGGTGACGATCGACGGCCCGGCGCAGACCCGCAAGCGATGAAAACCCAGATCGTGCAGCGTGCGCACCATCTCGAATATCTCCAGCGCCCACCGGTCATGGTCGGTGAGGACAGGGGTGCTATTGGTCACTTTACGCTTTGCCATCGGGCCCGCTGAGTGCGCGTCATCATCAGCTATTGAAATGACCATGAAATGCCCGCGTGGACAGTGTTTGTCGTCACGGAATCGCGATTCCGGCACGATTAATTTAGAAACATAATTTCTATTAAAATATATTATTGTCAGTATTTTATACTAAATGTTTAATCCCAGGCCGCAATGAATGTAACTCATTACAGCTTGGCAAGCACGACCGCGCGCCCGAGCTTATGCGAGGAAAGCCTGCGTGGCGCGTGAACGCGCTTTAAACAACCGGAACCCAGTCTCCCACACCATCCAGTCCACACCACCGCCCGTGAGCTTCGCTCACGGCAAGCGCGACCGCGCGCCCGAGCTTATGCGAGGCAGCCTGCGTGGCGCGTGAACGCCCTTTAAAACCACGCGGAACACAGGCTCGGTGCCCCCGATTATAGCCCCGCCTCAATTACAATTCAGTACTGTGTCCCTAGAACTTCCTGCAGTACTGTGTCCCAGAACATCCCAGAACTTTCAGAACTTTTAGTGTCCCCAGAACTTCATTATTGGTCGAAATCATTGAGCGTGGATGTCTCCTTTTCATCGATTTAAGTCTGCTCCCGGAGGGATTCTGTTGCAAAACTTCGCGCCTCGAAATTTTGCGCAACAATCGCCCCTAATCGACGTCAGGAAGCAATATTGATTCAATACTGCCGGCGATTTTAGACCATTATTTCGCGTGATGCCTCGTTTTGGCCGAGCTACCGAGTTTTGCAACAGAATCGGAGGTGGTACGGACTTGGCGTCTGCACTTGGCTGACAGCCGCTGTTTACCCATTAGCGGCCCTCAGCGCAATTTTGAGTTATGCCTATTGCAGCTCGTCCAACCAAGCCTTCGCGTCCATCAGATCACCATGGCCGTCGGGCCACGTTCGACGCCACGCAGGACTTCCTCCACTCCCGGCTCGACCCTGGGAGGCGTCCCGTCGGCGGACTGCACCATGTTTATCGGTCCGCTGCTTACTACAACGAGATTATCGGCGGCATGGGACAATCGAGGGCATCCGAAAAGGCGCGCAATAATTCGACTTCAACGGGAGATATTTTTCGATCGTGTACGACACAGGCGGCACAAGCCTTCAGGAGTTGCGGCTTGAGCAGGGGTTTCAGCTTGGCAAGTTGTCGCAGGGAACGATCCAGATCCGAAAGACCGATTTCATTCTTTGCCACTAATTTAAGTCCCCTGAACTTCAGCGTTTTTGTTGCTGCACTGAATGCTTCTTCAATATCGTTTCGATCCCGATGACCGGCATAGGCCATTGCGGAGAGGATCAACTCAATATCATGCTCGATCCGACCGCGATGCGAATAGCGCGATTTTGTGTGTGCCAGCTTGAAGAATTGCTCATCCAGGTGGTTAAACAGAATTTTCTGTAACGACCATTCCAGCAGATCGACTGACCTGCGCCCCAAGGCCCCCGCATTCATAAGGAGAGTCCTGTTTCTGCATAGCGCATTGTTGATG
Source organism: Alphaproteobacteria bacterium (assembly GCA_047517485.1). Taxonomy (GTDB): domain Bacteria; phylum Pseudomonadota; class Alphaproteobacteria; order UBA7887; family UBA7887; genus JAKZSU01. Next base: position 17,969 of record JAKZSU010000106.1, read on the forward strand.
GGTTGGCACGCGCGCCGTGCGTGGAGCCCTCAAGTCGCTCAAGCGCGCGGCGCGCATTTGCGGGCGTGTGTCA
>JAKZSU010000107.1:0-17022 GCA_047517485.1 Alphaproteobacteria bacterium
AGCGATTCCCGTCTCCAAATCAGGTAGATATGGAGCGGGGCCCGTTTTGGCGCGCCGGTTTACTGCCGGAGTCGCCGTGGGAAGCGCATCCTGTTACCATCATCGCCAACCTGGGAGAGCCAATTGGGGAATCCCGGTTGAACTGCGCTTCGTTCATGAGCTCCGTCCCCAGTTGTCGGTCATTCCGCCGCCAGTGTGGCAAACCTCGGCGGCTTAGGAAAGGCCGCCGAGAAAATCGAGCAGCGCCTGATTGAACGCTGCGGGTTGTTCGACGTTGGCGAGATGCGCCGCGTTCTCGATGACCACCAGCCGGGATCCGGCGATCGCTTGGTGGATGTCCTCGGCCGCCGAGACCGGGGTGCTGGGGTCGTCGGCGCCAACGATGATCTGGACCGGCAGCGATATTTGAGACAGTCGGTCGAGATAATCGATGTCGCGGATCGCCTCGGCACAGCCGATGAAGCCGACGGTCGGCGTGTTGCGGATATATCTGGCGATCTTGCCGACTTCGGGCGACCGCCGTTCCAGAAAGGGCTCGGTAAACCAGCGCTCCAGGGTGGTCTCGGCGAGTGCCGCCACGCCTTGCTGCTGCGCCGCGCGAATCCGCCCCGACCACAACACGCCGGCGCCGTCGGGCCAGCGGCTGGTGGTGTCGGCGAGCACCAGGCCGGTGAAACGGTCGGCGTGTTCGATGCCGAGCTGTTGGCCGATCATACCGCCCATCGATATCCCGCAATAGGCGCAGCGCTCGATGTCCAAGGCGTCGAGCAGGCCGATGACGTCGGCGGTCAGCATGTCCATGGTGTAGGGGCCGGGCGGCGCGCTGGTCTCGCCGTGACCGCGGGTGTCGTAGCGCAGCACGCGATAGGCCGGCACCAGGGCCTCGACCTGGGCGTCCCACATGCCGAGCGCCGAGGACAGACTGTTGCTGAGCATTAGCAGCGGCGCGTCATCGGGACCGTCGAAGCGGTAGGCGATGTCGATGCCGTTGGCGCTGGTGGTGCTGGTGGTGGTGTCGTTCATGAGGTCGGCCCTTCGTCGGTTTTCGTCTCGTTCATATTCATGGCGTGGCGCGGCGATGATAGCAGACAACATCGCCACGATCCTCGGTTGTGAATGTGACTAGCCCAATGTGATAAGGCTATGCTTTAACGCGTGCGAATCGGAACGCAGGAGACGAGATGGAACGGGAGTCGATGGAATACGATGTCGTAATCGTCGGCGCCGGCCCAGCCGGGTTGGCGGCGGCGATTCGGCTCAAGCAGCTGGGCGCCGACAGCGACGTCGATCTCGGCGTCTGCGTCGTCGAAAAAGGCTCCGAGGTCGGTGCGCATATCCTGTCGGGCGCGGTGCTGGAGACCCGGGCGCTCGACGAGTTGCTGCCCGACTGGAAGGCGATGGGCGCGCCGATCACGACCGCGGTGTCGGAAGAGCGCTTTTTGTTCCTGTCGGAGAGCGGCGGGCTGGCGTTTCCCAACTTTCTGCTGCCGGCGAGTTTGCAAAATCACGGCAATTACGTGATCAGCCTCGGTAATCTCTGCCGCTGGCTGGGCGAACAGGCCGAGGGCTTGGGGGTCGAGATTTATCCCGGTTTCGCCGCCGCCGAGGTGCTGTATCACGACGACGGATCGGTGAAGGGTGTCGCCACCGGCGACATGGGAATCGCCAAATCCGGCGAGCCCGGCCCCAATCACGAGCCCGGTGTGGAGCTGCACGGCAAGCAGACGTTTTTCGCCGAGGGCTGTCGCGGCAGCCTCGGCAAACAGCTGATGGAGCGGTATGACCTCTGCGATGGAGTCGAGGCGCAGACCTATGGCATCGGCATCAAGGAACTGTGGGAGATCGATCCCGCCAAGCATCGCCCCGGTCTGGTGATGCACACCGCCGGCTGGCCGCTCGAAAGCGACACCTATGGCGGCTCGTTTCTCTATCATTTCGAGGACAATCTGGTCGCCGTCGGCTTCGTCATCGGGCTCGACTACAAGAACCCCTATCTCAGCCCCTACGAGGAATTTCAGCGCTTCAAGACCCATCCCAAGGTGCGCGGGTTCTTCGCCGGCGGACGCCGCGTCTCGTATGGCGCGCGGGCGATCAACGAAGGCGGCTTGCAGTCGCTACCCAAATTGACCTTCCCCGGCGGCGCGCTGATCGGCTGCGAGGCCGGCACCCTCAACATGCCGAAGATCAAGGGCACCCATACGGCGATGAAGTCGGGCATGCTGGCCGCCGAAGCGGCGTTCGCCGCGCTCGGCGATATGCGCGCCGAGGGCGCGGCGGGCGGAATCGAGCTCGCCGCCTATGCCGACAGCTTTCGCAAATCCTGGGTCTACGACGAATTGGTGCGCGCGCGAAACGTCCGGCCGGCGTTCAAATGGGGCCTGTGGCTCGGCACGCTCTATGCCGGGCTCGACCAGAAATTTTTTGCCGGCAAGGCGCCGTGGACGCTCAAGCACGGCCATACCGATCACCAGGCGACGCGCCCGGCGGCCGAGTTCCAACCGATCGCCTATCCCAAGCCCGACGGGACACTGACCTTCGACCGCCTGACCAGCGTTTCGTTCTCGGCGACCAACCATGAAGAAGACCAACCGGCGCATTTGACCTTGAAGGACGCGAGCGTCCCGGTGGCGGTCAATCTCGAACTCTACGACGCCCCCGAGCAACGCTACTGCCCGGCCGGGGTCTACGAAATCATCCGCGACGACGACGGATCGAATCCGCGCCTCCAGATCAACGCGCAGAACTGCGTGCACTGTAAGACCTGCGACATCAAGGATCCGACGCAGAATATCGTCTGGGTGGTGCCCGAGGGCGGCGGCGGTCCGAATTATCCGAATATGTGATTGTCGAATTCGGGCGCAAAGGGGCTTGACCCAGGGCGCCAACGGGGATTGATATTGAACAGTGCTCACTAACACATCTTGATCGATGGGACGACGAAGCGACCATACGCGGGACGAGTTGCGCGCCATGCTGTTGGCGGCGGCCGAGGAGACGATTGGCGAGTCCGGCGTCCGCGCCGTCACCGCGCGCGCCCTGGCCGCGCACATCGGCTATTCGGTGGGCACGGTCTACAATCTGTTCGAAAGCCTCGACGAGCTGATCGTCGAGGTCAACGGGCGCACCCTCGACGCGCTGTACGACGAGCTTGCGGCGGCCAAGACAGGGGCGTCGCCGGAAGCGACATTGTCGACATTCGCCCGCGCCTATGTGGCGTTCGCCACCGAGCACCAGAGCTTGTGGAACGCCTTGTTCGAGCACTCGGTGGCGCCGGGGAGCACCATCCCGGACGCCTATCTGGCGAAGATCGACCGCTTGTTCGGCCTGGTCGAGACCGCCCTCGCCCCGCTCTACCGTGCCTCCGACGCCAAGGGGCGGCGCACCTCGGCGCTGGTGCTGTGGTCGAGCCTGCACGGCATATGCTCGCTCGCCCTGGCGGGAAAACTCGACCTCGTGGCGGTGCAATCGGTCGGCGATATGGCGGATTCCCTGGTCACCAATTATCTATCCGGTCTTCGCGCGACCGCGGATCGTGTAAGCTCGTAATTCGTGCCCTGTTGGAGACCGCCATGTTGAAACCGCGCGAACGCTGGCTTTTGGTGTCGACGCTGATGCTGTCGGCCGCGCTTTGGAGTGCCGCGGCTGAGGCGCTCGATCTCGAGAAGATCCGCCTGCCCGACGGTTTCAAGATCGAGATCTATGCCAAGGGCGTGTCCAACGCGCGGCAAATGGCGTTGGGCGACAAGGGCACGCTTTTCGTGGGCTCGCGCACAGCCGGCAAAATCTATGCGGTGATAGATCATGACCAGGACGGCCGCGCCGAATCCGGTCTGGTGCTCGACACGGGGCTGACTATGCCGACTGGGCTGGCGTTTCGCGACGGCGCGCTCTACGTCGGCGCGGTCAGCCGTATTCTCCGTTATGACGCCATCGAGGACCGGCTCGACGATCCGCCCGAGCCGGTGGTGATCGTCGACCATTTGCCGAGCGATACCCACCACGGCTGGAAGTACCTCGATTTCGCGCCCGACGGCCGGCTGTTCGTTCCGGTCGGCGTGCCGTGCAACGTCTGTGAAAAAGAAGGCCCGTACGGCACCATTCTGGCGATGGACGCGGACGGTGCCAATCCGCAGGTGTTCGCGCGCGGCGTCCGCAATTCGGTGGGCTTCGATTTTCACCCCGTCACCGGCGAGCTGTGGTTCACCGACAATGGCCGCGACAATCTCGGCGACGATATCCCGCCCGGTGAGCTCAACCATGCCACGGCGGCCGGCCAGCATTTCGGCTTCCCCTATTGTCACGGCGGTCATATTCCCGACCGGCGGTACGGGCGAAAACGCGGCTGCGAGGAGTTCACCCCGCCGGCGCAGGCGCTTGGGCCGCACGTCGCGCCGCTCGGCATGACGTTCTACACCGGCGATATGTTTCCCGCCGAATACCGCAATCAGATCTTCATCGCCGAGCACGGCTCGTGGAACCGCAGCCGCAAAATCGGCTACCGCATCATGCTCGTCCGGCTCGACGACGCCGGCCGCGCGATCGCCTACGAGCCGTTCGCCGAGGGCTGGCTGCAGGGCCAAACCGCCTGGGGCCGCCCCGCCGACGTCATCGTGATGCCTGACGGCGCGTTGCTGGTCGCCGACGACCGCGCCAACGTCATCTATCGGATCAGCTACGATGGGTGACTTCGGCAAAATCGGTTTTCTCGGGCTCGGCAACATGGGCGGGCCGATGGCGCGTAATCTGGCGAAGGCGGGCTACGCGGTCACCGGTTTCGACATCGCCGAGGCGGCGATGACGCGAGCGGTCGCCGGTGGAGTTCGCGCCGGCAATTCCGTCGCCGATGCGCTCGACGGCGCCGACGCGGTGCTCTCGATCCTTTCCGACACGCCGGATGTCGAGGCCTGTCTGCTTGTGGACGACGACACCCTCGCCGGCCTGGCAACCGGCGCGCTGGTGATCGAGATGAGCACGATCTCGCCCGCGGTCACCGACCGCCTGGCGGCGGCCGCCCATCTTAAGGGTTTGGAGTTTCTGGATGCGCCGGTGGGGCGCGGGCCGGCGCAATCGGAGAGCGGCGAGCTGTTGTTCATGGTTGGTGGCGATGCCGCTACTTTCGAGCGGGCGCGGCCTTTGCTCGACGTGATGGGGACGACGATCCACCATTGCGGCGCGATCGGCGCCGGCATCCGCACCAAGCTGGTCAACAATTACCTGTCGCAGTCGACCTGCCAGATCAGCGCCGAAGCGGTCGCGCTCGGCCTCAAGATGGGTCTCGATCTGAATACATTGCTGCCGATCATGACCGGCAGCCTGGCGACCAACCAATATCTCGCGAGCTATTGGCCGACCAAGGTCCTGGTCGGCGATATCGAGCCGGGTTTCGCGATCCGGCTGTCGGCGAAGGATCTCGGCCTCGCGATCGCCATGGCGGAAGAGGCCGGCGCCGCGGTCGCCACCGGAAAGGCGGCGGCGGGCCGGGTACGCGCGGCGGCGGAATATATGGGCGACAAGGACGTTTCAGCATTACTGATTGCCGCCTGCGCGGCGAGCGGAACCGAGCCACCGCAATCATGACCACCGTCGCCGACGCCATCGCGGCGACCTTGGATGCCTATGGCGTGCGCCACATATTCGGCGTCCCCGGCGGCGGCTCGAACCTCGAGATCATCGCGGCCTGCGAGGCCCGCGGCATCACCTGGATCTTGACCCATACCGAGACCGCGGCGGCGCTGATGGCGGCGGCGACCGGCGAGCTGACCGGCACCCCAGGGGTGGTCGCCACCGGTCTCGGCCCCGGTGCGACCAGCGCGGTCAACGGCATTGCCTATGCGCATCTCGACCGCGCGCCGGTGTTGTTGCTCACCGATGCCTACCGCCCCGAGACCCACGATTTCATCACCCATCAGAAAGTCGATCACGCGGCGCTGTACGCGCCGATCGTCAAGGCCAGCGATCGCGCGCGACCCGACGATGTGAGCGACGTTCTCGCCCGCCTTTTGGATCGCGCCTTGACCGCGCCGCTGGGCCCGGTCCATCTCGATCTATCGGCGATCGATGCCGGTAAGCCCGCGGTCGCGCCGGCGACCTCGGTCAAAAAAGCGGCGCCGGCGCTAGCCGGAGATGTTGCGGCGGCGCGCGCCTTGATCGACGACGCGCGCCGGCCGGTGATCATCGCCGGCATCCAAGCCCGCGACAACCAAGCGGCGGCCGCGCTCGCGGCGCTCGCCGACCACCTGGCGTGCCCGGTGATGACGACCTACAAGGCGAAGGGGGTTTACCCCAACGGCGCGCCGCGTCATGCCGGGCTGTTCACCGGCGCCAAGACCGAGGCGCCGTGGCTCGCCGATGCCGATCTGATGATTCTCTATGGCGTCGATCCGGTCGAGCTGGTGGCCTCGCCGTGGCCCTACGAAATGCCGGTACTCGAACTCGCGCAAGCGGAAGTGCGACCGCATTACACCGCGATCGCCGGCTCGTTGTTCGGCGCGCTTCCCGCGCTGGCCGAAGCGGTCGCCGGCGCCGGGCAGCCGGCCAACTGGTCCGACGCGCCGGCACCGCAGGTTTTGCCTGATGGTGAGGCCGAAGATGGCATTTCGCCGTTGGCGGTGGTGCGCGTGGCGATCGAGGCAGCGCCGGAGACCGCCCGCATCACCATCGATGCCGGCGCGCACATGCTGGCGCCGATGGCGCTGTGGCCCGCCAAACAGCCGTTTGACGTGCAAATTTCCAACGGCCTTTCGACCATGGGCTTCGCGCTTCCGGCGGCGATCGCGGCCGCGCTGGCGGACCCCAAGCGGCCGGTGATCGCGTTTACCGGCGACGGCGGACTCGCCATGTGCCTGGCCGAACTGGCGACCCTGGCGCGCCACGATTTGGACGTCACCGTGGTGGTGTTCAACGACGCCGCGCTGTCGCTGATCGACGTCAAGCAGCAGCAACGCGGCTTCAAATCCGCCGGCGTGCGCTACCCCGCGCTGGATCTAGCCTTGATCGCCGTCGGCGCCGACTTGCACGCGGCGCGCGCCGAGACCGAGGCTGAACTCCGCGCGGCACTGATGCGCGCCTTCGCCACCCCGGGCCCGGCGCTGATCGATGCCCGCGTCGATCCCAGCGGCTACCGCGCGATGTTCGAGGCGATTCGCGGCGGCCCAACGCAAGCGACGCAAACCTAGCAGAGGGGAAACCGAGAATGCGTTGGATCGTGACCGGGCTCGCCGTCACTGTCCTGATCGCCGCCGCACTAATATATTGGTCCGGGCTCGTCGCCTACGACCGACATACCGGCTATTACGCGCCGGTATTCGCACCGGGTGAAGACGCCGTCTATTACATACAACGCGACACCACCGGCCTCAGCTGGGGTATTGGTTGGGAAGGGTTCAGCGGCCCCGCGTCCGCGCGCGCCGTCTCCGCACCATCAGCCTGCGCCGGCTCGAATTGGCGACTGGAGATGCGACCATCCTCGAGACGTGGGACTCGACGCCGATCGTCGGCCGTACCATTCGATCCTATCGTCCCAAACTGTACAAATATCTCGGCGTTCGATTGCGCGCCGAGACCCCGGACAGGGTTGAGTACGCCTTCAAGCTCTCGCTGCGGGATGAAACAACCATTCGGCAATTTGGTGTCTCCGGCGTGTGGAGCACGGACCATGAAATCGTCGCGCGCGGCGAGTGGGGGGAAGACTTCGTTTCCCTGTCGGGCCATTCGCGCTGGCCGATTCGGGACACGGTCGAGCTCTTCGCGGCCTACGCTTATGGCGCTCATTCGCCGGCGCTGCTCGCCCACGATCATCAAACCGGCACGACAAAAGTTTTGCTCGATACCAACGCCTTTCACACGCTGTATCCGGATGGCGTAGAGCCAAAATGGATCGCCGAGTGGTCGAAGCGCGAAGACATGATCCGCATCCAGGACTTGGAACGGACCCATGCCGAGCTGACCGCGCGGTACGAGGCCGAGGGCTTGAGCAGTCACCAAGTCGCGATGCGGGTGATCGACGAAATGCAGCGTCTCGGTTTTTATCCCGCGCCCGATACCTTGACCGCGCGTTTATTGGCCGCTGGCGAGACGCTTCCCGCGCTCCCGGTGTTTGCCATCGCCGAGGGCGAGATGGCGAGTGGCGTATTTCCAGACATTGAGAAGGCCGTGGCAACGCCGGGCGAAGCGGTCGAAAAAGGCATGGGACGCTATGTCATCCACCGCGATTATCAGAACAGCGCGAAGCTCAACGAATTTTTCAATGCCGGCGGCACGCGGATGATCGTACGCTATCAGGGCCACGACTACGAAGTCACCTATGACAAGCCACAGGATTAAAAATCCGCTGGCGCTGGTATTCCTGCCCTGTACCATGCGGCGATCGTCAACGGACTGATAGTGCATGGTTAATATTGTTCCCGTCTTGCTCGCCGGCGGCCTTGGCACCCGGCTTTGGCCGCTCAGCCGCGAGGTCTATCCCAAGCAGTTGATGAGCCTTGCCGGCGAGGGATCGTTGCTGCAGCAAGCGGCGCGGCGCGCGCTGGCGTGCGCGCCGGCGTCGGCGGTGATCACGGTGACCACCGAGACCCACTATCTGCCGGTCCGCGATCAACTCGCCGAGCTCGACGAGGGGCTGTGCGACAACATTCTGCTCGAGCCGATGGGCCGCAACACGGCGGCGGCGATCGCCATCGCCTCGAAACACGCGGCGAGCCTGGCGGACGACCCGACCCTGTTCGTGGCGCCGGCCGATCACGTGGTGCGCGACGGCGACGCGATCGCCGACGCGGTCCGCCTTGCCGCCGAGGCGCGCGGCCATATCACCACCTTTGGGATCACCCCGGACCGCCCGGAGACCGGCTACGGCTATATCGAGGTCGGCGCGCCGTTGGCCGACACCGACGGCCTGTTCGCCGCCGCCCGGTTTATTGAAAAACCCGATGCCGAGCGCGCCGCCGCGCTGCTTTCGGGTGGCGGCGTGTTGTGGAACAGCGGCATGTTCGTTTTCACCGCGAGCCTGTTGGGACACGAGCTCGCGGCGCACGCGCCAGAGATCGCGAGCGCGACCGAGGCGGCTTACGAGGCGCGCCGCGACAGCGCCGGCGCGGTTCGATTCGCAAAAGCAACGTATGCGTCGATCCCCGCCGCGCCCTTCGATGTCGCGGTGATGGAGCGCTCGGACAAGGTCGCGGTGATCCCGATCGATCCCGGGTGGTCCGATGTCGGCTCGTGGCACAAATTGTGGGAAGTCAGCGACCAAGACGGCGACGGCAACGCATCGACCGGCGATGTCCGCCTGGCGGCGACACGCAATTGCATGGTGCATGCGAGCTCGCGCCTGGTGACCACCGCCGGGATCGAGAACTTGGCGGTGATCGAGACCGCGGACGCGGTGTTGGTGAGCACACTCGACAACGATGGCGCGCTCAAGTCTTTGGTAGAAGGCTTGCGCGCCGATGGGCGCGAGGAGGCGGTGCGCCATCTCGCCGAGAACCGGCCGTGGGGCTCGTTCCGGGTTCTGCTCGCGGGTGACCGGTTCAAAATTAAAGAGATCATCGTCAATCCCGGCGCGCGCCTGAGTCTGCAGTCGCACAAGCATCGCAGCGAGCATTGGGTGGTGCTCGAAGGCGTCGCCGAGGTTACCAGCGACACATGGACCGGTGAAGTCCTGCCCAACCAATCCGCCTATATCGCGGTCGGCGCCCGCCACCGCTTGGCCAACCCCGGGACCACGCCGGTGCGCATCGTCGAGGTCCAAGTCGGCGATTATGTCGGCGAGGACGACATCACCCGCTATGACGACGAATACGGACGAACCGAATCGGAGATCGACGAATGAGTGACGACGCCTCCCGCGACTGGCCGGCGGATATTCACCGCGCGCTGGCGTGCGCCGATGTCGGCATGATCGGCGTGGTGCCCGACGCCGGCCACAAACGGCTGATCGACTTGTGCGAGGCCGACAATGATATGCGCGTCGTCGCGCTGACCACCGAGGAGGAAGGCATTGGGTTGGTCTCGGGCGCCTGGCTCGGCGGGGTGCGCGGCGCGCTGCTGATGCAGTCGAGCGGAGTCGGCAACTGCATCAACGCGATCGCCTCGCTGAGCCGCGCGTGCCAGCTTCCGCTGCTGCTGATCGCCACCATGCGCGGCGAATGGGGCGAGGGCAATCCGTGGCAGATCCCGATGGGACGGGCGACCCCGAAAGTGCTCGATACCATGGGGGTTCAGGTCGCGCGCGCCGATCGGCCGAGCGAGGTCGGCGAGACGGTGACCGCGATGGCCGACCTCGCTTTTAAGTCGCAAACCACGACGGCGGTGCTGCTATCGCAGCGCCTGATCGGCGCCAAAAGTTTTCAGGATTGAGCGGATGAACGATATTGACGACGGTCGGCTCGACCGCCGCGAAACCGTCGCCGAAATGCTCCGCGACCGCGGGCCGCTGCTGCTGGTCTGCGGCCTCGGCGGCACCACGTGGGATGCCGCGGCGGTGAGCCAGTCGCCGCTCGATTTCCACCTCTGGGGCGCCATGGGCAACGCGGCGATGATCGGCCTCGGTCTCGCCCTCGCCCAGCCCGAACGCCCGGTCCTGGTGGTGACCGGCGACGGCGAGATGCTGATGGGGATGGGCGCGCTGGCGACCATCGCGGTGCAGGCGCCGGGCAATCTTTCGATTCTGTTGCTCGATAACGAGCTCTATGGCGAAACCGGCCGCCAGCCGACCCACACCGCGCTTGGGGTCGATCTCCCGGCGGTGGCGCGCGCCACCGGCATCGCCGATGCCGAGACGATCACCGACATGGCTGGGATCACCGCATTTCGCGCGCGCATGCACGGGTCGATCGGCCCGCGTTTCGCCAGCGCCAAAGTCTCGCGGAAGGAACAGGATATGGTGCTGCCCGAACGCGACGGGACAGTGATCAAAAATCGCTTTCGGAGTGCGCTGCTGGGCGAATAATTTTAGACCGACCGATGCTTCGTGCGCGACCCTCAACCAGCCCCCCTGATCAGGTCGGCAGCTTTTTCGCCAACCATAATACTGGGGGCGTTGGTGTTTCCCGACGGCATGGTCGGGAATATCGAGGCGTCGGCAATGCGCAGGCCGGCCATGCCGTGCACTCTCAGATGGTCGTCGACCACCGCCTCGGGGCCGGGGCCCATGCGACAGGTTCCCATCGGGTGGAAGCCGGTCTCGCTGTTTTCGCGGATGAAGGTTTCGATTGCCGCATCACCGTCTATCGCCTTGCCGGGTGACGTTTCCTCGCCGCGATACCGGTCCATGGGATTCGCCTCGACGATTTTGCGCAAGATTTTCACGCCGTCGACCATGGCTTGCCGGTCGATCGGGTCGCTGAGAAAATTGAACCGGATGGAGGGATGTTCGAGCGGGTCGGCCGAACGGATATGGATCGAGCCGATGCTCTCCGGGCGGAGCTGAAAAACCGCCGCCGCCATGCCGGGATAGGGATGAACCTTGCGGCGTTTGAGATCGCCCACCGAATACGGAATGAATTGGATCTGCACGTCGGGGGTCGCGAGTTCGGGTCTGGTCTTGACCCAGGCCCCTATGCAGGCGGCGGGCAGACTGAGGAAACCGCGTCCGGTCGCGGCATATTTTAAGACCTGCCCGAGAAAGTTGATGCCCCGCGCCTTGGTGTTGTACGACGCCGCCGGGTCTTTGATCTTCCACTGTAGTCGCGCCAGCATGTGATCCTGAAAATTCTCACCGACCCCGGACAGGGCGTGTTTGACCGCTATGCCGTACGCTTGCAGCACGTCGGGGCGGCCGATGCCGGATAGTTCGAGAATTTGCGGCGACGCGACCGCGCCCGCCGAAAGGATCACTTCGCGGCCGCAGCGCGCCTCGATGATTTCGTTGCCTTTTTGATAGGCGATGCCGAGACACCGCTTGCCGTCCAACAGCAGGTGCCGCGTCATTGCTTCGGTCACTACCCGCAGATTGCGACGCCGCATCGCGGGGCGAAGGTAGCATTCGGCCGTACTCATCCGTCGGCCGCCCTTGATCGTCGCCTGAAACCTGGCGATGCCCTCTTGGTCGGGGCCGTTGTAGTCCGGATTGCGGCGCAGGCCGATCGAGTCGGCGGCGGCGAAAAGCCCGTCATAGAGCGGGATATGCCCCGGCACCTCGGTGATTCCGAGCGGGCCGTCCGTGCCGCGAACCTCGCCGTCGCCGTTCTCATACCCCTCCATGCGGCGAAATATTTTCGCGACATCGTCCCAACCCCAGCCGCGATTGCCGCGCTGCGCCCAGGTATCGTAGTCGAGGGTTTGTCCGCGTACATAGACGAGCCCGTTGAGGGAACTCGAGCCGCCGAGCATTTTCCCGCGCGGCACCGGGATCGCGCGGTTGGCGGTTCCCGCCTCGGGCTCGGATCGATAGCGCCAGTTCACCCCCGCACGGTCGATGAAAAGCCCGAAGCTCGCCGGCATGCGCGCGTAAGGGTGCGCCGGTTTCCCCGCCTCGACGAGCAGCACCGTGGTTCGCGGGTCCTCGGTAAGCCGATAGGCCAACGCCGCCCCGGCGGAGCCCGCGCCGACGATGATGTAGTCGGGTGGTGAGTCTTCAGCGCTCATGCCTAATCCAGTCCTTGCCACCCAGAGCGATGGCGCGAAAATTTATACCAAACCGCGATGAATAAGACTCATCGCGGTTTGGTGTGCGTTCAAGCGCCACGCAGGCTTGCCTCGCATAAGCTCGGGCGCGCGGTCGCGCTTACCGAGCTGCAATGAGTTGCACTCATTGCAACTCGGTATCAACGCCGGAAACCGTCATACAGGTTCGCCTTGTCAACCAACCGCGATCCACCACATACTTCAACACGACGTTCAACAACAGAAAGGAGGTGGTCTAATGTCCAATGATAGAGGTGCCACATCGATCGGCTCAGGTACACATCGCGGACGGAGGAGCAGCCTCTTTGGTCGGCGCTGATACCACGATCTTGTGATTAGGGCTATCGAGTGGCCCCATCGGGGAAAGGCGGCCATTGTGCCGCCTTTCTTTTTTGTGTCGGAACGTGAGCGCGTCTGGCTGATTATTTTTCCGCCGATTGCCAGCGCGACAGACACGCTGGGTTCACGCTATAAACATTGAACAGGTCTGTTAGCCACGGAGGAACTTATGTCCGGTGACGCCACCACTCGGGTTGTCGAGACCGAGGCCGGTCTGCGAGAAATCGTCGGGCCGACAATGGATATCGCCGTCCAAAAATTGCGCCCAAAACTCGACCGGCACTGCCAGGCGTTCATCGGCCGTTCGCCGTTCCTCTGTATCGGAACGGCGAACGCCGAGGGCAAGGCGGACGTCAGTCCCCGTGGCGATCCTCCCGGCTTCGTGCAGATCATCGGCGACGACCAGCTGTTCATCCCGGACCGGCCGGGGAACAATCGTCTCGATACCATGACGAACATCACCGAGAATCCCAATGTCGGGCTGCTATTCGTCATTCCGGGTTTCAACGACACGCTGCGGGTCAACGGCAAGGCGCGGATCGTCCAAGACGACGAAAAGTCGGAAACTGCGAAGATCCGCGGCAAGGCGCCGAAGGTCGGCATCCTGGTAGAGGTGCACGAAGCGTTCCTGCACTGCGCAAAAGCGTTCAAACGCTCGAACCTGTGGGATCCGTCCGATTTTCAGGACCGCGGGGATTTCCCGACTTTGGGAAAAATGATCCTCGAGCAGATCGCGCCGGCGGACAAACCGCCGACCGAGGAAGAGATCAAGGATGCCGATGATTTCGTCGAGGACAACTACAAGACCGAACTCTATTGAGCACGCCGCCGGCGGATTGGCAACTCTCGGTATCGTTTATGCTCTAGCCCTTAGCGTACCAGCCGTTGTCGACGTATAGCGCGTTGCCGGTGATAAAGCTGGCCTCGTCGGAGGCGAGAAACACGACCGCGGCGGCGACTTCCTCGGGCTCGCAAATGCGGCCCTGGGAGTCGGCGAGTGCACCGTCCTCCCAGGCTTGTCCGGCGGTGTCCAATTCAGCGATCTCGCGCAGGCCATGCGCCGTCTTGACGAAACCCGGGCACACCGCGTTGCAGCGAATGCCCTGATCGCGATATTCCACCGAAATGCTTTGCATCAGTTGCAGAACGGCGCCTTTGGTCATGCAATAGACCGATTCCAGGGCGTAACCCAATTCGGAGGCGATTGATCCGGTAATGACGATCGATCCGCCGCCGTTATCGCTCATCTCCTTGACCGCGCGACGGCACACCAGGAAAGCGGATTTCACATTGATATCCATCAGCCGGTCGTAATCCGCGTCGGTGGTCTCGTGCATCGGCTTCACGGTTATGGTGCCGGCGTGGTTGAAGAGAATGTCGTAGGGGCGACGGTCTCGGCGATCCGGTCAAAGGCGTTGTCGACTTGGCGGGCGTCGGCGACATCGGTCTCGATGAAGTCGGCGCGGCCGCCGTTCTCGGTGATCAGTTGGACGGTCGCCGCACCGGCCGCCGCTTGAATATCGAGAATGGTGACGGCGGCGCCTTCCCGTGCGAAAGCCAGCGCGGTGGCGCGGCCCATGCCGGCGGCCCCGCCGGTGATGACGGCGACTTTCCCCGCCAACCGACCGGCCCCGGTGATGGTCTTGGTGTCGTTGGCCATCGCTTGAAGTCTCCCTTTGACGTTGCCGCCGAAATCACTGTGCCGTGGTGATTTTTTGGTGAAAAATCGAGAACAGCTCTTGCTGCGATGAAATTTGTAGCTTTGCGTAAACATTGCGGCGGTGAATGCGCACCGTGCCGACGGATATGCCGAGATCCTTGGCGATCGAGTCGGAGGAATGGCCTTCGAGAACCTGCGCGACAACCTGGGTTTCACGCGGCGTGACGCGTTTGCCGAACAGGGTGCCAACGGTGTATTCGATCAACGAACGTCCCTCATACAGCACGCTTGAGTCGGTCTTGATGTCGAATTTATCCGGAATGTCTTGCCAGTGGCGTTGGGCCAGGCTGACGACGATCGGCACGACGGACGTGAGAAGCCTGAATTCTCGCGCCGAGAAGCGTGGACTCTCGCCCGAGCGCATAAGCGAGATCACCACCGCGACACCCTTGGGAAGATAGAAAGTGTAACAAATCTCTTCCGAAAGGCCTGTCTGAACGTAATAAGAGCGGTAGTATTCGCTTTGATAGAAACGATCGGGCGCGATATCGCGAAGCCGATAGAGGCCGGTGTCGACTTGGCGATCGCAGGCTTTGAAAAACGGGTCGATCAGATACGGCCCTTTCAGGTAGTCATCGACATGAATAGTTCGTTTCTCGGGCGGGAATGTATCGAACAGACAGAGCGGCCGTTCGCTTCGGTAGTAGGCGAACACAACGGAATAATCGAAATCGGTGAGCGACTTGAGAGCATCGACAAGGGTCCGCGGAAAGGCCTCGTCGCCGATCGCATCGATGCCTCGCCCGAGCATTGCCAGCCACGCCGAGCTGCCCGCCTCGGCCCTCTTGGGTCGTTTGGGACGGGCATTCACGATGAAAATCCCGGGGCGATGCTAGGGCGCATTATCCTATAGCTAATTTTGTAAAGGCCACATAAGGTATATGCCTTAAATCGACAAAGTGGTATACATTTTTTTATGAATTGGATGGTAGTCCACGGAAATAGGGAAATCCAATAAGAACATCCTCTTAAGGGGTATCTACCATCGACGGGAGGAAGGCATTGCCGACGCAGACCGGTAATCCGCAAGACGTTGATATCGAGTTCCGCGGCGTCACCAAGCGATTCGCCGACGTTTTGGCGGTCGACGACGTGTCCCTTTCGATCCAGCGCGGCTCGTTTTTCAGTTTTCTCGGACCGTCGGGCTGCGGCAAGACCACGTCGCTTCGCCTGATCGCCGGTTTCGAGCAGCCAACGTCCGGCGATGTCGTCATCGGCGGCCGGTCGGTGGTCGGGGTGCCGCCGTACAAGCGCCCGGTCAATATGGTTTTTCAGAATTATTCGCTGTTTCCCCACCTCAACGTGGCGGACAACGTGGGCTATGGCCTACGCCAGATGAAACCACGCCCGGACAAGCGGGAAATCACCCGGCGGGTCGGCGAAACCCTCGAACTGGTGCGCCTCGAAGGCTATGAGCGGCGCCGGGTATGGGAGCTGTCGGGCGGCCAGCAGCAGCGCGTCGCCCTGGCCCGGGCGCTGATCAACCGGCCGACGGTACTCCTCCTCGACGAGCCGCTGGCGGCACTCGACCGTAAGCTGCGCCAGGAAATGCAGCTCGAACTGCAAACCCTGCAGCGCGATGTCGGCATCACCTTTCTCCTGGTCACCCACGATCAGGAAGAGGCGCTGTCGATGAGCGATACCATTTGCATCATGCTCGAGGGTCGCATCGTGCAGACCGGCGGGCCGCGCGAACTTTACGACGAGCCGACCAACCATTACGTCGCCGGTTTCGTTGGCAAATCGAACTTTTTCGCCGGCACGATCGTCGAGACCGACGCGCAAGGCGCGATGATCAAGCTCGACGGCGGGCGGGTATTACGGGGCCGCGTATCGCGCCGCGCGACCGCCCCCAACCGCGGTCACGACGCCAAACTGGCGGTGCGGCCCGAGTTGGTTCATATCGCGGCGGTGAACGGAAAAGCAGCGTTTTCCGCCGACGTGGAAACCTCGGCACGAGTGAAGAACAGAATCTTCCTCGGCGAACAGACCGAGTATCTGGTCGAGACCGATGATCTCGGCGAGATCCTCATCCGCGCCTCAAAACACGCCGAGGGGCTGACCGGCGGATTTGCTCCGGGCGATGCCGTGAGAATCGGATGGGACGACACCTCGGCGCTCGCATTCGAAGATCTTTTAGACCGGGGCCGCGCGGCGCAGGACGCGGCCTCTCCGAACGATGATGAAGAAACCGCAGAAAAGGGAGACTAGGGTCCGGACCCATTAAGGGGATTCCCAAAGCGGGGCTGGCATGATTCATTGTTTCCAGCGAGGAGGCGATGGAAATGTCGGATTTCTTTTGGTTTTCGGATGCGCAATGGGCTCGGATTGGGCCGCTTTTGCCG
>JAKZSU010000108.1:0-15975 GCA_047517485.1 Alphaproteobacteria bacterium
TATTGCGCCAGCTGGAGCCGTTCTGGTCGCTCAGATGGTCCTCATCGTCTCGGAGGATGGCGAAACCGCCTTCGTCGCGTTATGTTTCGCCGTCGAGTGAAACCCGGTCAATAGCGCCTTTTTCAACGGGCTGTTAAACCGATCGGGGTATTGGCACCGTCATCGGCATAGAGGAGCAACGCCATGGGACGGCTCGACGACAAGATCGCCATGATCACCGGCGCCGCCAACGGCATCGGCGCCGCCGCCGCGCGGCTGTTTGTCGACCAAGGCGCCAAGGTCGCGCTGGTCGATCGCGACACCGAGGCGCTCGCCGGGATCGCCGCCGCGCTCGGCGACCGCGCCCATGGCATCGAAGCCGACGTCTCCGACTCCACTGCCATGAAAGCGGCGGTCGAGGACGCGGTCGCGCGCCTCGGCGGTCTCGACATAGCCCTGCTCAATGCCGGGATCGAGGGCGATGTGGCGCCCATCGAAGACTATGCGGAAGAGAATTTTGACCGGGTCATCGCGGTCAACATGCGCGGCGTCTGGCTCGGCCTCAAGCATGTCATGCCGGTGCTCAAGGCCGGCGGCGGCAGCATCGTCATCACTTCGTCGATCGGCGGCATCCGCGGCCGCCAAGGCATGTGCGCCTATGTCGCCAGCAAACACGCCGTCGTCGGCCTGATGCGCACCGCCGCCCTCGAAGGCGCGCCCGACGGCATCCGCGTCAACACCGTCCACCCCTCGCCGGTCGAGACCCGGATGATGCGGTCGCTGGAATCGATGATGAATCCCGACGACCCGGAAAAAGTCCGCCAAGCCCAACTCCGCACCTCGCCCCAGGGCCGCTATGCCGAGCCCGAGGAAGTGGCCCACCTGATGCTATTTCTCGCCTCCGACGAAAGCCGCCACTGCAGCGGCTCGGAATACATGATCGACGGCGCCCGCAACGCGCGTTGACACTTGATTGTTGATTGCCGGTCGCCGCACGCGCCCATTCGGAACCCGATTCGCGCCGCACACCGTAGTATGATACCATTTTGGCGTGATATGCACGGCCATCTGGACATATATGGGGGGCTCGTCCGGTGCCGCAAATGGGGGCTATGCGAAAGCTTTTGGATTGCCCGGAGGGCGCGCTCACATCGTGTGCGTCGCCGCTCTTGCCGTTGTCTTGCTCGCAGCCATGAGCGGTCATGGGCACGCCGAGCCGGGGGTTAGCGACGACAGAATTCTGTTCGGCCAATCGGCGGCGTTTCAAGGGCCGGCCTCGGCCTTGGGCGTCGGCGTCCGCGAGGGCATTCTCGCCGCCTTCGCCGAGGCCAATAAGGCCGGCGGCGTTCACGGCCGCAGGCTCGAACTGGTCTCCTACGATGATGGCTACGAGCCCACCAACGCGATCGTCAACACCCGGCGCCTGATCGAGGACGACCACGTATTCGCCCTGATCGGCGAAGTCGGCACGCCAACCTCGCGCGCGGTTCAGCCGATCGCCACCGCCGCCCGCGTTCCCTTCATCGGCCCGTTCACCGGTGCCGGATTTCTGCGTGACCCCCAACTTCACAACGTGATCAACATCCGCGCATCATACGAGCAGGAGACCGAGGCGTGGATCCGATATCTCGTCGACGATCTCGGCCTCGGCCGCGTGGCGATCCTCTATCAGGACGATTCCTTCGGCCGGGTTGGTCTAGCGGGCGTGGTCAAGGCCCTGGACCGGCGTGGCATGGCGCTAATCGCCGAAGGCACCTACATGCGCAACACCACCGCGGTAAAAACCGCGTTTCTCGATATCCGCAGAAGCCAGCCCGATGCGGTGGTGATGGTTGGCGCCTACAAGCCGTGCGCCAAATTCATCAAGTTGGCGCGTCAATTCAATCTCGACGCCCGATTCGTGAATATTTCGTTCGTCGGCAGCGATGCCTTGGCGAAAGAATTGGGCGCCGACGGCGAAGGGGTCATCGTGAGCCAGGTTGTCCCGCTTCCCGACCAACGCGAAATTCCGATTATCGCACGCTACCGGGAGGCCGTATTGGCGTTGAATCCCGACACGCGCCCCGGATTCGTCTCCTTGGAAGGCTATCTGATCGGACGGCTGGTCGTCGAAGCCTTGGGACTCGCCGGCCCGGACATCACCCGCGATAAGCTCCTGACGACGATCTACGAGGTCGGGAAATTCGACCTCGACGGGCTGACCCTGGTGTTTGGCCCGAACGACAACCAAGGCCTCGATCGCGTGTTCATGACGGTGATCGGGCCGCAAGGTCGATTCCATCGGGTCGGCGATCCGCATGAGTGACACGACGAGCCCGCTACTCGAACTTGCCGCCAAGCGCGGCAGACGGTTTGGCATCAAGGCCGAGCTGCTGATCGCCTGTGGCGCGATGACCGTTATGACCATCATCGCCAGTTTGATCGCCTGGCTGGCGTTCTCCGAGATCGACCACGCGGTGTCGCGGATTACCGTCTCGACCGTGCCCTCGATTTCGCGGGCGCACGCGATTGCCGCGGAAGTCGCCGAGATCACCGCCTCGGCTCCGGTCCTGATGGCGAGCGCGACCCAGGACGGCCGGGCGCAAGCGCGCCGGGCCCTGGCCGCGACCGAAGAGAAACTCCGCGCCCTGATGGTCGAACTCTCCGCGACCGACGTGGATCAGAAGTCCTTGACCGAACTGCAGACCTTGCAAGACCAGATTGCCGCCAATTTGTCCCTTTTGGATGGGGTGGTCGAACACCGACTGACGTTACGGACGAAAATCGCCCGAATCCTGGGGCAATTGGCGAGCACTCATCGACGGTTTCTCGAGACCCTCGAGCCCTTGATCGACGATGCCGTGTTCGGAACCGTGATCAACAGCGAGGACGTAACCCGCGATTCCGCCGACCGCATGACGCGTCTGGTCGATGGCGGGATGGCCAGGGCACGGCATTTGCTTGAGATCAAGGCCGAAGTCAATTACACGGCGGGGATCCTCGCCCAGGTCGCGACGATTTCCGATAGCGACATGATTCGACCGTTGCACGAACAATTCGTCGCCGCGTCCGACAGCATCAGACGCGACCTCGAGGCGCTGACGGATACGCCGGATAAAACGCGCCTTCAGCGCCGGGTGCGCGCCTTATTGGTCCATGGCCAAGGAATCGATAGCGTATTCGAAGTGCGTCGTCTCGAACTCGAAGTCAGTCGATTGCCCACGCGACAGACCCCGACGACAACCGCCAGGGACTTGGCCGCGGACGTCAATGCCGCCCACGAACGGCTGCTGTTGATGCTTGCCACCATCATCGACGATGCGATTTTCGACGTGGTTATCAGCAGTGAGCAGGCGGTGCACGAAAGCCAAATCCAGATTACCGGCTTGATCAATGATGGGGTCGGAAATTTGCGTGCCCTGCTAATCATCAGAGCCGAAGCCAACCTCGCGGCGGGACTACTCAACGAAGCCAGCGGGGTGTCGGACAGACGGATGATCGGCCCGCTGCGAGAGCGTTTCGTCGCCGCGCGAAGCCGCATTTCAAGACTATTGCGCCAGCATTTATCCGCTCGCGATTTTGGTCCGCTGAAGCAGATTTCCTTCGCTTTGATGAGCTTTGGCGGCGAGTCGGGAAACCTATTCGCCTTGCGCCACGAGGAACTCGAACAGTCGGAGACCGCGGCTGGTGCGTTACGCAAGGGGAGCGAGATCGCGGCCCAGCTTGGCGCGGTCACCCGAAGCTTGGTCGATGGCGCGCGCGACGCCAGTGCCAGCGACGGCTTTCGCGCCCAGGATGCCATCGGCAGCTGCCAAATACTGCTGCTCATCGTCATCGCCGCCACCGTCTTCGGTGCGATTTCGATCATCGTATTCTATGTCACGCCGCGGGTTGTCCAGCCCTTGGTGGATATGACCAACGCTCTGGTTCGTCTCGCCGCCGGCGACACCACGGTTCAATTGCTAGCGCAACATCGCCGCGATGAAATCGGCGATATGGCGCTGGCCTTCAAGGTGTTTCGCGATACCGCGCAAGCGCGCTCGAACCTGTCACGCTATTTTTCGCCCAAGCTCGTCGAGGAGCTCGCGCATCGCGACCAGCCGCTCGGTCCGGTGCGGCGGCAGAACGTAGCGGTGCTGTTCGCCGACATCGTGGGGTTCACCCGGATCTCCGAAAATCAATCGCCGGAAATGACCATGATGCTGCTCCGCGAGTTCCACAAGCGGATGGAGGAGCAGGTGTTTTCCGAGAACGGCGTGATGGAAAAATTCATCGGCGACGCCTTGCTCGCGACCTTCGGTGTGCCCGATCCCGGCGCGCACGATGCCGTCGACGCGCTACGCTGCGCGCGTGGCATGCACGACACGCTGACACGGTGGAACACCGAGCGCGTCGAGGTCGATGAACAGCCGGTACGCATCGGCATCGGCCTCAATTACGGCCCGGCGGTGCTCGGCGACATCGGCAGCGAGCGCAACATGGCGTTCGCGGTCATCGGCGACACCACCAACACCGCGAGCCGCCTCGAAGGCCTGACCCGCGAACTCGCCTGCGACATCGTAATCAGCGGCGCCTTCGTCAACGCGGTGCGCCGCCAAGCCGGGGATGACGCAGAATCCCTTCTCGCCGGATTTCTCGAGGGCGAAAGCCACACCTTGCGAGGCCGCAGCAAGAAAGTACCGGTCTGGACCTACACCGCCGCCGACGCTTGAGCGCCAGCCAGGCCGCGTCACCGCACCGCGAAAACCAGTTTCCCCCGGAGATGACGGCCCTCGCTCTCGCGATGCGCGGCGACCGCGTCGGACAGGGAAAATGTCTTGATCGGCGGCACCGATACGGCGCCGGACTCGACCAGTTCGACGATGCGTTCGAGATGCGCGCGATCGCGGCCGACTTGCGGCCTGAGCGACTGGACATCGTCGCGCGGCGGCGCCGGCGCGGTCGCGCCCGAGGCGATGAACGCCGCCCGGCCGCCGGGCTTGAGAACCTCAAAAGACTTGGCCGCGACAGCGCCGCCGACGGTATCGAAAACCGCATCGCACGCGGACACCGCGACCGCGAAATCGGTGGTGTTGTAATCGATGACCTGATCGGCCCCAAGGTGGCGGAGGTAATCGTGGTTGACCGCGCTCGCCGTGGTGATCACGGTGGCACCCAGGTGCTTGGCGAGTTGGATGGCGAAGCCGGCGACGCCACCGGCACCGCCCTGGATAAGAATTCTTTCGCCCGCTTTCAGCCGCAGCGTGTCCTCGATGGTGACCAGGGCGGTCAGACCGGTCAGGGCGAGTGCCGCGCTTTCGACATGCGACAGCCGAGCTGATTTTCGCGCGCATAGCGCCGCCTTGACGGCGATTTTTTCGGCGTAGGTGCCTTCCTGCCCGACGTCGCACACCGCGAACACCGCATCGCCGACGCGCCAATCGTCGATGCCGTCACCGACCGCGCTCACCGTTCCGGAAAAATCGCGCCCGAGAATATAGGGGAAATTATCGACATGACCGTAATCGTCGCTGCGCACCTTCCAATCGGCGGCATTGACGCTCGCGGCGTGAATATCGACAACAACCTCGCCCGCTCCGGCGACGGGATCCGGCGAGTCGCCGTATTGCAGCACCTCGGGTCCGCCGTGTTCGTCGAAATACGCTGCTTTCATCATATTCGCGCCCTCGCTCTATTTTCCCCGATTCTTCGGCGGCAGGATGGAATCGGGGTTGTCACGATTTCATCGAATTGGGTCCAAAATAAACTCGATCCGATCAGAGTCCCGATGGTCGAGTTATACCATTTCAATTGGTGAAACTTTCGCTTTTCAAACCGCTACGTCGACACGCATCGATCATTAGCATGAGCAGCCGATCAGAACCTAAATAGAGCCGCAAATTGTCCTCCATATCCTCAAGTGTATAGCCTGGTACCAGTTCGAGCATCGCCGCGATGGCAGCACTGGCCTCAGCTTCTCTGCCAAGATTCGCATAAGCCGCGGCGAGGGCGCCATGAGCGACAAAATATCCGTCGACAAACAATTTCTGTGCCGCTTCCAAAGTCGCTTCGTGGTCCTCGCGCCCCAATGCGACCCAAAAATCGCCCCAAAAAAACCAATTCGGCGGATACGGATTTAGGCGCTTGGATTTTTCAAGTAGCGCTTCACCTCGGTCGAGCATGTCCAATTGCGCATACCGCAATTCGATGTTCGTCAAGACTTCGACGTTATTCGGATTTAAGGTGATGGCCCGATCGGCGGCGACAAGGAATTCATCATACTCACGGCGGTAGAAATGCATATTGGCCAGAGAATTATAGGCAATACTATCCAATCGATCGAGATTGACCGCACGGCGTGCCGCTTCCAACGCCCGATCCAACGGCAAGTCGCGCGCATTGTATCCGTTCAGACGTTCTTCCGAGAACATCCATGCCAATGAGACCCAAGCGGGTGCATAAGTCGGGTCTTCCGCGACCACGCGTTCCAAGCATGTCCGAGTCTTGAGATGCCATTCCTCGGTATAATAGTCCCAATAGGCGCGTTCGAGGAGCACGCAATCGTACGCGTTTAGATTTTCGGGACGTTTTTGGCGCGCTTCTTCCCGTGCAATGCGTGCCGTCACACTTGCATGGCCGACCAGTGTTCCGGAAACGCTCGCCGCGATGTCGTCCTGGACATCGAACAGACTTTTGGCGGAGAGATCGCGGTCGTACGTCTCGGCCCAGGCGATCGAGGCGTCCCTGCTTTCGGCCAGGGTCGCGGATACGCGCAGTGAGGAACGCGAGCGAACCACGCTACCGCTCAACACATAGCGCGCACCGAGTTCTCGCCCAATATCGCCAGGCGTCTTGCCTTCACCCTGCAAATGTCGCGCGGCATCAAGTGAGAAGACGAATATTTCACTAAACCGACTAAGCGCGGTTGTTATTTCCTTGCTTAAGCCAAGCGCAAAAATGTCGTGACCGGCGTCATCGGATAAGTTCTCGAACGGCACCACCACAATTGACGGACCGTTTGGCATTGCCAACACGGGATCATCAGTGGGAGAACCATCGGCGCCGACCATCGATGGCACGTCTTCGCGCCAACCGAACCAAGTCCCGACGACGATAATCGTTAGTATTGCTGCTGCCAGCGACACTGTTGGCACGAATTTTCTCCGACCAAGTATGGACGCTAGCCAGCCGGTTAGTTCGTCATTTTCGCCCAGCACGCGATAAGCGCGGACTGGTTCGGCAATATTCTTGACCTCGTGTTCGCCAAGATAATCGAAGGAGACACCGGCTTTCGAACGCACGCTATCGAAGACGCTGCCCGACACGTTGACTCCGCCGGGCCTCGCCATGGCTTCTAGGCGTGCGGCCACGTTGACCCCATCGCCGTAAATCGTTCCGTCTGATTTTTCCTGGATGTCACCTGAGTTCACGCCGACACGGAACTCCATGATCCGGTCATCGGGGAATCCTTCGTTGCGCTTGCCGAGTTCTGCCTGTGCATCGATCGCGGCGCTGACCGCGGCATTGGCGCTGTCAAACACCGCGAGCACTGAGTCGCCCGCCATATCGATCACTCGACCGTCATTACTTTCGATATGTTCGCGAAACACCGCGCGGAACTCGTCGAGGGTCGCAATCGTCGCCCGTTCATCGTCGCCCATAAGGCGTGAATAGCCGGCGACATCAGCCACCAGCACTGCAGCTAGCCTTTGCTTAACATGTCCCTCAGCCATGAACGCCCCAGCCTGATTCTCAGCGATGTCCAGCCCGTGGGAGAATACGGGGTTTTCGATTCTTACTCAACTTAAGGCCGTGAATTAGTGGCGTCCCGTGAACCATCGTCGACCAGAGAAATCTATTTTCGCCCTCGCCCTATTCGCCCGAACTCTTCGGCGGCAGGATGGGGTCGGGGCGGTCGTAGAAGCTGAACTGCGACTGCGGCGCATCCTCGCCGGGTTTCTTCGGCTTGCGATCGGTGACGCCGATCTGGCGCACCCCATCGACCATTCTGATTTTGGCGTCCTCGACCTGCTGGTGCAGATAGCGGGTGTACGGCGCGATATAGGCGCGCGGGCGCTGGTCCGCCTTGACCCGGGTGTCGATCGCGCCGGGCATATAGAGCTCGGCCTGATCGACCGGCCCGTCGCCGGGCAAGGTCATCGCCCAGACATAGATCGCGCCGCTGCTCTGGGTCGCCTCGTCGGGCTCCTGGACGAACGCCCAGACCAATTCGAAGCGGTCGGGCATCTCGGCGCTGGTCGGCCAGCCGAGAATCTGTCGCACCGAGGCAAAACTGATGAAGAAAAAGCCGAAAGTGACGACGATCGTCGCCGCCTTGATCCACCATCGCACCCGGTTCCACAGGGCGATGCTGAGCAGGATCGCGGCCAGCACCACATAGGCGGCGATCAACTCGATCTCGCCCAACAGCAACATGTATTTCTCGGGAAACATCACGAGTTTCCGTAGAGCTTCTTCGGCAGTTGATTGACGTCGGTGACGTCACCATTGGGCTGGATGGTGAACCGCACCGCGGTCACCTCGTCGCCCTGGCCGCGCAATTCGATGGTGCCGTAGAACACCACCCGCACCGTCGGATTGACCTTCTCGACTTTCACCGTCACCGGGATCGGCACGATGCCGTCGGCGCCGGAGGGCGCCAGATCGCCCGGATCATAGGCGTACATCTGGACATTGACCGTCCATTCGCCAGGAACGATGCCGCGGATCGACACGATCTCCTGATTGAGCGGATTATAGACCGTGGCGCCATTGACCGTGATCACGTCGCGGGTGGTTCCGGTATCGTCGCGGTCGAGATGCATCAATCCGGACTCCTTGGCGGCGTACCAGATCAAGTTGCCACCGGGGTCCTGGGTCCAGGTATCGACGTCCGAGGGATTGCCATCGGGCCAGGTCACGGTGATGAGATATTCCGCCTTGGTATCGATCACCCCGGTCTTGGCGATCGGGTTCATGAAGATCACCGCCACCGCGAACATGAAGACGAACCCCAACAGCGCATTGAACAGCAGATCGGTGAAGGCGTCGGCGGATTCGCGGCGTTTGCGTTCACTCCGCAGCATGGGCCAATTCCGATTCCGGCTCCTCGAGCACTGGAACGACATAGACCTCGGTAATCTCGGTCACCATGGCGACCAGGTCCTCGGTGCCGCCTTCGAGGAAATAATATTCGAGCTTGAGCAGAATCCCGCCGACCAGGCCGCACAAGGTGGTGTAGAGCGCCACCGCCATGCCGCCCGACATCGAGGCGAGGATTTCGCGCATTTGCCCGACGTCGATCGACTGCACGTTGGTCAGTGGCGCGAGCATGAAAATGAAGCCGATCACCGTGCCGAGCAATCCCAACCGCAGCATCGTCTCAGCGAGAAAAAAGCCGATCGACTGCGCGCCGTGAAGCTTTTCCTCGAACGATTTCAGCAACAAGGTCTGGTCCAGGCGCCCCGGCTTTGCCCGCGCCTTGAGGATCAGATCGCGCACGTGATCGGTCAGCAGGCCATGCGGCATCGTCTCGCTGGCGCCGAGCATGACCTCACCGTCGTTATCAATTTCGAAGCGCTTCGATGACGCGGCGATCATCGCCGCCCCCTGCCCCGCGACATTGAGTTGATGCGAAATGAAGATGATCCGGATCATGCAGTGCAAGCTGGTGATCACGAACAACAAGGTAATGGCGAGCGAGATATAGGTGCGGTCGACGGTGAGCACTTCCTCCACCAGACCGAAGCTCGCGGCGACGAAAAACGCGAAAATCGCCACCGCGGTCAGCACCATCCATTTGAGCAGCAGCTGATGGTGCTTCTCGATACCGAACATGCGCCACAGACTGAAGGAATGTTTGGTCACAAACGTCTCCCGGATGCTCGGTTTAGCGGTCTAGTCAGCGTCAAACGATAATACAGCCAATAACCCGGTTCAATACGGGCAAAACCCGTTTATCAGCGGAGTGGATCGATTAACACACCGGGGTTAAGGACTCCTTGCGGGTCGAGTTTTTGCTTCACGGCGGCCAGGCCAGCGGCGAAGAGCTGTGGTCGTTGGCGGTCGTACCACGGCCGATGATCGCGCCCGACTGCATGATGATGGGTGATCGTGCCGCCATATTTTAGCAGCGCTTCCGACGCCGCCTGCTTGATCTCGCGCCAATGGCCCAACATCGAGTCGGTGGTGGACACCGCATGATAGGTGAAATACGGCGCCGGCCCGTCCGGATAGGTGTGGGTGAAGCGGCACGATACCGTCCCCTCGCGCCCGGTCACCTGGCGGATCGCGTCCGCGGTCGCCGCCTTCACCTGGGCATGGAACTCGGTAAACCGGTCCCAGGTGATCGCGGTCTCGAAGGTGTCCTGGATGATGCCGCGGGCGATGATTTCGTCGCGATAATAGGGCGCCCGGGTAAACGCCGTCCGCCACCGCCCCGCCGCGCCGTCGCGATGGCCTTTCTCGCCCGCGGGATCGGGCACGGTTCCGCCATGATCCTCGGCGCATTCGATCGCCCGCGCCATCCACGCATCGACCGGATGATCGGCGGATTCGAAGGCGAGGACCACCAGATGCGCGCTGCCGTCTCCGACGCCGGTATTGGCCGCCTCGGTCGCATCGACCAGCCGGCAATTCGCCGGATACAGCCCGGCTTGGCTGATTGCGCGCACCGCTTCCGCCGCATCGGCGAACGTCTCGAACGCGAGCGCGGTGCCGGCGCGGAACGTCGGCCGGTCCTGCAGCCGCATCCAGGCCTCGGTGATGACGCCCAAAATGCCTTCGGAGCCGATGAACATCCGGTCCGGGCTCGGCCCCGCGCCCGATCCCGGCAGCCGGCGCGACTCCATCGTGCCCGCCGGGGTCACCACCCGCAGACTTTCGACAAAATCGTCGATATGGGTATACAGCGTGGCGAAATGGCCGCCCGCCCGGGTGGCGATCCAGCCGCCCAACGACGAGTATTCGAACGATTGGGGAAAATGCCGCAAAGTCAGCCCGTACGGCTTCAGCGCCGCTTCCAGCGCCGGCCCGAATATGCCCGCCTGGATGCGCGCCGCGCGCGACGTCTTGTCGATCTCGAGCACCGCATCCAGCCGGCGAAGATCGATGGTGAGCGTGCCGTCGTAGCCGTCGCCGACCGCCGGCTCGATCCCGCCGACCACGCTCGAGCCGGCGCCGAACGGGATCGCCGCCACATTGGCGCGGCTCGCCCAGTCGAGCAAATCGATGACTTCGCGCTCGGTGTTGGGATACGCCACGACGTCGGGCGCGGTGGCGAAATCACGGCTCAGTATCCTCGCATAGTCAATGAAAGATTTGCCGTAAGTGTGAACGACACGGTCATAATGCTCGATCGAACAGATATCGGCCAGCGAGCCCGGCACCGAAACCCGTGGTCCCTTCAATTCGATGTCTTCCAGGCGCGGCGCCGCGACCGGCTTCACGCCCAACACGCCCAATTGACCGGTAATGTGACTGACCACGGGACCAACTTCGTCGGCGGAAACCGCCTCGTCGGCATAGCCCCAGCCCCAGAATTTCATCCGCCGCGGGGTCACCCCTCGTCGGCCTGATACAGGGTGACGAACTCTTCCGCCGCGGTCGGATGGATCGCCATGGTGTCGTCGAACTGGCGTTTGGTCGCGCCGCACTTGAGCGCGATGCCCACGCCCTGAATGATTTCCGGCGCGTCCGCGCCGGCCATGTGGCAGCCGACGACACGATCGCTGTCGCGGTCGACGACCAGCTTCATCAAGGTGCGCGCCTCGCTGCCGCTCAAGGTATTTTTCAACGGCCGGAATGCGGAGCGAAAAATATCGACGGCGTCGAACGCCTCGCGGGCTTGTTCCTCGGTCAGACCGACGGTGCCGATCGGCGGTTGGCTGAACACCGCGGTGGCGATGTTCTGGTAACTTACGGTCTGCGGATTATTATTGTACCAACTTTCCGCCAGCGCGCGGCCCTCGGCGATCGCCACCGGGGTCAGATTGTGGCGATCGGTGCAATCGCCGATCGCGAACACACTGTCGACCGTCGAGCGCGAATGGTCGTCGACGATGATCGCGCCATTGTCGCGCATCTCCACGCCGATACTCTCGAGACCCAAGGTGCGCGTGTTCGGCGCCCGCCCCATGGCGTAGAACACCACGTCGGTCTCGATCGCCGGGCCCGCGGTGGTCCGCAATCGATAATGATCGTCCAGCTTTTCGATCTCGGTGATCCGACATCCGGCGCGAACATCGATACCGATGCGGATCATTTCCTGCTCGACATGCAGACGAATGTCGTGATCGAAACCGCGCAGCAGGTGATCGCCGCGAATGACGATCGTCACCGCGACGCCTAATCTGGCGAAGATACCGGCAAACTCGACCGCGATATAACCCCCGCCGGCGATCACCATCCGCCGCGGCAGGGTCGCCAGATCGAGCGCCTCGTTCGAGCTGACGACGTGCTCGATGCCGGGGATATCCGGGGTCGCGGGCCAGCCGCCGGTGGCCACCAGGATGCGCTCGGCGGAGACCCGCTTGATTTCGCCGTCGATATCGACCGCGACGGTGTGCGGATCGACGACGCGGCCGTGGCCGCGCAGCACCTCGACCTTGCCGTTGCTCAGCATGCGCTCGTAGATCCCGTTCAGGCGGTCGAGCTCGGCATCCTTGTTGGCGATCAGGGTCGGCCAATCGAACGACGCGTCGGGGATCGACCAGCCATAGCCCGCCGCGTCCTCGATGTCCTCGGCGACATGGCTGGCATAGACCAGGAACTTCTTCGGGATACAGCCGCGCAGTACGCAGGTGCCGCCGACCCGCGTGTCCTCGCAGATCGCCACTCGGGCGCCATAGCCGCCGGCGCGGCGCGAAGCCGCGACCCCGCCCGAACCGGCGCCGATGGTCACCAGATCGAAATCGTACACGCGCTCAGTATCCGCCGGTCAGGAGGCGAGCCCGCCTATCAGCATGTATTTGGTCTCGAGATATTCCTCCATGCCCTGGCGCGCGCCCTCGCGGCCGATGCCGGATTCCTTGACCCCGCCGAACGGCGCGACCTCGGTCGACAGAATGCCCTCGTTGATCCCGACCATGCCGTATTCGAGCGCCTCGGCGACCCGCCAGATGCGGCCGATGTCGCGGCTAAAGAAATAGGCGGCCAAGCCGTACTGGGTATTGTTCGCCATTTCAATCGCTTCGTCATCGGTCTTGAAGCGGAACAGCGGCGCCACCGGGCCGAAAGTCTCTTCGTGGAAAATCTTCATCTCGTCGGTAACGTTGGTCAGCACCGTCGGCTGGAAGAATTGCCCGCCGAGTTCGTGGCGCGAGCCCCCCGCGGCCAGGGTCGCGCCCTTGGCGACGGCGTCGAAAATATGCTCTTCGACCTTGTCGATCGCCGCCATGTCGATCAACGGCCCCTGGGTGACACCGTCGCTCTGGCCGTCGCCGACCCGCAGTTTCGCGACCTCGGCGCCGAGCCGCTCGGCGAACTCGTCGTAAATCCCGTCTTGGACCAGGATGCGGTTGGCGCAGACGCAGGTCTGGCCGGCATTGCGGTATTTCGACGCCATCGCGCCGGGGACCGCTTGGTCGAGATCGGCATCGTCGAAGACGATCAACGGCGCGTTGCCGCCGAGCTCCATCGACACTTTCTTCACCGTCCGGGCACATTGCTCCATCAGCAATTTACCAACCTCGGTCGAGCCGGTGAACGACAACTTACGGACTATTGGGTTGCCGGTCATCTCACCGCCGATGCCCTGTGCCGAGCCGGTCAGCACATTGATCACGCCCTTGGGGAATCCGGCGCGGTCGGCCAATTCCGCCAACGCCAGCGCCGAGTACGGCGTCGAGGTCGCCGGCTTGATCACGATCGGGCAGCCGGCGGCCAGCGCCGGGCCCGCCTTGCGGGTGATCATCGCCGCGGGGAAGTTCCACGGCGTGATCGCCGCCACCACCCCGATCGGCTCCTTGGTCACCAAGATCCGGCGATCGGCGAAGGTCGACGGGATGACCTCGCCATAGGCGCGCTTGGCTTCCTCGGCGAACCATTCGATGAACCACGACGCGTAGACGATCTCACCCTTGGCCTCGGGCACCGGTTTGCCCTGCTCGAGGGTCATCATCAGGCCGAGATCGTCGACGTTCTCAAGCATCAGATCGTGCCATTTGCGCAAGATGTTGCTGCGTGCCTTGCCGGTCAGCGCGCGCCATGCCGGCCATGCCGCGTTCGCCGCCTCGATCGCCCGCCGGGTCTCGGAACCGCCCATTTTCGGGATCGTGCCGATCACGTCGCCGGTCGACGGGTTGGTCACGTCGATGGTTTCACCGGAGTCGCTATCGACCCAGTCGCCGTCGATGTAGCACTTGGTGTGGAATAGGCCCTGGTCCTTGAGCTGCATGAGTGCCTCCCTGGGAAATGCATGCCCCGCCGCGTGCGGTTTTGGGGGATTGGAATCTGGGGTCGGAGTATACCCCCAGGCGGGCCCCCCGCAAGCACCGGGATCAAGCCTCGGTTGGCGCCCGCGCGACGCTCACGAAAAGCCGTCAAACAGTCACGCCCAAGTGAACAATGTTGACTCGGCACACCCACTTTCACCGCCTCTAATGGGCGCAAGTTTAGAAACGGCCTAGGGGAGACGCAAACCAATGAAATTTGAAACGCGAAGCCGATTGCTCAGCACGACGGTGGTTCCGTTCGTGATCGGGCTCGGCTTGATCGCGTCGGGCTGCGCGGACGGCGCGGCGAAGACGTGCGGCGCCTGTACCGCGGCCGCCTGCAAGGCGTGCGGCGGCTGCAACCCTTGCGCCGGCTGTAACCCGTGTGGTGGGTGCAATCCCTGCGCGGCAAAAGGCTGCAACCCGTGCGGCGGATGCAACCCGTGCGCGGCCAAGGGGTGCAATCCCTGCGGCGGCTGCAATCCGTGCGGCGCCTGCAATCCGTGCGGCGGCGGCTGCGGTGCCAGCGCCGTCACCGAATGCGTGGTCCCGCGCGTGGCGTGCAATCCGTGCGCCGCGAAAGCCTGTAACCCTTGCGGCGGCTGCAATCCTTGCGGCGGCTGTAATCCCTGTGCGGCGAACGCCTGCAACCCGTGCGGCGGATGTAATCCGTGCGCGGCAAATGCTTGCAACCCCTGCGGCGGATGCAATCCGTGTGCGGCGAAGGCCTGTAATCCCTGCGGCGGGTGCAATCCCTGCGCCGCGAAGGCCTGTAACCCGTGCGGCGGATGTAACCCGTGCGCGGCGAAGGCCTGCAACCCCTGCGGCGGGTGCAACCCGTGCGGCGGGTGCAACCCGTGCGGCGGCTGCAATCCGTGCGGCGGCTGCAATCCGTGCGGCGCCGGCGGCGGGGTGACGCTCACCGACGCCGAATCGCGCGATGCCTACGCCTGCGCCAAGTCGGCGATGGCGGGAGCCTACAGCCGCTCCGGCGTCGATGCCGCGCGGCAATTCACCGCCTGGACCAATTATGCCACCTCGCCCTATGTGTCGGGCACCCATGGCGGACGCTACGTCAACAACTACGCCAATCTGGCGGGGTCCACCTACGCTCGCTACGAGGATGCCGGCACCATGCGCAAGGGAACGGTCCTCGCCAAGGACAGCTTCTCGGTCAACGGCAAGGGCAAGGTGGTGATCGGGCCGCTGTTCCTGATGGCCAAAATGGGCTCGGGCTTCAACACCGGCACCCTCGATTGGCAATATCAGATGGTGATGCCCGACGGCGCCGTCTTCGGCACCACCAATGGTCCGGGTTCGGCCCGGGTGCAGTTCTGCGCCGACTGTCACAACGCGATGGCCGACCAGGACGGGCTTTGGCTCCTGCCCGAGGAGTACAGGCGCTAAGTCAGCGCCGCTCGAAAGAAGGCCTCCCGCTCGGGCGGGATCGGATTGGCCGGCGGCCCGCCACACCCGCCGTCCAAGAGGGACAGTCCCCCTCGACTTGTCCCTCAGCGCCTAGGGGCGGCGACTCCGGTCGCCGCCCCATTCCTGTGCGGTTCTGCGGCCTCTCTCGTTCCGACTAATACCAAGGGTGGTTAATAAT
>JAKZSU010000109.1:0-8215 GCA_047517485.1 Alphaproteobacteria bacterium
AACTCTACAATGCCCAGTGGATCGTCGAAAAGAACGGCTACCTGAGCCCCGCTCAAGCTCGTCAGGCGTGGCACGCCGCGATCTCAATCAGGCCCGCCGCGTGAGACAAACTTGTGTCCAAGGAACCGGGTGCGCTACACCGATTACTTTCTTTGAGCTGGTGCGGGGAACCGGATCGGCGAGCGCCGCGCTCGACGCCTTGCCGGAACTCGCGCGTCGCGGCGGCTTGCGCCGAAAGATCAAGATCACCCCGAAAGATCAGGCCAGACAGGAATTGGAATCGCTGACGGCGGCGGGCGGGCGATTTATCGCGCTTGGCGAACCGGGCTATTCGACGCCGCTGGCGGCGATTGCCGATCCTCCGCCCGGGCTGTCGGTGCTTGGCCACGCGGATTTGCTGCGCAAGGATACGGTGGCGATCGTCGGGGCGCGCAACGCGTCGGCCTCCGGCGGCCGGTTCGCCCGTGGCCTGGCGGCGGAACTGGGGCAAGCGAATTTCGTCATTTCGTCTGGGATGGCCCGCGGAATCGACGCGCAAGCTCACCTCGGCGGGATCGAGACCGGCACCGTCGCGGTGGTCGCCGGCGGTGTCGATATTGTCTATCCGGCGGAGAACGCCGATCTGTACGCGCGGATCGTCGAAGCCGGCGCGGTGGTGTCGGAGCAGCCGTTCGGCCTCAAACCGCAGGGTCGCCATTTTCCCCGCCGCAACCGAATCATATCCGGCCTCGCGCTCGGCGTCGTGGTCGTTGAGGCCAGCCTTCGGTCCGGCACCCTGATCACCGCCCGCCTGGCCGGCGAACAGGGCCGCGAAGTGTTCGCGGTCCCGGGCTCGCCGCTCGACCCGCGTCACCGCGGTACCAACCGGCTGATTCGCGACGGGGCGGCGCTGACCGAAGGTGTTGACGACGTCATCGAAGTTCTTTCCGCGCTTCGAAGGAATCAACTTGACGAGCCGCGCCGCGCCCTGGGCGGTGGCGAAATTCCCAGCATTTCCGCGACCGATCAAGTATCGGAAACAGCGCGCCAATGTGTCCTCGATGCGCTGGGGCCGACACCGGTCGGTGTTGACGAACTCGTGCGCCAATGCCACTTAACTCCAGCCGATGTCATGGTGGTGGTGCTGGAACTCGAACTCGCCGGCCGCCTTCTGCGACATGGAGGCGGGACTGTATCTCTGATTTTATAAGAGGTTACGTGGCGAAGTTTAGATTCCTAATTGACCAAATCTCGAGCCCCAATCGATGAATGTCGTTGTCGTAGAATCGCCGGCCAAGGCGAAGACGATCGAAAAGTATCTCGGTGCCGATTACAAGGTACTGGCGAGCTATGGCCACATTTGTGACTTGCCGTCGAAGGACGGCTCGGTGCGCCCCGACGAAGATTTCGGCATGGATTACGTGTCGAACGCAAAATCGGCACGCCATTTGAAAGCCATTGTCGATGCCGCCCGAGACGCCGACCAAGTGCTGCTCGCCACCGATCCCGATCGCGAGGGCGAGGCGATCTCGTGGCATGTGATGAACTATCTGCACGCCCGCCGCGGCCTCGCCGATCTCGCCATGCAGCGGGTGGTATTCCACGAGATCACCCGCGATGCGGTGATCGACGCGGTCAACAATCCGCGCGATATCGACATGGACCTGGTCAACGCCCAGCAAGCGCGCCGGGCGCTCGACTATTTGGTCGGCTTTACGCTGTCGCCGGTGTTGTGGCGCAAGGTGCCCGGCAGCCGATCGGCCGGGCGTGTGCAGTCGGTGGCGCTGCGCCTGATCGTCGACCGCGAAATTGAAATCCAAGCCTTCAAGGCACAGGAATATTGGACCGTCGGCGCGACCTTGACGACGCCGTCGAGGCAAAGCCTGACGGCGCGCCTGGTGACCCTCGACGGTCAACGGCTCGACAAGTTCGATCTGCCCGACGAAGCCGCGGCGGGCAAGGCGGTGCAAGCGGTCGAGACCCGGAGTTTCACCACCACCAAGGTCGAGCGAAAACAGGTCCGGCGCTCACCGCCGCCGCCGTTCACCACCTCGACCTTGCAGCAGGAAGCCTCGCGCAAGCTCGGCTTCGCGGCGTCGCACACCATGCGGGTGGCGCAGAGATTGTACGAGGGCATCGACATCGGCGGCGAGACCGTCGGCCTGATCAGCTATATGCGGACCGATTCGGTTACGCTTTCCAACGAGGCGCTGTCGGCGACCCGCGCGGTGATCGGCAAACGCCACGGTTCGGCCTATGTGCCGGAGAAGCCGCGCAAATTCCGCACCCGGGCAAAGAACGCGCAAGAAGCGCATGAAGCGATCCGCCCGACCGACCCGGGCCGCCTGGCCGACAGCCTATCGCTCGCCAATGATGAGCGCCGTCTGTACGAGCTGATTTGGCGCCGCACCCTGGCTTGCCAAATGGCGGACGCGCGGCTCGATCAGGTGCGGGTCGATTTCACCTCGCCCGACGGCCAAGTCGGCCTGCGCGCCAACGGATCGGTGGTCGCGTTCGACGGTTTTCTCACGCTCTATACCGAGGGCCGCGACGAAGCCGACGACAAGGACGCCGAGAACCGCCTGCCCCAGGTCGACGAAGGCGCGCGGATGGGGCTCGGCGCGGTCGAGCCGGCCCAGCATTTCACCGGGCCACCGCCGCGCTTCACCGAGGCGTCGCTGGTGCGCAAGATGGAAGAGCTCGGCATCGGGCGACCCTCGACCTATGCCAGCATTATCTCGGTTCTCCAGGATCGCGACTACGTCGTCCTCGAGCGCAAGCGTTTCGTTCCCGAGGATCGCGGCCGGCTGGTCACGGCGTTTCTCGAGAGCTTCTTCGAACGCTATGTCGAGTATGATTTTACCGCCCGCCTGGAAGACCAACTCGATCAAATCTCGAATGGCGAACTGGCGTGGAAAGACGTGTTGCGCGCCTTCTGGTCGGCGTTCAGCGTCTCCGTCGAAGAGATCAGCGATCTTCGGGTCCGGGAAATCCTCGACAAGCTGGACGAAGTGCTTGGCCCGCACATTTTCCCCGAGATCGAAGGCAAGGGCGATCCGCGCGTGTGTCCGCAATGCGACGACGGCCGGCTCAGCCTGAAACTGGGAAAATTTGGCGCCTTTACCGGGTGCTCGAACTATCCCGAGTGCCGCTTTACCGGTCAATTGAGCAACGGCAAAGGCGAAGAGGGCGCACTCGTCGACGGGCCGAGAGTAATCGGCCAAGACGCGCACGGCACCGATGTCTCGATCCGTAAGGGACCGTACGGATTCTATATCCAACTCGGCGAACCCGACGGCGACACCAAGCCTAAACGGGTGTCGCTCGCCAAGGGCACCGACCCGGGTTCGATCGAACTCGAGGCCGCCTTGGGACTGCTCAGCCTGCCGCGCGATATCGGCGCGCACCCGGAAACCGGCGACATGATCACCGCGGGGGTCGGGCGCTATGGCCCCTACGTCAAGCATGGCAAGACTTTCAAATCCCTGAAGGGCGACGACGACGTGCTCACCGTCGGTATCAATCGCGCGGTATCGCTGTTGGCCGAACCATCGCGCGGGCGCGGCGGCGCGGTGCCGATCAAGGTGCTCGGCAAACACCCGGACGACGACGCCGAGGTGGCGATTTTCAGCGGACGCTACGGCCCCTACATCAAGCACAACCGGGTATTCGCGACAGTCCCGAACGGCTCGGATCCCGAGTCGGTGACGCTCGTCGAAGCGCTGCCGCTGCTCGCCGAGAAGGCGGCCAAGCAAAAGCAGGGCAAGAAAAAGGCGCCGGCGAAGAAGGCCGCTAAGAAAACCTCTGCCAAGAGCAAATCCGCAAAGACCCGCAAAAAGGCGAAAGCGAAACCCGCCAGCGACAAAGTTTGATGCCGGCGCGGCGGCGCTCCGGTACCGGTCCCCTGCCCACCCGCGAACAAATTATCGATTTCGTCGAGAACGCCGAAGGCAAGGTCGGCAAGCGTGAGATCGCGCGCGCGTTCAAGGTCTCGGGCGCCGATCGGGTGGCGCTCAAGACACTGCTGCGCGAACTCGCCGACGACGGGGTGCTGGTTCGCGGCGGCCGGCGCGCGGTTGCCGTAGCCGGCGCGCTGCCGCCGGTGGTCCTCGCCGAGATAACCGGCCTCGATCGCGACGGCGAGGCGATCGGACGGCCCGCCGAGTGGCGCGGCGAAGGCGAGCCGCCGGTGATCACCGTTCTGCCACAGACCCGGCGCGGCGTGCGGCCGCCGAGACCGGGCGATCGCGCACTGATCAAGGTGAAGCGGCTCGGCGATGACCGTTACGAGGGGCGCGTCATCAAGGTCCTCGAAGCGCGCGCGGGGCGCCTCGTGGGCGTCTATCGCCGCGCCCATGACGGCGCCGATGCGGGACGCCTGCAACCGGCGGATCGGCGCAATCGAACCGAATTCGCGGTCGCCGATGGCGACGAGAAAGATGCCAAGCCGGGCGATCTGGTGGTCGCGGAAATGCTAACCGCGCGCAAATGGGGCCTGCGACAGGCGCGGGTAATCGAGGTGCTCGAAGCCATCGACTCGCCGCGCGCGATCAGTCTGCTGGTACTCAACGCGCACGCCATCCCACACCATATGCCCGCAGCGGCGGAAGCGCTGGCGGCACGCGCCAAGCCGCCCGCGTTGGCCAAGCGCAAAGACCTGCGCGACTTGGCCCTAGTCACCATCGACGACGAGGACGCGCGCGACTTCGACGACGCGATATGGGCCGAGCCCGATGCCGACGCCGCGAACGAGGGCGGCTGGCATGTCGTCGTGGCGATCGCCGATGTCGCCCATTTCGTCCGCCCGGGCGATGCCATTGATACGGAAGCGCGCCAGCGCGGCAATTCGGTGTACCTGCCGGACCTGGTGGTGCCGATGCTGCCCGAGGCGCTGTCGAACGGCCTGTGCTCGCTCAAGCCGGGCGAGGAGCGGGCGTGTCTGGCGGCGCATCTGTGGATCAACCGCGACGGTGCGATCCTCCGCCATCGCTTCGAGCGCGGCCTGATGCGCTCGGCGGCGCGCCTCACCTATCGCGCGGTGCAGGGCGCGATCGACGGGACCGGCGATAGCGCGATCAGCGACCAGGTGCTGATACCCTTGGTCGGCGCCTGGCAAAGTCTGCGGCGCGTCAGGGCGGCGCGCGGTACCCTGGATTTCGATTTGCCGGAACGCCGGGTGCTCTTCGACGATCGCGGCGAGGTGCGGGCGATCACCACCCGGGCGCGCTACGACAGCCATCGCATCGTCGAGGAATTCATGATCGCCGCCAATGTCGCCGCGGCCGAAACCTTGATCGCCAAACGCGCAGCCTGCCTGTTCCGGATTCACGACCAGCCGCCGCTCGATAAGCTCGAGGGCCTGCGCGACTATCTCGCATCGTTGGGCTATAAATTGACCCGCAGCCGGCATCTGACGACCGGACACTTCAACACGATCTTGAAAAAAGCGGCCGGCACGCCCGAGGCGCTGACCGTCGCGATAATGGTGTTGCGGGCGCAATCGCAGGCCGAATACAGCCCCGACAACATCGGCCACTTCGGCCTCAACCTGTCGCGCTACGCGCATTTCACCTCGCCGATCCGGCGCTATGCCGACCTGCTGGTGCATCGCAGCCTGATCCGCGCGCTCAAGCTCGGGCCCGGCGGATTGCCGACCGACGCCGGCCAGGGCTTCGCCGATATCGGCGCCGAGATATCGGCGACCGAACGCCGCGCGACGATCGCCGAACGCGATGCCATGGACCGCTTTAGCACGCGCTATCTCGCGGCCCGAGTCGGCGCCACGTTCGCGGCGGCGATCACCGGCGTTACCCGCTTCGGCCTGTTCGTCAGATTGGCGGAGACTGGCGCCGAGGGCCTGATTCCGATCCGCGATTTCGGCGAATATATGCGCCACGACGCGGCCCAGCAGCGCCTGGTCGGCGAAGACAGCGGGCGCGAGCATCGGCTCGGCGAATCCCTCTCGGTGACCCTGGCGGAAGCCGACTCGGTGACTGGCTCGTTGCGCTTCGAATTGTCGGACCATGAGAAACCGGTGCGCAATGGTACAAATGGCAAGCCCAAAAAGGTGGTGCTCCGCCGCAAGCCCCGCGGACGGCGGCGCTAGGGCATGACGGTTGACAGGCGGCTCGTCCGCAGCCTGATCGCGGCGACCGGGGCCACCGCCATGCTGGGGGTGACGATCGGTCTCGCCATGGTCTTGCTGTCGCTGGTGCTCGAACAGCGGGGCTTCGGCGAAATCGAAATCGGCCTCAGCGCGGCGGTACAATTTCTCGGCATCATGGGATTTGCCCCGCTCGCGCCGCGGATCATGCGCCGCCTGGGGCTGGTCCGACCGATCGCCTTGAGCCTGGTGGTGTGCGCCGTCTGCTTGGCGTCGTTCACCGCTTTCACCAGTTACGCGTCCTGGCTGGTCATTCGCTTGATTTTCGGCGGCGCGGAAGCGCTGCTGTTCGTCGCCAGCGAGACCTGGATCAACGAGGCGGTGCCGGATCGCCTCCGCGGCCGGGTGGTGGCGTTGTACGGCACCGTGTTGGCGATCGGCTTCGCCGCCGGACCGCTGATCGTCAAGGCGACGGATACCGCCGATGCGACGCCGTTCGTCGTCGGTGCCATCCTGGTTCTCGCCGGTCTGCTGCCGTTGGCGATCGGCATTGGCATGGCGCCAACCTTCGACGAGGCGCCGAACAAACATGTTCTCGCGGTGTTCGCGGCTTTGCCGGTGGCCGCCGGGTCGGCCGCATTGTTCGGCCTGCTCGACGGCGGTCTGTACAGCCTGCTTGCGGTCTACGGCCTTAACATTGGTCTCGTGAAAGACGACGCGGTGCAACTCGTCACCGCCTTGGTCTCGGGCGGGATCGTATTACAAATTCCAATCGGCTGGCTCGCCGATCGCGTCGATCGCGCGCACTTGCTCGCCGGTTGCGCCGGCCTCGGCACGGTTCTGCTGTTGATCCTGCCGATTACGGTCGGCCACGGCATGGCGATCCACGTGGTGTTGTTCGGCATCGGCGGATTGCTCGGTGCGTACTGGATTTTGGCGATGATTCTGCTCGGCCAAAAATACAGCGGCGGCGACCTGGCGGCCGGCAATGTCGGCCTGACCATCGCCTACGGGATCGGCAGCGTGACCGGCCCGGCGCTCTGCGGCTATGCCATGGAGCTGTGGCGTCCGCACGGTCTGGTCGTACCCTTGGCCATCCTCACCGCGGCGTTCGCGCTGTTCGCCGCGACCCGCGGCCGCACTCGTTCAAACGAAGGTGCTTGACAGCGGGGTCGCGGACGCTAATGTCCGGCCCTCGGAATTGGAGACGGGCCCGGCGCCCGGGAGATGAGCGATGGCTAAGCCTGCGACGATAAAAATTCGCCTCAACAGCACGGCGGGAACCGGTCACTTCTATGTGACCAAAAAGAATCCGCGCAACATCACCGGCAAACTCGAGATGAAGAAATACGACCCGGTGGCGCGCAAGCATGTGCTGTATAAGGAAGGCAAGATCAAATAGCCGGGCGAGCTACGCCCCGGTTTGAAAAGGCGGTCCGCGGGCCGCCTTTTGCATTTGACGGAGGTCAGTCGACCACCAAATCCCGACTCGTGTGCCAATCGACAATCGACTCATCCGGGTATCCGGGAAAGTGCGTGTGCCGCGACCCCCGCGGGACCTCGACCCAAGAAGGCTTGGAGTCGAGCATCAAGTGGACCAAATCAGGCGGACGCGGCAACGGCGTATCGATCGCCGAGGCGTAGGGATAAATCCACTCGGGCCAGCGCGGATCGGACGACCATAGCGCGCTGCCGCAGCGCGAACAAAACGCGCGCCGCATGTGGCTCAAACCGTCGGCGTCGGCGCCGCCATCGATCAGCTCCCCATCGGCGCGGTATTCCGCGACATTGGCGCGGCCCTCGACGCCGAGACTATCGGCCTCGGCCATGATGTTGACGGCATACCCGCCACCGCCGGCGGTTTTGCGGCAGGCCGTGCAGTAGCAGCGGTTGAACGGATGGGGGGGTCGTGCTGGTGACGCGAAACCGCACCGCGCGACAATGACAGGATCCTTCAAGTTCCACCGAACGCTCCCGTGTGAAGTGCATGAAAATCACTAGTGTCCGGTTAAAAATCGAATAAATTCAATTGGTTGGTTATTTGCGAAGCGTTGCATCTGTTTTCGTCTCCCGCAAGTGCTTGATGTATGGGCATTTTCTCGAAGAGGGTCACCGAGAGGATCTGTAACAAAG
>JAKZSU010000110.1:0-8043 GCA_047517485.1 Alphaproteobacteria bacterium
CGCCCAGCCTACCATCAAGTCCCCCTGACGATCCTTCTGCTGTCCCATCGTCATCAGCGAATCCCCCGGTCAAATCAGAACGTCAAAGAATCAGACCAGGCCGCTTGTGTCCAGTGCCGACTTCGTCAACGGGCTGTTAAGGGGCCATAGTGTTCAGCGTTGGAGCACTTTTCGTAACGTGCAATCGACAGTAATAGAAGCGGAGCCATATCCGCTGTCGTTCGATCCGCGGTGCGTCGCGCTGCTGATCATCGATATGCAACGGGATTTTCTCGAACCGGACGGCTTCGGCGCGCTGCTCGGCAACGATGTGTCGCAACTGCGCGGCGCGATCGCGCCGAGCGTGCGCATGCTCGAGGCGGCGCGACGTTTGGGGCTTCCGGTCATTCACACGCGCGAAGGCCACCGTCCCGACTTGACCGACGCGCCGGCGTCCAAGCTGGCGCGCGGCGGGCTCGACGTCGGCATCGGCGACGAAGGCCCGATGGGTAGGGTGCTCATTCGCGGCGAGCCGGGACACGAGATTATTGCCGAATTGGCGCCGGCGGCGGGCGAGCCGGTGGTCGACAAACCCGGCAAGGGCGCGTTTTACGAGACCGATCTCGAACTGATTTTGCGCAATCGTGGGATCACCACGATGATCGTCTGCGGGGTGACCACCGAGGTTTGCGTCCATACCACGGTGCGCGAAGCCAATGATCGCGGTTTCGAATGCCTCGTCCTCGCGGATTGCGTCGGGTCCTACTTTCCAGAATTTCAACGTGTCGCGCTGGAGATGATCAAAGCCCAGGGCGGCATATTCGGCTGGGTGACAACGTCGGAGAAGGCGATAGCGGGACTGAACAAAGCCCCGGGATGACGTTGTCTGAAGGGCGACGCGGCGGACGGAACGCGTCGCGCGGCCTGCAAAACGAGTTGAAACGAACGGATGGCGGATAAGAAAGTATCCTACTGGTCAGCCGGCGACTGGAACGGGTTTTTCGGTCTTGGCACCAACGTTCTCGTCAACATCATGGTTTTGACGGGCTTGCTCAAATTCGTGATTCAGGTTCCCGACGAACTGCTGTTCGGACGGATTCTGCCGGCGCTGGGTCTGATGTTGTTCATCGGTAACATGTATTACGCCTGGATGGCCAAGCGCCTGGCCGACAAGACCGGGCGCGACGACGTCACGGCGCTGCCTTCGGGCCCAAGCGTGCCGCACATGTTCTTCGTCGTGTTCGCCATCATGCTGCCGATCAAGGCGAGTACGGGCGATCCGATCATGGCCTACCAAGCCGGGCTTGCGTGGGTGTTTATCGAGGGTCTGGTGCTCTTCGCCGGCGCTTTCATCGCACCGCATGTCCGCCGATTGACTCCAAGGGCGGCACTGCTCGGCACCTTGGCGGGCATCTCGATCACCTTCATTTCGATGCGCCCGGCATTCGAGATCATCGAAGCGCCGGTCATCGGCCTGGTTTCGGTAGCAATCATCTTCGGCGCCTGGTTCGCCGGAGTCCGCTTCCCGGGGGGTGTTCCCGGCGGCCTGGTCGCGATCCTGGTCGGCACGGCGATCGCCTGGATCAGTTTCGTCTTCGGCTGGGACTTGGCGGGTGTCACCGCGGCCGGCG
This sequence comes from Alphaproteobacteria bacterium, assembly GCA_047517485.1. Taxonomy (GTDB): domain Bacteria; phylum Pseudomonadota; class Alphaproteobacteria; order UBA7887; family UBA7887; genus JAKZSU01. Next base: position 1,611 of record JAKZSU010000110.1, read on the forward strand.
TCGGCGAGGCGCTCGGCAGCATGGGCTTCTCCTATCCGATCCCGGTGTTCGACCAAGTGATGGGCGGGTTCGAATTCTTCGTCATCATTATCGTTACCGCGGTGCCGTTCGGCATTTACGACTTCATCGAGGCGATGGACAATGTCGAAAGCGCGTCCGCGGCCGGCGACGAATATTCGGTGCGCGAGGCGATCGGCGCCGAGGGCGTGATCAGCCTGATCGGCACACTGTTCGGCAGCCCGTTCGCCAACGCGGTCTACATTGGCCATCCCGGTTGGAAATCGATCGGCGGTCGTATCGGCTATTCGATCGGTACCGGGGTGATGGTCCTGGTGCTGACCTGGCTCGCCATCGTGCCGCTGCTGCTCGCCATTATCCCGTTGGTGGCGATCATTCCGATCCTGCTCTACATCGGCGCGCTGATCGGCGCGCAGGCGTTCCAGGAGACCCCGAAGAACCATGCTCCGGCGATTATCCTGGCTCTTGTGCCCAATTTGGCGGCGTGGCTGAAGGTGAATATCGACGGGGCTCTGGGCGCCGCTGGGACGAGTGCGGGCGAAGTCGGCATGGAGGCGCTTGCGATGAACGGGGTGCTCTACCGTGGCGTCGAGATCCTCGCCGGCGGGGCGATCGTCACCGGCCTGATCTGGGGTGCGATGGCGGTGTTCATGATCGACAAGCGTCATATGGCGGCCTGTGTGGTGGCAGGTATCGCCGCGGTTCTCACGTTCTTCGGTTTCATTCACGGCGCCGCGATCGGCGTCGCGGTGACCCCCATGGTGGCGCTCAGTTATCTGCTCGTCGCCGGCGTGTTCTACGGCTTTACCCGCCTGGAGAACGCACCGCAAACCGCCGACTGAGCGGCCCACCACGCTACGAAATGCGCCCGATCGGCTTATGCCGGTCGGGCCTTCGTGGTGCCGAATTTGGGATAGCGTAGGATCGGATGCAGCTTGCCGCGCGACATATCGACGAGGCGATCGGTGACCCGCCGCGCGGCGGCACCGTGCTCGGCGTCTATCGCAACGCCTGCTCTTGGCGGTGCGACGACGGCACGGTGACGACGCTCTTGTCCGCGGCCAACGATCCACTGCCGCTGGCGATGACGGTCGAGACACCCGAAGCCTTCGCCTTTACCGATCATGCGACGGTGGGACAGCGCGTCGGAGTGCGCGGCGGGATCGTCCGCTTTTCAAGAGGTGGTTTGTCGATTGATTTGCGCCGGGCCAAGCGGTGGTGCGGGCGCCTGGACAATGACCCGATCATTGTGAAACCCGGAATGATCGATGCCGGGTGGGAGATTGTCGCCGAACATGGCACGCCGTCGGCAGGCGAATTCTGCCTCGGCCATGGAAAAGCCGGTAACCCGGGATCGATTGAGCTTGCCGGAGCGGACATCGTTTCAGCGCTGGTATCCTCGACCAAATCCTTGGACCATGCCGGTGCCTCGGATGCCGCCCTCGCCCTCGTCGGACGCGGGCGCGGCCTCACGCCGTCGGGGGACGATTTCCTGGTTGGCTTCTTGGCCGGCCTTTGGACAAATAGCGGACCCAGGTCCAAATACCGGCAGTTCGTCCGCGCGCTCGGCTTGACGATCGTCGCCGATCTCGGACGGACAAATTCAGTATCGGCGACCTATTTGCGCGCCGCGGCGGATGGTCGCGTGGGCGCGGCGCTCCATGCCGTGATAGACGCTTTGAGGAGCGGCGAGCACAGGCCGGTCGCGGCGGAAATCCGGCGCGTCCTCGGGATCGGCCACGAGTCCGGCACGTGTACGATCATCGGCCTGCTCGCCGGACTGGAATGCTGCCCCGTGGCCCATCGAATTGGACGATGAGACGGACGATGAGACGATCGTGCTGACCGCGACCCGCATCATTCGCAATTTTTATCGCGACTCGATCACGCTGCTGCAAATCGCCACCACGCTCACCAAACGCGACGGCATCGCGCAAGCCGGCGCGGTGATGGCGAGCGACGCCAATATCGCGCTGATGATCGACGCGGGTCTGATCGACAGCGCGCCCGATGCCGGCCCCAACGATCTTCTGATCATTGTGCAGGGATCGGATGAAGAGGCTGTCGAGACCGCTTTGCAAGCCGCTGAAAACGCGCTCGAACCAGCCCCGGAAGCGGTCGGTTCCGCGGCGGCGTTATCGGCGCCGCGCAGCATTACCATGGCGCTTGGCGTGATGCCCGACGCCGCGCTGGCGCTGATCGCGACCCCGGGAGACTATGCGGCGGCGGAGGCGCGGAAGGCGCTGAACCTCGGGCTCCACGTGATGCTGTTCAGCGACAATGTCGAACTCGCCGACGAAATCGCATTCAAGAGGTTGGCTGGTGAACGCGGGCTGATGATGATGGGCCCCGATTGCGGCACCGCGATCATCAACGGCGTGCCGCTCGGCTTCGCCAACGCGGTGCGGCGCGGCGACATCGGCCTGGTCGCCGCGTCGGGCACCGGACTGCAGCAGGTCTCGTGCCTGATCCACACGATGGCCGCCGGGGTGAGCCAGGCGATCGGCGTCGGCGGCCGCGATCTCAAGAGCGAGGTCGGCGGCGTCACCATGCGCCAAGGCCTCGCGGCCTTGGCGAGCGATCCGGAGACCAATGTCATCGTTTTGATCTCCAAACCGCCGGCGCCGGAGATCGCGGAAAGGCTTGTCGCGGCGGCGGGACGCATCGACAAACCGGTGGTGATCAACTTCCTCGGCGGCGCGATTTCGGATTTACCCGGGGTTTCGGTGGCGAATACGCTGGAGGACGCCGCGCGTATCGCCGTCGGCCTGACCAAGACCACGGCGGATAGCGACTTCCCGGTCGCCGACGCGAGTTTGACGCAGCCGCGTTTTGCCGACGGTCAGCGCTTTATTCGCGGGCTCTATACCGGCGGCACGTTTAGCTACGAGGCGCTGACCCTGTTCGACGCCGCCGGTCGGCCGGCCTATTCGAACGTGCCGCTGCGCGATAGCCAAAAACTCGCCGATGCCTGGCACAGCCAGGACCACACCATTCTCGATCTCGGCGAGGATCTGTTCACCCGCGGACGCTCGCATCCGATGATCGATCCGCGTTTGCGCCAGGACCGGGTATTGCAAGAGGCGGCCGACGGGCAAGTCGCGGTCATTCTGTTCGACGTGGTCCTGGGCTATGGCGCCCATCCCGACCCCGCCGGGGTCATGGCCGCGAGCATCACCGAAGCGCGCGGCATCGCCGAACGCGACGGGCGGACGATCGCGTTCGTTGGCTCGCTATGCGGCACCGGCGACGATCCCCAGGATCTCGGTGCCCAGCACGCGAAGCTGCGCGACGCCGGCGCGGTCCTGTTGCCCAGCAATGCGCGCGCGGTCAAGACCGCCCTCGCGCTGATACCCGAGGCGCGGTCATGAGCTCACTATTCGGTAAGAGTCTCGGCGTGATCACGGTCGGCCCGTCGCTTTTCGCCGACGGAATCCGTGCCGCCGGCGGCACGGCGGTAGCGGTCGACTGTGCGCCGCCGGGCGACGGTGACGCCAGCGTGGCGACCGATCTCTCGCGCTTGGTCAATCATCCGGCGACCGAAGCGGCGAACCGCACCGCGTTCGAACGCTATCTCGCATCGCGACCGGTGCTCGACGGGATCGCGCCGGCACGCGATGGCGTTCCGGGAATGGACGAGCAGCGCATACTCCATGCCGGCCCACCCGTCGCATGGGACGAGATGTGCGGTCCGATGCGCGGCGCGGTCATCGGCGCAATTCTGTACGAAGGCTGGGCCGGCGATGCGGCAGCCGCCGAAACCCTCGCCGGGTCCGGCGCGGTCGCCTTCGCGCCGTGCCATCATCATCATGCGGTGGGTCCGATGGCCGGCATTATCAGCCCGTCGATGCCGGTCTGGCGGGTTACCGATGGCATCAGCGGCGGCACCAGTTTTTGCAGCCTCAATGAAGGGCTCGGGCGGGTCTTGCGCTTTGGCGCCTACGATGCGGAGGTTCTCGATCGGCTGACATGGATGGGCGAGACGCTGGCGCCGGTGCTGGCGGCCGGACTCGCCAAACTCGGCGGCCTCGATCTGTTGCCTTTGATGGCACAGGCGCTGCACATGGGCGACGAGGTGCACAACCGCAACGCCGCCGCGACGTCGTTGTTCCTGCGCCGCATCGCGCCGGCGATTCTCGAGTCCGATGTCACCCGGGCGCACGCCACCGAGGTAATCGCCTTCATCGCCGGCAACGACCACTTTTTTCTCAATATTTCGATGGCGGCTTGTAAGGCGATGACGAGCGCCGCTCAGGGCGTCGCGGGCAGCAGCATGGTGACGGTGATGGCGCGCAACGGGGTCGCGTTCGGTATCCGGGTGAGCGGCACCGGCGACCGCTGGTTCACCCGCCCGGCGCCGCCGATCGACGGGCTGTTCTTTCCCGGCTACAGCGCCGACGACGCGGCCGCCGACCTCGGCGACAGCGCGATTACCGAGACCGCGGGGATCGGCGGCTTCGCGATGGCGGCGGCGCCGGCGATCGTCCAATTCGTCGGCGGCACCCCGGCCGACGCGCTGCGCAACACCCGCGAAATGGGGCTAATCAGGCTCGGGCCGAACAGCGCGCTTACCCTGCCCGCGCTCGGATTTGCCGGGACACCAGCTGGGATCGACGCCCGCGCGGTGCTCGATACCAGGATCGCGCCGATCATCAACACCGGCATCGCCCATAAGGATCCGGGAGTCGGCCAGATCGGCGCCGGGATAACCCGTGCGCCGATCGGGTGCTTCGCTGACGCGATAAGCGCGCTCGCGGCGGGGCTCGAGGAATGAGCGTCGGCAAGCTTGCCGTGGTCGCCGTCGGCGGCAACGCGCTGATCGTCGACAAGCAGCACGAGTCGATCCCCGACCAATTTGTCGCCGCGTCGCAGACCGCGCACCACATCGCCGACCTGGTCGAAGCGGGCTGGGGGGTGGTGATCACTCACGGCAGCGGCCCGCAAGTCGGCTTCATTCTGCGGCGCTCGGAGATCGCCCGCGACGAGGTGCCGATGGTGCCGATGGATTACGCCGCCGCCGATATCCAGGGCGCGGTCGGCTGCATGTTCCAGCGCGTCCTCCAGAACGATTTCGCCAAGCGCGGACTGGACCGCGACGCCATCGCGCTGGTCACCCAAGTCCTGGTCGATGAGCATGACCCGGCGTTCGCCAATCCCGACAAGCCGATCGGCAGCGTGATGGAGGAAGCCGAGGCACGCGCGCTGGCCGCCAAGATGGGCTGGGAGATTCGCGAGGACCCGGGCCGTGGTTGGCGCCGCGTCGTCCCCTCGCCGGCGCCGCGCGAAATCGTCGAACTGGCGACCATCGCGCACTTGGTGCGCGCCGGCACCGTGGTCATCGCCGCCGGCGGCGGCGGCATTCCGGTGGTGCGCGACGCGGGCGGCGACCTTGCGGGAGTCGAGGCGGTGGTCGACAAGGACCTGTCGTCGAGCCTGCTCGCTATCGGTCTGGGTGCGGATCTGTTCGTCATTTTGACCGCGGTGGAAAAAGTGGCGATCGGGTTCGGGGCGCCGGATCAGCGCTGGCTCGACGAGATCACGGTGGCCGAGGCGCGGCGCCACCTCGACGCCGGCGAGTTTCCCGCCGGCAGTATGGGCCCGAAGATCCTGGCGATGATCCAATACATCGAAGGCGGCGGCACACGAGGGCTGATCACCGACCCGCCGAATATATCGCGCGCGCTCGAAGGTGAGACCGGGACGGTAATTGAGGCGCGGTAATTTGCGGGAAATGGGCACCGCAAATTGATGCTCGGGTCTGAGCAAACAAACGAATGGCACCGAGACATCGGGCAAGATATCCCCGCACGTCATCTTGAGGCGGTATGGCGGACGAACTTACAAGGCTACCGATACCGCCAGTAGCATTCATAGCCGCGCGGCGACATTCTCGATAGGCCTGCTGACCAATGCCGATCTGGACGATGCGGATGACGCGTGGAGTGCCGGTCAAATCACGGGCGAGAGCAAAAGGGTCCCGGGCGGCTCCTGGTTCACTCCGGGTCATTGGGCACATCGAGGCCCGCCTTGCGTAATCCGTCAAGGCTGCGGCGGATCAACTCATCCGGAATATTGAACATGCGATATTCGTTCCACGCTTTCTCGGCGAAATCCGGGTAAATTTCGAGCACCCTATTAATCGTGGCTTCGCCTTCCGCGGCCCGACCCAACTGGCCATAGGCGGCGGCCAGATGAATTTGCGCCCAGTGGAAGCCCGGCAGATTGATTTTCAGCGCGTATTCCACGGCATTTTCGTAATTTTCTTTGTGATATTCGGTCACTGCTGTCCGGTTAACTGAGCGGTGCTGGCTTTGAGAGCCAGGATTTCTGCGGGGTTTGAAGCGAAAATGCATGGTGTCGATTTGAATTGGATGGAGCACTTTTCGGAGTTTCTCCGAGGAGATGCTCATGAACA
>JAKZSU010000111.1:0-7827 GCA_047517485.1 Alphaproteobacteria bacterium
CGCAGTGAGACGCTGTCAAAATCGTTCCGTAAGTCGATAGGCGCTGCCATGGCGAACCTCATTGGTTCACCACATTGAGTCAGAGATCGGACCGCTTGGGAATCCCCAACGTGAGTCAGGCATTCCGCTCGGTGGTATCAGGCTAACGGATTATAACAGAAATCACCATCAGCCGCTTGCGCATTTGGGCTTTCGGTGCGACGATCCGCCGCATGGATCGTCCGACCTAAACGGTAAGGGGGACGCCATCGGGCATTCTGCTCGCGAATGTCCGGCACCAGAAATCTTTCAGGGAATTTCGGGAGGAATTCAGCATGCCCAGAGCTATCGAATATGAATTCAAGGACCTGGCGAAGCCAGTAACGCGCAAGAACGACGAGTCTTCGGACCTCAGTCGTCGCTCGTTCCTCGCCGCCGCGACCGCGGTTGCCGGCGTGACCGGCATGGCCGGCGAGGCTTTTGCCCGCAACTTCAGCCCCGACGCCGACCCGGTGCGTTATCCCGAGCCCGACGTCGTGCCGCTAGACGACCGCTTCAAGTACAAACTCGGTAACACGCCCATCATGCGCCTCTACAAGGGGACGCTGTGGGCCGAGGGCCCGGCATGGAACGGCGTCGGCCGCTACCTGATTTGGAGCGATATTCCGGAGAACCAACAGCTTCGTTGGATCGAGGAAGACGGTCACGTATCGCAGCGCTTCCGGGCGCCGTCGGGCAACTCGAACGGCAATACGTTCGATTATTCCGGCCGCCAGATCGCCTGTGAGCATGGCAATCGCCGCGTCGTGCGTTACGAATACGACGGCAGCGTGACAGTGCTCGCCGACAGTTTCGAGGGTGGCGAGTTCAATGCGCCGAACGACGCCGTCGTCCATCCCGACGACGGCTCGATCTGGTTCACCGATCCGGGCTATGGCTCGCTGATGAACTACGAGGGCCACCGGCTCAATACCGGCTCGCCGCAGCCGCTCCGCAAGGAAGCGGTCTATCGCATCGACGGCCAGACCGGTGTCATCACCAAGGTCGCCGACGGCCCGTTCAAGCCCAACGGCCTGTGCTTCTCGCACGACTACAAGCTGATGTACGTCGCCGATACCGGTGCGTCGCATTACAAGGAAGCGAGCCCGAACATTTGGGTCTACGACGTCGACGGCGCCAAGCTGACCAACGAGCGTGAGTTCACCAGCATGGAACTCGACGGCAAGTTCGGCTTCGCCGACGGCATCCGCGCCGACGAGGATGGCAACATTTGGGCGAGCGCCGGTTGGGTCGGCGACGGCTACGATGGCGTCCACATCTTTGCGCCGAACGGCGACCGGATCGGCCAGATCCGCCTGCCGGAAATCTGCTCGAACATCTGCTTCGGCGGAACCAAGCGCAATCGCCTCTTCATGACCGGCAGCCAGTCGCTGTACGCGGTCTATGTCGAGACCCGCGGCGCGCACATCACCTGAGGAGGGTTACACCTTCGGGGGTGCAATGAGCGCACCGTATGCAAGAAAACGCCCGCGCTCCCTTATCCGGGGGGCGCGGGTTTTTCGTCTACGGTTGAGTGATTTTAGACGACGACTCGCCTGCCTGTCCGCGAAGGAACATGACATGACACGAATGATCGCATCCGTGGTGGCGACAGCGGTGATTTCCGCCGCGCACGTGTTCGCGCCGGCTTCGGCCGCGCCTTATCACCAGGCGATCGACGATGGCGCCGCGCAGCTTGCCGACAAGGTGATCGCTTGGCGGCGAGATATTCACCAGAATCCCGAGCTCAGCAATCGCGAGTTTCGCACCGGAAAACTGGTCGCCGATCACTTGGCGGCGCTCGGCTTCGACGACATCCGGACCGGCGTCGCGCATACCGGCGTGGTCGCGGTCCTGAAGGGCGGTCGCCCCGGCCCGGTGGTCGCGTTGCGCGCCGATATGGATGCCTTGCCGGTGACCGAGGCGACCGGTCTCGCCTTCGCGTCGACCGCGACCGCGACCTACAAGGGCCAGGATGTCGGCGTCATGCATGCCTGCGGCCACGACGCCCATGTCGCGATCCTGATGGGGACGGCGGCCCTGCTCGCCGGCATGCGCGACGAGATCCCCGGCACGGTCAAAGTCATCTTTCAACCGGCCGAGGAAAGCCCACCGCCCGGCGAGGACGGCGGCGCGCGGATGATGATCGACCAAGGCGCATTGCAAAACCCGGTGCCCGACGCGATCTTCGCCTTGCACGTCACCCCCGGCGACCTCGATAGCGTGCAATATGCCCGCGAAACGCTGCTCGCCAGCCTCGATCGCTTCACCATCACCGTGCGCGGCCGCCAGACCCATGGCGCGTTCCCCGAACGCGGCATCGACCCCATCGTCGTCGCCGCGCAGATCGTCATGGGTCTGCAAACTATCCGCAGCCGCCAGATCGGCACCAGTGACGCGGCGGTGATCAGCGTCGGCCAGATCGACGGCGGCGAGCGCTTCAACATCATCCCCGACGACGTGACGATGGTCGGCACGGTACGCACCCTCGACGAATCCGTGCGCACGGATATTCACCAGCGCATGGTGCGCACCGCCGAGAATATCGCCGCCGCCGCCGGCGCCACCGCGGAAGTCGTGTTCGATAATTCGTATTCGGTGACTCGCAATAACCCGGCCCTGGTCGACGAGATGTTGCCCAGTTTGCGCCGCGTGGTCGGCGCGGATGCGGTCGCGCCGCGCAAACCGGTGATGGGGGCCGAGGATTTTTCGTTTTTCGCGCAACAGGTTCCAGGCTTTTATTTTCTCCTTGGCGCACGCCCGCGCGGCGTCCCGATCGCCGAGGCGGCATTTAGTCATTCGCCGCTTTTTGACATCGATGAAGCCGCGCTCGAGACCGGCGTCCGCCTGATGGCCGGCGCCGCGCTCGACTATCTCCACCGATAAATTTTTTCACCAGGGAGGGACCCATGAGCCAGGAAGATTACGACAAGGGGCTTGAGATCAGGCGGTCGGTGCTGGGCGCGGCGCACGTCGACAAGGCGATCGCCGGCGCCGATGAATTCAGTCAACCGATGCAGGAATTCGTCACCGAATATTGTTGGGGCGCGGTCTGGAGCCGGCCGGGTCTCGAGAAAAAAACCCGCAGCATGCTCAACTTGGCGATGCTCACCGCGCTCAACCGCGAGCACGAGTTCAGGCTGCATCTTCGCGGCGCGCTCAACAATGGCGTCAGCCGCGCGGAAATCAGCGAAATCCTCCTACAGTGCGCGGTCTATTGCGGCGCCCCGGCGGCGATATCGGGTTTCCGTATCGCCCGCGAGGTCTTCGCCGAAGTGGATGGCACCGAATAGATTATGGCGGCGTCGGGGTCGCTTCAATTTCGCTTTGCGCCAAACCGCGCCAGGCGACCAGGTGTAGGCGCAAGGCGCCGAACAAGTTACTGCCATGCATCCGCACCGGCATCGGCGGCGCGTCGTCGAACAGCGGCGCGAGATAGAGTACGATCTCGTCGGGATAGCGTCGCCCCAATCGCCCTTCGCGGAACCCGGCAAGGCGCTCGAAGCCGACCCGGCATTCCGTCGCCGGGCCGACGTAGGGCGCGTATTTTGTCGCCCTCAGCTCGACCTCGCCGGCATGGCGCGACGCCAAATTGTAGCGCCGCTTGCCGTCGAACACCTTGACCGTAGCGTCGCAGCGTCCGGTATTGCCAAGGGTTTCCATCAACGTCAGCATGGCGCTCGCCGGGTCGATCGTGGCGGCGGTCATCGCGCTCGGTAGCGGCTCGTCCGGCGCTTCGTGCTCGGGTACGAATGACACCCGCGGCGCGCCATCGTCGCCATAGTCCACGGTCACCGTCTTGCCATCCTCGTCGTCTTCGCCACTGATGCCGCGAAAGCGGGTCGGAAATGCCGACCCGTGCCTGGTGACGCCGACGCTTTCGGCGCGGTAGGTGGCGTGGATGAATTTACTGATCAGGCCGGCGGTGACCGCGTCGATCGCCATGCGATAGCCGTTTGAGTCGTCGCGCACCACGCGCGTGGTCAGGCTGAGCGCATGCAGGCCGCCGATAAAAACGTGGTACTCCAGCTCGACCGACGGCGCCGGTTCAGCGCGCAAGAGGCTGGCCGACGACAGAGCTAAAACCATGGCCAAGGCAAACGCTCGGACTCTCATCGCCCATTCATTTATAGCGAACTCGAAATCGAGATCTTTATACCAAGGGTGGTTAATAATGACCCATTTGACCGATCGATTTTCGTCGCTGGCTAGGAGCGGGGCGCGCCGTCGTGCGAACCCACGTCAAGCGTCCCGCGACGCATCCAGCGGCGAAAAGCGACCGCGGGCCATCAAATGGGTCATTATTAACCACCCTTGGTATTACTGGACGCCGCGCCCGGGCAAGGTGAACAGCTGCTGTTCCTCCTCGTCGTGGACGAAGGCGAAAATGTGCGCCAACTCTTCCGGCGTCAAAGAGATGCTGTAGCCGAGATCCTGTTCCTGCAGGGCGATCATTTTCTTGGCTCCGCGCCACATGCGGGCGGCGAACACGAAGGGGTCGGGCTCGATCGGCATGCGCGACGCGTCTAGGCTCGGCGCCTTGCCGCGTTGGCCGCCGACGCCATTGACCTCGTGGCATATGACGCAGCCCTTGACCGCGAACAACAGACGGCCTTCCCGAGCATCCATCGGCGGCAAGGTGACAATCAGCTCCTTCGATCGCACGAGCGAGGAATCGACGTCGAGCATGTCGTCGTCTGCGCCCGCCGCGCCCACCGCCGCCACGACGGAACACGCCGTGGCAAATAGAATTCTCTTTGCGATCATGAAAATCCTCCCATCGCGCCGATTCAAAATTGGATACATATCTTCCCGAAATGTTCGCCCTTGGGCAAGGCGCGAAGTGCGTCGGCCGCGTCATCGAAAGCGAAGGCATGCTCGTCGATCACCGGATCGAGACCGTTTTGCTCGATCGCGCCGATCAAGCCTTCGAGCATATCGCGATTGCCGATGGTGACCCCTTGCAGGCGAATATTCTGGGTCACCACGAGGCCGAGATTGAGCTCGGCGAGGCCGCCTGAAAGCACGCCGATCATCGCGACGGTGCCGCCGCCGCGCACCGCGCGCAACGATTGCTCGAGGGTGCGGCTGCCGCCGACCTCGACCACCAGATCGACGCCCGCGCCGCCGGCCAGCGCCCGCGCGGTGCGCCCCCAACTCGCGTCCTCGGCATAATTGATCACATGATCGGCGCCGAGCGCCTCCAAGCGTTCGAGTTTCGCCGCGCGCGAAGACGTGGCGATCACCCGCGCACCCAGCATTTTGGCGAATTGCAGTGCGAACAGCGACACCCCGCCACTGCCTTGGACCAGAACCACGTCGCCGGGCTTGACCCGGCCTTGTACCGCCACCGCGCTCCACGCGGTGATCGCCGCGCACGGCAACGTCGCGGCCTGCAGCGCGTTGTAGCCGTGCGGCGCCTTCACCACGCCGGTCTCGTCGAGCGCCATGAACTCTTGCAACACGCCGTCGCGCGGCCCGCCGAGCATGCCCGGCCAGTAGTCTTCCTTGAGCGGGCCGGTAATCCAGGTCTGCGAGAACGCCGGACAGACCAGATCGCCGACCCTGACCCGGCTCACCCCGTCACCCACCGCGACGATCTCGCCAGCACCGTCCGACAGCGGGACGATCGGCAATTGGCCGGAGCGGCGGCCATACCCGCGCTCGACCATCACCGTGTCGCGAAAATTGAGCGACGCCGCCTGCATCGCGATCAATACTTGACCCGGACCCAGGTCCGGCTTGGGCCGTTCGCTCACCACGAGATGGTCGAGACCCCAGTCGTCGCGCAGCTCGATGACTTTCATCAGGCTCGTCCTCTTCGTTCGAATGGGTCTCCTTTTAGCATGGGGACGGCCTTGGTGTGGCCAAACCGGTTCCATTAAGTTGGGAAGCGCTCTAACGTGCGGGCCAGCGGCAACCGGAATGTGACGGAGAGGACCATGGCAATCGCGGAGAAGCGCGCGGACAGATCGGTGCGCGATCTGGTCTCGCCCGAGGAATGGCAACTCCGGGTGGATATCGCCGCCTGTTATCGCCTGATCGCGCTCCAGGGCTGGGACGATCTGGTGTTTACCCACATTTCCGGCCGGGTTCCCGGCGGCGAGGGGCATTTCTTGATCAACCCCTTCGGCATGCTATTCGAGGAAATCACCGCCTCCAGCTTGGTGAAAATCGACAAGAACGGCGAAAAAGTCCTCGAGTCGGACTACGACCCCAACGGCCCCGGTTTCGTCATTCACGGCGCGGTGCTCGGCGCGCGCGACGACGTGAATTGCGTGATCCACCTGCATACCGATGCCGGCCAGGCGGTATCGGCGCAAAAGGCCGGTCTCTTACCGCTGACCCAAACCGCGATGTTTCTCGATGGCGAAGTCGGCTATCACGACTTCGAGGGCGTCGCCACCGACCTCGATGAGCGCGAGCGCCTGGTCGCCGATCTCGGGCCAAGGCACTGCATGATTATGCGTAATCACGGCACGCTTGCCGCCGGCGCCCATCCGGCCGACGCCTATTGGCGGATCTATCTACTCGAGCGTGCGTGTATCGCGCAAGTCATGGCCCAGGGCGGCGGCTGTGAGCTGCAAATACCAACTTCGGAGAGCATCGCGCGCACCGCCAAGGTGGCCCAGGACGGTCTTGCCAAGGGCACCGCGCAACGGCTGCTGTGGCCGGCGATGATCCGCCGCCTCGATCGTGTCGATCCCGGCTACAAGGACTGAAGACACGCGGCGAGACCTCCCGGTTTGAAAGCGGAATCCCCCTACGCCTATGTGCGCCTGGTTGCCGCGCTGGCGATCATGGTGATCGGCGGCACCGGCATGTACAGCGCGGTCCTGCTGATCAAGCCGGCGGCGCTCGAATTCGGGGTTGGCCGCGCCGGCGGCACTTTCCCGTACATCGCGGCGATGATCGGCTTCGGCTTCGGCGGCATCGTCATGGGCCGGCTCGCCGACCGCATCGGGGTGATGGTGCCGGCGTTGATCGGCGGGCTGTCGCTCGCCATCGGGTTTTACCTTGCCTCCCAGGCCCAATCGATCTTCGCTCTCGCCGCGAGCATGGGATTTTTCGTCGGATTTTTCGGCCAGGCCACCAGTTATGTGCCGATGGTCGCCGATACCACCCATTGGTTCGTGCGCCGCCGCGGCCTTGCCGTCGGCATCGTCATCAGCGGCAGTTACCTCGCCGGGGTGGTCTGGCCGCCGATCCTTCAGAGCTATTTCGACGCCATCGGTTGGCGCGCCACCCTCGAAGGCCTGGCGCTGTTCTGCCTGATCGCGACACCGCTGTTGGCGGCGTTGTTGTGGCCCCGGGCGCCGCTCGACGATGCGTTCAACGGTGACCAGGCGGACACCGTCACCCAGCGACCGCTGGGCATAAACCGCAAAACTTTGCAAACCTTGCTTTGCGCCGCCGGCATCGGCTGCTGCGTCGCCATGGCAACCCCCTAGGTTCACATCGTCGCCCACGCCAGCGATCTCGGGTATGCCGCCGCGCGCGGCGCCGAAATGCTTTCGCTGATGCTTGCCGGCGGGGTCATCAGCCGGCTGATTTCGGGCTGGATATCCGACCGCCTCGGCGGCCTCAGAACCCTGCTCCTGGGCTCGACACTGCAAATGTGCGCGCTGCTGGTGTTCATCCCGATCCAAAGCCTGGAAGGACTCTACTCCGCGTCGCTGCTGTTCGGCTTGTCGCAAGGCGGCATCGTGCCGTCGTACACGCTGATCGTCCGGCGCTTCTTTCCCGCCAAACAGGCGGGCGGGCGGATCGGCGCGGTCTACATGTTCACCTTATGCGGCATGGCCGCCG
>JAKZSU010000112.1:0-9295 GCA_047517485.1 Alphaproteobacteria bacterium
TCAACCGCTGCCGCCGACTGGCCAAGGACTGGGAGAACCTCAACCGCAACGCGCTCGCCTTCATCAAGCTCGCGTCCATTCGACTCATGCTCCGAAAACTCTGTAATCCTACATAAAGTCTCCGGACGGACTCTAAGGGACCGGCTCGAGGACTACGATACCGCGGCCGAGAGCCTGCTCGACGAAATTATGGCGGATGTGCGGGGCACCGAGATTGCGGCGCCGCTTGCCGCGTTGGGCAAGCACGTAGGCGCCTACGACTTCGAAGGCGCCGTCGCCGCGCTCGTCGAATTGCGTGAGCGAATAGGGGTATAAGGTTTGGTGCGGGGGCATGGGCGAGACTAAAAAAAAGACCATCTTGGCGGTCGATGACGCGGTGGAAAATCTCGATGCGGTGAAGGGCATCCTTAGCCCCACCTATACCGTCAAGGCGGCGACGAACGCCAAGATGGCGCTTAAGATTGTCGCCAAGGAAAAGCCCGATTTAATTCTCCTCGACATCGTGATGCCCGAAATGGACGGCTACGAGGTTTGCCGGACGTTGAAGGCGGATCCCGATACGCGAGATATTCCGATCATCTTCTTGACCGGCCAGGACCAAACCACCGAGGAGGCCAGGGGTTTCGCGCTGGGGGCGGCGGATTACATCCACAAACCGTTCAGCCCGCCGATATTGCGGGCGCGGGTGGCGACCCATTTGGCGCTCCGACAACATATGCTAGCGCTGGAGAAGGCGCGGGCCAATCTATCGCGCTATTTTTCACCTAAACTCGTCGAAGAGCTGGCCACCCGGGATGAGCCGCTCGGCGAAGTCCGCCGCCAGGACGTCGCGGTCTTGTTTGCCGATATCGTCGGCTTTACCCGGATCTCGGAAAGCCTGAGCCCGGAAGAAGTGATGGCGTTGCTGCGCGGCTATCACGCGCGGATCGAGAACGCGGTATTCGAACATGATGGCATTATGGAAAAATTCATCGGCGATGCGGCCTTGGCGATCTTTGGCGCGCCGGATCGCGGCGACCATGATGCCACCAATGCCTTATCCTGCGCCCTTGCCATGCTCGATGGGCTCGACGACCTCAACGCCGATCGCGCGGCGCGGCGTCAGGAACCGATCCGCATGGGAATCGGTTTGCACTATGGTCCGGCGGTGATGGGCGATATAGGGACGGAGCGCAATATGGCATTCGCGGTGATCGGCGATACCACCAACAGTGCGTCCCGTATCGAGGCGCTGAGCCGCGACTTGTCCTGCGATATCGTTGCCAGCGATGCGCTGGTCGAAGCGGTTCGTGGCGAGGCCAGCGAAGACGGCAACGCCTTGCTGAAGAGGTTCGCGCGCGGTGGGCGGCAGGAACTGCGAGGCCGTTCCGAGAGTGTCTTGGTCTGGACCTATTCGTCGGCCGGATAATGGACCTTCGCAGAAAAACCATCCTGGCCGTCGACGACGCGGCGGAAAATCTGGATGTCGTTAAGAGCGTCCTAAGCCCGTTCTATACTGTCAAGGCGGCGGTCAACGGCAAGATGGCCCTCGGAATTGCCGACAAACAGCAACCCGACTTGATTCTGCTCGATATCATGATGCCGGAGATGGACGGCTATGAGGCCTGCCGGCTGCTCAAGCAGAATCCATCGACCCGCGACATCCCGGTCATTTTCCTGACCGCCAAGGACCAGTCCATGGATGAGGCCAAGGGGTTCGCGTTGGGCGCGGCCGACTACATCCACAAACCGTTCAGCCCGCCCATTCTGCTTGCCAGGGTGGCGACACATCTGACCTTGCGACAGAACATGGAGGAGCTGGAGCAAGCCTATGCGATCATCGAGGGTCAAAAGAATCGCATGGAAGAAGAACTGAACATCGGCCACGAGATTCAGATGAGCATGATTCCGTCCGAGATGCCCGACAGGCGCGAATTTTCGTTGCACGCGGTGCTCGAGCCGGCGCGTGAAGTAGGCGGCGATTTTTATGATTTCTTTTTTATCGACGACCGACATTACTGTGTTTGCGTCGGCGACGTATCCGACAAGGGCATTCCGGGGGCGTTGTTCATGGCGGTCGCGCGCACCGTCATTCGCTCCAAGGCCTCGAGCGAGCTTTCGCCGTCGAAAATATTCAACTATGCGAACAATGAGCTTTGCCGGGATAACGAGCAGAATATGTTCGTCACGTTATTTGTGGCGATCATCGATATCGACACCGGAGAATTCGTGTATTGCAATGGCGGCCATCCGCACCCGATCATCCGTCGAAGCAATGGCGATCTGGATGATCTCAGTGACCGACACGGGCCCTTCCTCGGTGCCGCGGAAGACTTTCATTATGAGGAATCGCGAGGCCGCCTGGGCGACGGCGACACGCTTGTCATCTATACCGACGGCGTAACCGAAGCGATGAACGCCGCACGCCAATTGCTCGGGCCGACACGATTGTTGAAGGTGCTGGAATCGAGTACCGCGCGCGGCGGGAAGACGCTCACCGGAGAAATCTTGTCCGCCGTGCGTCGTTTCGAGGACGGTGCCGAGCAGACCGACGACACCACGGTTCTTGTCTTCCGATTTGGCCGGCAATGACCGGGATGACCGAGGAAAAAGCGGTCACCTTGGCCGTCGATGTCGCGGCGGTCGGGCGGGCGATTTCGTTCGCCAAACAGTCTGCCGCCGCCAACGCCGTAAAGACGTCGATCGAGCATAAAATCATCGTCGTTTTGGACGACGTTCTGACCAATATCGTGTCGTACGGGTTTGACGATCCGACAGGCCATGAAATCAACATTGAATTTGATCTGAAGCGGCGGCGGCTGGCGGTCATCGTCACCGACGACGGTCGCGCCTTCGACCCGCTTTCGCAGCCCGCGCCGGATATGACGGGTGGTGTGGAAAATGTGGCAATCGGTGGCCTCGGCCTCGAGCTGATCCGTCACCTTGCCGACGACGTGAGCTATCGCCGCGGCGCCGACCGGAACGTTCTCACGTTTACCTTCAGTTTGGATTCAGCAGACCTATCGGAGTGACCCGGCAAGACGTGCTCTAGGACGCGAGCTTGGAAACGGCATCGCTTTCCGTATCGTACATATCGACCAAACTATTGAACCCGGACGATTCCAAAACCTCTTTAACCACGCCATTGGCATTGCAATTTATCATCTCCCCGCTCGAAGATTTAAGCAGTTTCGCGGCGGTCAGGATGACCCGCAATCCAGCGCTGCTGAGATAATCCAACTTATCCAAATTCAAGACGACCTTGGCGACGCCGCTTTTGGCAATCCGAACCATTTCGTCATAGGCGTCGCCAGAGGTCTGGGAAATCAACTCACCGCTCATGTCGATAACGGTGACATCTTGAATTTCGCGCGTACCAATTTCCATGCTTTGCCCCTGGGCCGTTCCGTCGCGATCGTTCTCCCCAACCGAATACCGCGGGGACCACACGGTGGTAAGCTTAACTCAGTCTGAGCCGATTCGCTCAGAAATTGTGAAGATTAAGCCCATGCAACGACCGTCAGGGAACGGATCACCGCGGAAAAATCGCAATATTCTTGTCGCGACCATGGCTCAAGCCGCATTTTCGGAAGATTGCGCTGGAGAATCCGATTGGCTACCTTGATGCCGAGTAATACCAAGGGTGGCTAATAATGATTCGTTTGATGGCCCGAGGCGGCTTTCCGGGCAGGCGCGACGCGCCGCGCGATGGGTGTCCATCGGGCAAGCGGCGCAACGCATCCGGAAAGCCGCCTCGGGCCACCGCAGGCCGGTCTGCCCAGGGAGCAAGAGTCGCCGCTGGATGCGTCGCGGGCCGCTTGACGTGGGGTCGCACGACGGCGCGCCCCGCTCCTATCCAGCGACGAAAATCGATCGGTCAAACGGGTCATTATTAACCACCCTTGGTATAACGCCCGCCAGATTGGAAAAATCGGTCTATGCAACCTTACCACTCAACCTTGGCCCGGGATAAGTTGGCCGCCAATTATCCGCGAGAATTTCGGCTTTTTTGGGCGATCGACGATGACGGCGATGGCCGGGTGCGAAAGGCGGACGTCGCCCGTGTCCTGGAAAGCAATGGCCTGACTCGGAAAGATAGGCGGCTAGGGGAAATGTTCACCAAGCTCGACGAATGTGACGTCGAGGCGTTGGATTTCCCCGCCTTCCTCACTATCGTTCAGTCCGCTGGCACCTTGTTCGAACGAACCCAACAGGGTGACTTGGTTTTACCCGATTTCGAACAATTCTCCGATCAGTTGGCGGGGCTTTTTGGCGACGTCGCGCAAAACCAGGACGGCACCCAGGCGACCTACATTCCGCCGCTCGCCGAGGTCGATCCCGAGCAGTTCGCGATGGCGGTCATGACCACCGACGGCCAACTTCTGGAGCTTGGCAAGACCGAGACCGATTTCTCGGTACAATCCGCCTGCAAGCCATTCAATTACTGTTTCGCCCTCGACGAACATGGCGAGGATAAAGTCCACCGGCACATCGGCATGGAGCCGTCCGGTCAACCCTTCAATGCGCGGGTGCTGATGTCGGATGGCACGCTGCGGCCCCACAACCCGATGGTCAACGCCGGCGCGATCATGACCGCGGCGTTGACCAAGACCGACGATCCGCTGCATCGCCGTCAAGAGCATGTGCGTAACGTGTGGGCCAAAATGACCGGCGGCGCGGTGCCGCGACTCAACGCCTGGATGGCGCAGGAGGAAAGCCGCACCGGCGATAACAATCGCGCGTTGGGATACATTATGAAGGATGCCGGTGTCCTGCCCAATGGCGCGGACACCGTCGATCATGAATTGCGCGACGCCCTGGAACTCTATTTCAGCATGTGCTCGCTCGAGATCACCGCGCGGGAATTGGCCACCGCCGCCGCCACCCTCGCCAACAACGGCATATGTCCGGCCAGCCAGGAACGCGTGTTCAGCGAGGATACCGTCCGCAACTGCCTGACGATAATGCAGATGTGCGGCATGTACGACGGCAGCGGTGAATTTTCCATGAGCATTGGCGTGCCGGCCAAGAGTGGCGTCGGCGGGGCGGTTTTGTTGGTGGTGCCCCGACTTATGGGGGTTTGCATTTGGTCGCCGCGGCTCGACGCGATCGGCAACAGCGTGCGCGGGGTCGATATGGCCAAACGCCTGGCGCAAACCTATCAATTGCATATCTATGACCGCGTCGCCGCGAAAGGCGACCGCGTCGATCTGCGGATCCCGATCGCCCGTTGGCGCGCGCTGATAACCTCGCAAACCCTATGGGCGGCGAGTTCAGGCGATGTCCGTACCCTGCGCCGCCTGTTCGACGACCAAGCCAATCTGGCGAGCGGCGACTACGATCTGCGAACGCCGATGCACCTATCCGCCGCCGAAGGCCACCTCGAGGTGGTGCGCTTCCTGCTCGAACATGATGTCGATCCCAATACCCCGGACCGATGGGGCGGCACGCCGCTCGATGACGCCCAACTGGGCGAACATGCCGACGTGATCGACCTACTGAAACAGCACGATGCGAAACCCGGCAACGCGCAGCACCTTACCACCGCGTCCGAAGCCACCGAGCCGTCCGAGCTGTACGGCGATACCGACGCGGTGGTCGAATTACTATGGGCGGCTTCGGAGAATGAGGTCGAGGGGCTGCGGCGGTGCGTGGCCAATGGCATACCGCTGAGCGCGGCCGATTACGACGGCCGCACCGCGTTGCACCTCGCCGCCGCCGAAGGGCAAATCGAGGCCGTGCAATACCTGCTGGCGCACCATCACCCCATCCACGTCCGTGACCGGTGGCAATCCACCCCGCTCGACGAGGCGCGAAGGGAAGGCCGGGACGACGCGGTCGCGCTGTTGGATTTGGCGCGGGAAGAATTTCACGCGACGAAATTGGCGGTGAAGTCGGCGGAAATCGCCCGCGCCGCCGATTTCGTCAATCGCTTCACCGCCGCGTATGGCATAAGCCCCTTGGTCGGCCACAGAGTAAATGTCGTCCTCGATGACGTCTTGTCGAACATTGTCGCCTACGGCCATGATGACCCGGAGAGCGGTCACATTACCCTCGCATTTGCCCTGGCCTCCGATCGCTTGGATGTCGTGGTGACCGACGACGGCCGTGCGTTCGATCCGCTCGCGCACGAAGCCCCGGACCCGACGGGTGATTTGGAGACCATGGATATCAGTGGCATGGGAATCGAGTTGCTCCGCCAACTCACCGACGACGCGAGTTATCGTCGCGATGGCGAGCAGAATATTTTGACCTTATCGTTTGGCTTGGCTGGCGGAAAGTGATCCGGGTTTGGTGCGATAACCGCGCATGACCCGGCGCCATGGTTGAGCGGGCGCCAACACAATGCAGGGGAGAACGAAGCCTATGCCGCACGATCCAAGGCTGGTCGCCGACGAGAGCAAGATCGAGGAACTCCGGCACACGATCCCGGATTGGATCAAGCGGCTGGAGCGGCCCCAAACCCCGTGCGTCACGCCGGCGTTCGGGCCCTTGGAGGGCATCCGCGCGGTCGGCACCGGGCAGCTCATCGCGCAGCCCTATATCGGCACCAAGCTCGCCGAGTTTGGCGCCGAGGTGATCCATGCCGAGAAGCCCGGCGGCGACGTGTTCCGTTTCACCGCGCCGCAACTGGTGCGCGGACCCCGCCCGCATGGCTGCGACGAGGCCGAGGTCACCAAGAACAAGCTGTCGATGGGGCTCGACTTCAAGCGGGCGCGTGGGGTCGAGCTGCTGATGGCGCTGTGGAAAATATCCGACGTGTGGATGGAATCGTCGGCGCCCGGCACCCTCGAGCGCAACGGGATCACCAACGAGTTGGCGCTGGCGGTCAACCCGGCGCTGGTGATCGTCCGGGTCAGCACCTACGGGCAATTCGGCAAGGAAGAGTATCTCGGACGGCCGGGGTACGATGCGATCGCGCAAGCCTATGGCGGGATGATGAACTTGACCGGCGACCCCGCCGGGCCGCCGCAGCGCGCCAAGTCCTATACCGGCGATTACATCACCGCGCTCACCGGCTGGGCGGCGACGATGATGGCGCTGTGGGAGGTCAAGAAATCCGGCCGCGGCCAAGTGATCGATCTGGCGCAATTCGAGGCGGTGGCGCAGACCAACGGCAACACCCTGCCGCTGTTTACCGGCGAGGGCGCGGTCTATGGCCATAGCGGCAATCGACCGCCGGGGTTCCAGCCCTACGATACCTTCGAATGCAGCGACGGCTGGGTCTATATCGGCGCGCTCGGCGGCGCGATCTATGACCGGGTGCCGGAATTCCTCGGCCTCGACCTTGAGGAATACAGCTACGACGAATGCTCGAAGGATGCCGCGGCGGTTGCTTCCGAGAAAGGCCGCGAGCTCGACCGGCGGCTGCGCGAATACTGTGCCGCGCATACCGCGCTCGAGGTGGATACCGCGCTGAATGAGGCGCGGATCGGCTGCGCCCGGGTGTTCAATGTGCGCGACCAGTATAATGACGAGCACTATGCGGCGCGCGAAATGACGGTGCCGGTGCTCGACCGTCAGTCGGGGGTGCCGGTCCGGGTCTTCGGCGTGGTGCCGAAAATGTCGCTCACCCCGGGACGCATCTGGCGCGGCGCGCCGTCGATCGGCGACGACACCACCGACATCCTCGCCACCATGCTGGGCTTAGACGAGGCCGAGATCGACGCGCTCTACGCCGACGGCGCGGTGCACCGCACCGAGCCGTACACCGAGCCGCAGGTCGAAGCCGCCAATCCGTAGTGCCGCCACCGCGCGCCCGAGCCAATGCGAGGCAGCCTGCGTGGCGCGTGAACGCGCTTTAAAACAAAGGAACCCAGTCTCCCCCACCATCCAGCCGGCACCAGCGCCCGTGAGCTCCGCTCACGGCAAGCGCGACCGCGCGCCCGAGCGTATGCGAGGCAGCCTGCGTGGCGCTTGAACGCCCGCTGAATCAACCGGACTGCGCGACGCGCAGGCCGGCAAGCGCGACCGCGCGCCCGAGCTAATGCGAGGCAGCCTGCGTGGTGCGTGAACGCGCTTTAAAACCAAACCGCGATGAGTCTTACTCATCGCGGTTTGGTATAAACTCTCCCCGTGGCGCGGGCGGACCGGGCCGTGGACGGTACTCCGGTAGAGGGGAGAAGGCGTGAGAGAACATGCCCGCGTAGTGGTCATTGGCGGCGGCGTGGTGGGGGTCAGCACGCTTTATCACCTGGTGAAAAAAGGTTGGTCGGATGTGGTGCTGTGCGAGCGCAAGGAACTGACCTCGGGCTCGACCTGGCACGCCGCCGGCTTGTTGCCGCTGTATAATCTGAGCTACAGCGTCGGGCAGATCCACAAATATTCGATCGCGCTCTACAAGTCGTTAGCGGCCGAGACCGGACAGGAAACTGGCTTTCGCCAAGTCGGCAACCTTCGCCCCGCGACCAGCGCCGACCGGATGGACGAATTTCGCCGCTATGCCGGGATCGCCGAGACCATCGGTGTCGAGGCAAGCCTCTTGAGGGCCAACCAATTCATCGACCTCTGGCCAATCGCTCGGAGCGACGGCATCGTCGGCGCCATTCATCACACCGCCGACGGCTACATCCAGCCCGCCGATCTCACCCAGTCGCTCGCCAAGGGCCCGCGCGACGGCGGCGCCGAAATCAATCGTGGCACCAAGGTCATCGGCATCGACGCGCTGGCGAACGGCGAGTGGCGGGTGCGCACCGACCGGGGCGACATCGTTTGCGAGCATGTGGTCAGCGCCAGCGGCGCGCACGCCCGGCAAACCGGCGCCATGGTCGGCCTCGACGTGCCGGTGATGCCCGCCGAACATCAATATTTGGTCACCGAGTCGCACCCCGACATCGTCGCGCGCCATGCCCAAGGCGCGCCCGAAATGCCGGTTTTTCGCGATCCCAACGCCTCGTACTATATGCGCGAGGAGCGTGACGGGTTGGTCCTCGGAATCTATGAGAAAGACGCGCCGATCTGCTTCATCGACGGCCCGCCGGAAACCTGGGAGAACGACCTTTTTCAAGCCAATCTCGACCGACTCGAGCCGCATATTGAAGCGGCGATCGCGCGGGTGCCGGCATTCGGCGAGGTCGGCATCAAACAGGTGATCAACGGCCCGATCGCCTATACCCCCGACGGCAACCCGATCATCGGCCCGGCCTGGGGGGTGCGCAACTTCTGGCTCAACGAAGGCTGTCAACGGCGGAGCAAAATTAGTCCACCCGGGCGGAGCAAAACTAGTCCACTTAATGTTATGCGGTACGCGGTGTTGGGGGGTTGTCCCGGTAGTCCATAGGAGGGACCCGCGCTGCTTCGTGTAGCGCTTGCGTTA
>JAKZSU010000113.1:0-5942 GCA_047517485.1 Alphaproteobacteria bacterium
GGCGTCAGCACTTCGAGAAAGGCGTAGGCGCGGAGGATGCAGTCATAGGAATCAAGGCTCGCCGGCGACTTTTTGCGCGCCGCCGCCGCCATCCGCCGGGCGATCTCGCCATAGGCGCCGGCGACACGATCGACGATTTGCGAAGCCAACTCGTCTTGAATGGCAATCAAGTTGGCGGCGGTGAGCGCCCGGTCATAGGTCTCGCTCCAAAGGTGTGATCCGTCCTGACCTTCGAGCAGTTGCACCGTGATACGCACTGCGTCGGTCGACCGCCGTACACTGCCTACGACGATGTATCCCACGACCAGCTCTTCCGCCACGGCGCGAACGTCGACGGCCTGGTCCTTGTACCGAAGCGTCGAATGGCGCGCGATCACTTTAAGGTCTTGAAAACGAGACAGCGCGGTAATCAGTTCCTCGGTCAACCCATCGGCAAAATAGCTCCGCTCTTCTCCGTCCGATAAATTCTCGAACGGCAGTACCGCGATCGACGGCCCAATAGGCATCGCAAGCACCGGATCGTCAGTTGGCGTACCGTCGGCTTTGACCATTTGCGGGACTTCGATCCGGATCGTAAGTCCCCACACCGCGAGTCCGACTAAGATTGCCAATCCAGCCACGAGACCCGCGACCAACTTAGGCCGACGAAGCGTCTTGGCATCCGGCGGCCCCGCCGCACCCAAAACCTCGCCCTCGACCACCACCCGCCACGCCCGCACCGGCTTGGCGATGTTCTTGACCTCGTGCGCGCCGGCGTCGGCCAGGTCGACGCCGAGCTTGCCCTCGATCGCTTGGGCGGCGATGTCGGCGACCATCACCCCGCCGGGTTCGGCGAGGCTTTCGAGGCGGGCGGCGATGTTGACGCCGTCGCCATAGATCGTGCCGTCGTCGCGGTGGATGATGTCGCCGAGGTTGACCCCGATGCGGAAATGCATTTGGCGGTGGCCGGGCAGCTCTTCATTGCGCAATCCCAGCGCGCGCTGAACCTCGACCGCCGCCTCGACCGCCTCGACGACGCTGTCGAAAGTCGCCAAAACGCTGTCGCCGGCGGTATCGACAATGCGGCCCTGATGCGCGCCGACGTTGGCGCTAAAGATTTCGCGGTAGGCGGTCAGCGTGCGGACGGTCGCGCGCTCGTCGTCCGCCATCAGCCGGCTGTAGCCGGCGACATCGGCGGCGAGAATGGCGGCGAGTTTTCGCAGTCCCTCGTCAACAGCCATCGCTGTTTGCACCCCTTCAAGACGACGGGGTGAGGCTACGCCTTATCGGCGCGGTTGCAAAGCCCGCGCGGGCGGATGGGCGAGGTTAAACTCATTCCGATCTATACCAAACGTCCCCCTCACCCAAACCCTCTCGCGCGAAGGGCGAGGGCTTTCCGGCCAAGGGTGGCGCGACCATCGAGACCGCACTTCTTCCCCTTCTCCCCTCGCGGGAGAAGGTCGGGATGAGGGGGACTTTTTCTACGTGCCGTCAGCCGGTGTATTGCCGGCTTAGGAGTCGGTCGCGCTTGGCGGCGAACCGGTGGTTTTCCTCGTCGACCTTGTCCTCGTATTTGGCGTAGGCCCGATCGACTCTCTCTTCGTATTTGGCGCGGCGTTTTTCGATCTTCCAGGGTCGGTGTTCCCGCCGCGTCTCGCGCGCGTACTCGCGCTCGGCCTTCCTCAGCTTGCGATCGAGTTGCGCTTCGAGTTTGGCAAGCTTGCGGTCGTGTTGGGCATAGAGCCTGTCGAGTTGGCGCCGGGTTTCCAGGGTTGCGTCGCCCGGCCACGCCTCGTACCCGTCGGTCGCGTCGGGGTCGTCCCACGGCTCGGCGGGATCACCCCAGGTGTCGCCACGAATTTCCTCGGCCGCGGCCTCCAAGGTGCGTTCGATCACTTGGCGAATAATTCTTTCGGCGGCATCCTCCGAGGGTGCAACAGTGTCTTGGGCAATCGTTGCATCAGGAACGGCAAGGACGATCGTGATCGCCGCGAAAACCGGAAGAAATGATCGAGACATGAGGCTGGCATCCCTCTATTGCGGGGTCGGTACGATGCCACTTTATGTCCGCGAACCTGAACTGGAGCTGAACCGCCAAGTCGGGTTAATAAGATTGAACGCCAATAAAAACACCCGCTCCTCGTGGGGCGGCAAGCGCGACCGCGCGCCCGAGCTTATGCGAGGCCAGCTTGCGTGGCGCTTGAACACCTTTTAAACAACCGGGCTGCGCGATGCGCAGTCCGGCAAGCGCGACCGCGCGCCCGAGCTTATGCGAGGCCAGCCAGCGTGGCGCTTGAACGCCCTTAAGAACAACCGGCCTGCGCGCCCGAGCTTATGCGAGGAAAGCCCGCGTGGCGCTTGAACGCCCTTTAAACCCCCGACCCGCGCCCTTCGCGGGGCGGTAAGCGCGACCGCGCGCCCGAGCTTATGCGAGGAAAGCCCGCGCGGCGTCTGAACGCCCTCTAAAAAGCGCGCCCTCTAAGAGCGCGTCAAATCCACCGGCGGCGCGTGCCCCTTGCCGATTTGGGCGAGGACGAAATCGAGGTCGGCGGCGCCGAGGCGCACACCGGTGGGTGCCACGTTGCCGACGGCGATGAACGGGGTCAGCGTCTCGACCAGGCTCTGGCACAAGGCGTCGCGGCTTTCGATCGCCTCGGCGGCGAGCAGGCGGTAGGCCTGGCGCACCGCGTTCTGGAACGGCAGTTCGATGGTTTCGGGCAGGCCGCTCAGGCGATAGATCTGGGTGAAGTCGAGTTTGCTGCCGTAGCGCAGCCGGGTTTCCACCGCTTCGATGGTGAGCTTGGCGAGGTGGGCGAACGCGGCTTCGACGAAGGTAAACTCGCCGAGACACAGCGCGCGCAGGATCAACGTCGCGCTGAGCCGGTCGCGCCGCCCCAGGCCGGCGGCCAGCGAGCGGCTGCGCGACTCCGAATCCTCGGGCCCGATCAACGCCAGGGCGGCCGCCTCGGTCACCTGATTGGCGAGCCCCGATAGGGTGCTTGGCGACAAGTTATGACGCTCACCAAGACGCAAGCGCAACGCCTCGGTGACGATATAGATCAATCGCTCGACCACCGAGACCGGCAGCGCGGGGCGATCGACGAGGGCGGCCTGAACGTCCTCCGCCTCGCCGAAGCGATCGATCACCCGGTGGATCGCGGCTTCGGCGAAACGCGCGCCGCGATTGGCGAGGGCGCGCAAGGTTACCGGCGCACCGCCCTCCTCGACCAGCGCCTCAACCACACGCTCAGAGAGCTCCACCCGCCCGGCGATCACCAGATGACGCGCCTCGCCGTCAGCGCGCGCCGACGAACACCGAACAATGTCAATGAGGTCGTTTTCCGTGAGCACCTCGGACCATTCGAGGATCGGCGCGGCGATGTCCAAGGTATCGCTGGCCAGCGCCAGGGCGATGTCGCGCGGCAAGTCGGCCGATCGGCACAGCGCGCGCGCCATTTCCCCGCGCACGGTCGCCTCGACATCGTCGAGCAAGGCGCGGAAGATCGCCATCGCCTCGGCGCGCGCTTGCCCCGACAAGGTGCCGCCGGCGAATTCGGCGCCGATCTCGGCGGCCGCGCGCCGCCGCGCGCGGATATCGCTGCCCTGCTCGAGCCGTGCCAATATGTCGTGTGTGGCCGTCAACCGGTACGCCCCTCAAAAAACCACGTGCCGCTTCAAATTCGCGGACACAACGGCTCAATATGCGGGATCAAGTCTCATGCCCCAGTGACAGCGGTCACCACCGGCGTATTTGAGCACGTCGTTAGATGAGTTCGCGCCCCTTGATCAGCGCGGCGCGGCGGTCGAGGCTCTCTTGCGGCCACATTTCGTCGGCATCGTAATACGCCGGCACCGCCGGCACGTCGGCCAGCAGCACGACCCACGGCTGTTTCGTACTGGTGTAGATATGGATGTCGGGCCGGATCCGATGCGGTTCGTCGAGGGTGCCGACGCGAACGAAACATACCGCTTCGCTGATCGAGCCATAGGCATAGTGGCTCCACACCGCGACATGGCAATCGGGACAGCGGGCGAACGACTGTCCCTCGCCGCTCAGCGATGGTGTTTTGATGTGATGGACTTCGCCGTTTAGCAAGTTTACCCGGTCGGCTTCGATGAGCGCGTTGACCGCGAACGCGGCGCCGGATTCCCGTTGGCACCACTGGCAATGACAGCAGTGAACGAACATCGGCGCCGAACTCATACGGTAGCGTACGAAGCGACAGGGGCAACCGCCATCGTAAAACGTGGACTCAGCAGTCACGTCACATCCCACCTGACCAGGTCGCGCATGCCAAAATGCGACATGCCGAAACGACGCGTGCAAATTGCTTGCCGCCGCGACTGTCATTGCGTGGGATAGAGCAGAACCGGGCCGTCGCGGCCGTCACTGCTCGGCCGGTTTTTCGTCGCTTAGTTCTGCCTTGCGTTGGTCTGACTTCTCCTGTTTCGCGCGGGCGCGCTCGGCCTTCTTCGCAGCACGGGCCTTTTCACGTTCACGCCGCTCGAAATCGTAGTTCGGTTTTCGCGCCATCGGCTTCCAATCCGTATGCGTCAGATCTCAAGATGAGAAGGCCCGCAACGCTGAGGGCCCTCGCTTTCTCGAGCCTTGCATTAATCGGCTAGCGTTAGGTTCTCGGCCGAAGATTTACCGTTCTGCCCCGCCTGAAGTTCGTAGTTGACCCGCTGGCCTTCCTGCAACGGCGGCAAGCCCGCGCGCTCAACGGCGGAGATATGAACGAAGGCATCGGAGCCGCCTTCATCAGGAGTGATAAAGCCGTAACCCTTCGTCGGGTTGAACCACTTCACGGTTCCAGTCGTCATCGAAAGTTCCTTTACAAATATTTCAGCGCCCGCGCACCGCGCGGGTAGACCTCAGTTCACCGAATTGCTTGGAGTATTTCTGCCTTCGTCGGCGTGACAAAGCTGGATACGCCGTAGCCTCGAGGATCTGAGTGCGCCAATGTGCGGAGAACCGGGATAAAAGACAAGGATAATATTCACTTGCATGCAATCAACTGGCGATGGCGCGGTGTCGGATGAAGTCGCTTAGCCTTACCCGCCGCCGTGGCCGTCGATGCCGTAATCGGTCGCCCAGCCGAGCCCATCGAGGGTGGCGCCGGCGGGACGGTACTCGCAGCCGATCCACCCGGTGTAACCCAGTGAGTCGATAAGACTGAAAAGATAGGGATAATTGATCTCACCATGGTCCGGCTCGTGGCGGCCAGGGACGCCGGCGACCTGAATATGGCGAATGATCGGCAGCGTGCTTCCGATGATTTCGGCCAGATTGCCGTTCATGATCTGCGCGTGGTAGAGGTCGCACTGGAGAAACAGAGTGTCGCTCGCCACCGCGTCGATGATCGTCCGCGCTTGGGCGATGGTCGACAGGAAATAGCCCGGCGCGTCGACCCTGGTATTGATCGGCTCGATCAACACGGTCACGCCGCGCTCGGCGGCGCGGCCCGCCGCCCAAATCAGGTTTTCGACAAAACACGCGTGGGCGTCGGCGCGCCCGTCTTCGTTCGCCAGCATCCCCGCCATCACGTGAATTTGGTCGCAGCGCAAGGCTTCGGCATAGTCGAGCGCTTGCTCGAACCCGTGGCGAAACACCGCTTCCCGGCCCGGCACCGCCGCCAAGCCGCGGTCGCCGGCCCTGAGATCACCCGGCGGTGCGTTGATCAGCGCCTGGGTCAACCCGTTGCTCAGCAAACGACCCGCGAGCTCGCCCGGTTTCCAGTCATAGGGAAACATGAACTCGACCCCGCGGAAGCCGCAATTCGCCGCCAGCTGAAATCGATCGAGAAAATCGACCTCGGTGAACAGCATCGACAGGTTGGCGGCGAAACGCGGCACCAGCGTCTCCTAGAGCATTTTCCGACCTAATGGGATCGGTTTGATGGGACAAATTGTCATTTCGAGGTGGCGCGGCGCGAAGGTCGATGCGGTGCATCGTCCGAGCG
>JAKZSU010000114.1:0-16291 GCA_047517485.1 Alphaproteobacteria bacterium
CTTTGTTACAGATCCTCTCGGTGACCCTCTTCGAGAAAATGCCCATACATCAAGCACTTGCGGGAGACGAAAACAGATGCAACGCTTCGCAAATAACCAACCAATTGAATTTATTCGATTTTTAACCGGACACTAGTGACCAAGGATGATACCAGACCCTACCTGCTCGTCGTCGACGACAATGTCGAATGGGCGGAATTGATCGAGGAGGTCGCTACTCGTACCGGTTATCGCGTCAGCACCGCGGTCAGCGCGGTCGCGGCACTCGAGGTCATCGAGAAAGAAGCCCCTGATCTGGTCGTATCCGACATATTCATGCCCGAGATGGATGGCATCGAATTAATTTGGGAACTCGGAAAATTGCCCAAGAAACCGGCCCTCATGTTGATCAGCGGTAATGTCGCGCCGATCCTGAAAGCGGCGGAGAACCTGGCCCGGGAGAATGGATTCGATGTAATCGGGGCGTTCGCGAAGCCGATGCGGCTAGGCAATTTGCGTGAAGCGCTCGAAGGCGCGATGAATCGTGGCGAAGGCGACGCCCCTGGGTAGACTCTCGGCGATTTCGCGCGCGATCGGTTGGAGGCTATCCGGGCTTAATTGAATCAATTTGACCGCGCTCCCGCGGCCCCTGGCTAGGCGCGTGGTGCCGCGCGTTGTGGGTACGCAAGCTAAGCCGCGCAACGACCTGCCTTCGCCGAAGCGAAGCTCCGGCTTCGCGCGGGCAGGCGCCAGGGGCCGCGGGAGCGCGGCCTTCGGTGGGCCAAATTGGCTTTTCGGGTGCGTTGCGACGCTCGGCCGATGCGGCCCACATCGACCGCCGCGCCGCGCCACCTCGAACAACCAATTTGGCCCATCAATCTGCTTCAACTAACTCGGAAAGACTCTAAAGACCAATCGCAATTTCCATGCCTTCTGACGTCCGAGTATGCGGTTGAACGAGGCAAATTTATTCCGCTCGCTGGCTTGTCGGCACGGCTTTGGGCTGCAATCGGCGCCTTCGATATATATATATATCAATTGGATTGACTGATTCTCACTTAGGCCGGTTCGGTCCGGACGAAATCGATGATCGAAATACGTGATCTTAAAAAAGCGTTCGGCGAGGTTCGCGCGGTGAACGGCTTGTCTCTGACCGCGCGGGATGGCCTGGTCACCGGTCTGATCGGCCCTAATGGCGCCGGCAAGACCACCGCCTTTCGCACCGTGTACGGGCTCCTGTCACCGGACGAGGGGTCGGTTTGCGTGGACACCATCGATGTCGCGCAAGATCGTCTTTCGGTGCAGAAGCGGCTCGGGGTCTTGCCCGACGTCCGTGGTCTTTATCCCCGCCTTACCGGGCGCGAACATATCCGCTTCTACGGTGAACTCCAGGGCCTCGCCGGAGACGATTTGGAACACCGAATCGATACCCTCATCGACAAGCTCGACATGGCCGGCTTTGCCGATCGTCGCGCGCGCGGCTATTCGCGCGGCCAGGAGCTCAAGGTCGCCCTCGGCCGGGCCTTGGTCCACCAACCGCACAATTTGATCCTCGACGAGCCGACCAACTGGCTCGATGTCATCTCGAGCCGGGCGGTACGGTCGTTGATTCTGGAAATGCGCGACCAGGGACATTGCATACTATTGTCGAGCCATATCATGGCCGAGGTGGCGATGCTGTGCGATCAACTCGTCATCGTTTCCGAAGGCGCCGTGCTGGCCCAAGGGACACCCGACGAGCTGCGCCAGCGGTTCGCCGCGCATGACCTCGAGGACGTGTTCGTGGCGTCGATCAGTCAAGCCGCGGCGGGAGCTGCTTAGTGAGCATGTCTCGTTCCGCCGCCCGGCGACAAAACTGGCGCAGTATTACCATTGTGGTGAAGAAAGAACTGATCGATCATTTTCGTGATCGCCGCAGTTTGGTCATGAGCCTGCTCTATCCATTGCTCGGGCCAGTGCTGCTCGCCGCAAGCCTGTATTTCGCGGGCAACATTACGAATGGAGCGCGCGACGCCCAGGTTATCGACATTCCCACGGTCGGGGTCGCGTATGCGCCTGAGTTCGCCGCGTTCATGGCGAAGTATGGCGTCAACCTCGTCGCCGTGGACGGCGACCTCGCCCGTCACGTCAAAACCGGCAAGGCACCGCTCGGCTTCGAAATTCCCCCCGAGGCCGGCGGCGGTGAACGCTTCCGTCTCAGGATCTACGCCGATTTCTCGAAAATCGAAAATCTTCGAATTTCGTCCCACGTCAGTAAGGTGATCGCCAAGTACAACCGCGATCAGGCGGCTTCGCTGGCAAGCCAGGCGGGAATCCGTGAGGATTTCATGATCACCGTCGATATCGACCAGGTGAACCTGTCGCGTCCCGCCGATATGGCGGTTTTCCTCTATAATCTGATGCCGCCGCTGATCATGTTCATGATCTTTCTCGCGGGCGTGCATATTTCGGTGGATATGACCGCCGGCGAGCGCGAGCGCGGGTCGCTCGAGCCGTTGCTCATTACGCCGATCGAACGGTCCGGCTTGCTCCTCGGCAAGGCGACCGTCGGCTTGCTGATGACCATGCTCACGATGGTGATGAATCTTGTCGGATTTCGCCTATTGCTGGGCTTGGCCGTGGGCCTCCAGGGCGACATGACGCCGCCGCCAACAATCGCCAGATTTGCGATGATTTTCGTCGTCGCGATGCCCTTGATGTTGGTCGCCGTCTCGACCCAGGTTGCCATCGCCTTGATATCGCGGTCGATGAAGGAAGCGCAGATCTATCTCGGCCTATTGCCGTTGATCCCGGCGCTTCCCGGCATGGTGCTGGTATTTTCGCCGCTCCAGCCGACCGACGCGGTGGCGGCGGTCCCGTTGCTAGGTCAACTCACCCTGTTCAACCAGTTGGTCGCCGGCGAGAGTATCGCCGCCAGTCACTTGCTGGCATCCGTCACGGTGTCGCTGGCTTTCGCCGCGGGCATATTCTGGTTTGCCAAAACCCGATTCGAGAAAGAGCGCTTGTTGTTCGCGATGTGACAGAAGTCCGGTCAGCCGGCCGCGGCCTGTTTCAGATAGTCTACCGCATAGCCCACATAGACGGTTTTCCCGAGGCCGAAAAAGCGCTGCTCCTCGGGCTTGACGGCGCGGAACTCGCGGGCCGGGCGCCCGGCCCAGATATAGCCTTTCTTGACCACCGTCCCGGGTTCGACGAAAGCGCGCGCGCCGACCATCGCGCCATCCTCCACGGTGACCCCGTCCATCATTTCGCAGCCCATGCCGATCAGGCACGCGTCGCCGATCCGGCACGCGCCCATACGCACGTTGTGACCCACCGTGACATCGGCTCCGATGTCGATCGCGCCGGCCTCTCGTGACGCCACCATGATCGTATTGTCTTGGATGTTGGACCGCTCGCCGACCCGGATCGCGGCGCCGTCGGCACGCATCACCGTGGCGAACCAGATGCTGCCCTGCGCGCCGACGGATACCTCGCCGGCGACCACCGCGTTCGGTGCGACATAGGTCGCCTCATGGATTTTCGGTTTGCCACCGGCGAGCGCATAGAGCGGCCCGGATCCGGCCAGATCGGCGCGGTAGGGCGTCATGCTCAACGGGGGCAGGGCGCAGGCGAGATAATCGCCGTCTTGACGGCCGTCGAGCACAGCGGCGCGAAACTGTTCCCTTTCGGCGGCGGTTATCTCGCGCACCGGCTTGGCCGGGTTGCCGGCGTAAAGCCAACCGCCGTCGAGGGTTTTGCGCGGCGGCACCAAGGCACCGGCGGCGATCACCGCGCCCGGCTCGACCGTCGAGCCATCCATCACCACCGCGCCATCGCAGAGAATGCAGTCGTCGGCGATCGTGCAGGCATGGACCAGCGCATAGCGTCCGACCGTTACTCCGCGCCCGACCTTGGATGGCAACAGGCCGTGGGAGATATGGACGGTCGAGCGGTCGAGCAACTGGCTGCCGTCGCCGATGTCGATATGTTCGCCGTCCGCCCGCAGGGTCGCCAGCGGGCCGAGCGTCACATCCGCGCCAAGGCTCACCCGGCCGATCGCCGTGGCGCTGTCGGCGAGCGCGCCGCGCGCGCCCAGACGGGGGAAGTACCCCTTGTACGGCACCAGGGTCGGGCCACTCATTTCGCGTCTCCTTGGGTCGGCGTTCGCGCCTGGTGGGCCAACGCGACCAAGCGCTCGCGGGCTTCACCCGGGCCGTGCACCGGGGCCTCGAAGGGGACTCGCCCGATCTCTCCCCGGCAGCGCATATCGATTCCTTCGGGATCGATGCCGGTCATTATCCAAGGGCCGCCCGAGAGGTTCAACAGACGATGGGCGTAATCCTCGAGGGCATCCGCATGGTCGTCGTTCATGTGGACGATAATCCCATTCTCGGCCTCGGCGAGGTCGGTCGCGTCGGTCACATCATAGATAATCTCGGACCCGTCGATCCAGTCGATCGCGCCAAAGCCGGCGACCAGGTGCGCGCGTTCGATCCGCACCCTGTAGAGGTGAAAATCGGCGAACCCGGCATAGCCGGCGGCCGACGGGTGACGCGCGACGAACCGGCCGAACAGAGCCTCGTCGTCGGATCTCTCGGCGCGTCCGAGGATGCTCGCCCGAGTGCCGATCAAGGGGTCGTCGAGGCCGGCCGTACCGTCGAACAACAAGGACAGACGAGAATCGGCGGCAATATTCTGGCTGTGCTCGGCCAAGTCCGAGATCAGCAACAATGGCGCGGCGTCATGATCGCACGCGGCCAACACCAGCGAGGCGTACGGCCAAGCCTCGGCGCCGCGATCCGCGGTCGCCAGCGTCGCGCGGCCGGCTGACCGAATAAGGGCACGTGTTGTTGTGGCTGGGCTCATATCGGCGGCAAACTAGAGTAGATTCACCGCGGTTGCACGTCTCCGCGAAAGCGGTCCGTTCAAATTGCCATGATCAATGCCCATATCCCCGGCTGGCGAGGCGCCCTGGAGCATTGCAGGCGCGCTTTCGCCGACATAATGCTAAGATCACAAGGGAAGGTGCTGACGTGAAACCGCGAATTGCCGTCGTCGACAACGATCAGAATATTCTTACCTCGGTATCGATCGCGCTCGAGGCCGAAGGCCTGGAGACGCGCACCTATACCGATGGCGAGCGGGCGCTATCGGGCTTGCGCGACAATCCGGTCGATCTTGCCGTGCTCGATATCAAAATGCCGCGCATGGATGGTCTCGAACTGCTCACCCGCCTGCGCCGCGAGTCCGCCATGCCGGTGATCTTCCTGACCTCCAAGGACGATGAAGTCGACGAACTGCTCGGGCTCAAAATGGGCGCCGACGACTACATCACCAAGCCGTTCTCGGTGCGTTTGCTGATCGAACGCATTCGCGCCTTGTTGCGCCGTGTCGATCTCTCGACAGCCGATGCCGACGCGGACGGCAAGGCCGGCGAGGAGGCGATCGACCGGGGTGACCTGGTGCTCGATCCGGCGCGTCATATGTGCACCTGGAAGGGGCAGCCGGTCACCCTGACGGTCACCGAGTTTCTCATCCTGCAGGTCCTCGCCTTGCGCCCCGGACACGTCAAGAGCCGCGATCAGTTGATGGACGCGGCTTACGGCGATCAGGTCTATGTCGACGATCGCACCATCGACAGTCATATCAAGCGGATGCGGCGAAAATTTCGCGATATCGATGCGGAATTCGGTCACATCGAGACCCTCTATGGCATCGGGTATCGATACGGCGAGAGCTGACCCCAGGCCGGGTCGCGGCGGCGCCGGCGACCAGGCGCCGACGCGGCGTCGGCGCTGGCCGCGAAAACCGGGTCGGCAGCATACGGGGGCCGCCGAACGGCGCGCCGATCGTCGCGAGGGCCGACCCAAACGGCGCTTTTCCTCGCTGACGCTGCGCATACTGACGCTCAATCTTCTCGCCCTCGCGATCATCGTCGCTGGCGTGCTCTATCTCGATCAATATCAACGCGGCCTGATCGAAGGCCGCCTCGAGGCCTTGGCGACCCAAGGCCTGATTATCGCGGCGGCGCTCGGCGAGACCGTGGTGCCGGCCGATCCGACCGCGCCGCAGCAGATCGATCCGCGGCGTGTCGCCACCCTCATCCAGCCCCTGGTGCTGCCGATTCGCACCCGCGCGCGGGTGTTCGGCAACGACGGCGTGATGGTGGTCGACAGTTTGCGCCTCGAGCGCGAACAGTCGGGGGTGAGAATTTTCGCATTGCCGCCGCCCGAGCAACCGGCGGTCCTCGAACCGCTGCTCGATCGCCTGCACGATTTTATCGATCGCGCGCTGATTGGCGATTTGCCGATCTATCGCGAGCTACCGTACCAACGCGCGGAACACTATGCCGAGGTCGTGCGCGCCTTGCGCGGCGGTATCGGCGCTCAGGCGCGACGCGACGAAGCCGGCGAAATGGTGCTCAACGTCGCGGTGCCGGTGCGGCGATTCAAGGCGGTTCTGGGGGCGCTGATGCTGACCGCCGGCACCACCGATATCGAGATCCGCGTGCGCGAGGTCCGCAGTGACATCCTGACCCTCGGCGCCATCGCGGTCGGCGTAACCGTGTTGCTCTCGCTCTATCTCGCCGGCACCATCGCCCGGCCGATACGTCAGCTCGCCGCCGGCGCGGTGCGGGTGACCTCGGGCTGGGGCGGATCGCAAGAAATTCCCGATCTCAGTCGGCGCGCCGACGAGATCGGCGATTTGAGCGTCGCCTTGCGGGCGATGACCGAAGCGTTGCACAGACGCGTCGACGAGATCGAGCGCTTTGCCGCCGACGTGTCGCACGAACTCAAAAATCCACTGTCGAGCCTCAGAAGCGCGGTCGAGACCATCCGGCGAGTCGACGATCAAGCGACCCAGCGCCGCCTCTACGCCATTCTGGACGACGATATCGAGCGCATGGACCGGCTTATCAGCGATATTTCCGCCGCGTCGCGCTTCGATGCCGAGATGTCGCGCGCGACGGTTGGCGCCGTCGACCTCGCGGCCCTGCTGACGACACTGGTCGAAGTCCAGCGCACCACGCTGAGCCGGGATAGGCCGCGGATCGACTTGGTGATCGAGCAACCGGGCGCGATCGAGGTCCCCGGTATCGAGGACAGCCTGGGCCAGGTATTTCGCAATCTGCTCGACAACGCGATTTCGTTCAGCCCGCCTGAAGGGCGGATCATCGTCCGCCTCGCGCAGCGCCCGGATGGCGCCCTAGTCACGGTCGAGGACCAGGGGCCCGGGATCCCCCCCGGCAAGACACGAGCGGTGTTCGATCGATTCTATTCGGAACGCCCGGAAGGCGAGAAATTCGGCACCCATTCGGGCCTTGGTCTGAGTATTTCGCGGCTCATCGTCGAAGCGCACAAGGGGACTATCAAGGCGGAAATCGTAGCTGGGGGAAGCGCCGAGACGATGACCGGCGCGCGCTTCACTGTCTATTTGCCGTCCTGAACCTAGGCGTACTATCGCCCTGCATTGAGTGAAACTCATTGCAGGGCGGCAAGCGCGACCGCGCGCCCGAGCGCCCGAGCTAATGCGAGGCCAGCCTGCGTGGCGCTTGAACGCCCTTATAAAGTAACCGGACTGCGCGCCGCGCAGGCCGGCAAGCGCGACCGCGCGCCCGAGCTTATGCGAGGCAGCCTGCGTGGCGCTTGAACGTACCTACAAACCGCGATGAGTCTTACTCATCGCGGTTTGGTATTAGTGGACGCTGACCGGCTCCATGTCGTGTTCCAGGATGGTCGCGAAGGCGCTGTCGCGGTCGGCAAGCACGGTCAGCTGGTTACCGTCGGCGGCATGCACCGCATAACCGGTCACACCGTCGATCTCGACCGGTTTGACATAGGCCACGTTGGGCAAGCCCAGCAGTGCGAGGGCGGCCGGGGAGAGTTCTCTGAAGACGGGACTGGCGGTCATGATTTGCTCTCCTTCATCTATTCGTCGCCCACGGCTTTTAGCGCGGGTTCGCTCGAGGACGGCAGGCTTGCGCCGGTTTCGATCGCGATCGTGCGACGCCGTGATTCGGGCAGGGGTTGATCGATGGCGACATGCAATAGACCGTTTTCGAGCCGTGCCCCCATCACATCCAAGCCGTCCGCCAATAGAAAACTGCGCTGAAATTGGCGCGCGGCAATACCGCGATGAACAAAAGCACGATCATCGTCGCTTCCCTGACGCTGGCCACGGACCACCAATTGGTTGCCTTCGACGGTCACCGTCAGGTCGGATTCGGCGAACCCGGCGACCGCCAGGGTCACCCGCATATGGGTGTCGTCGAGCTGTTCGATATTGTATGGCGGGTAGGTGTCTTGCGCGGATTTCGAGATCCGATCGACCAATTGCTCGAACGGCTCGAATCCCAGCATGAGTGGGCTGTTGAAGATGGACAGTCGGGACATCAGGCACCTCCTTCGCTGAGCGAGCCGCAGGTCCAGGGTGTGACGCATCGCGATCCCCATTGGGCTTCGCGCCGCCGGCGGCCCGAGATGGCGCCGCCAGGCCATATTTTGGGTGTCATGCGGCCGCCATCAAGAGGCCGCCGTCACGCGGCTTGCATTTCTCACGTCTGATCACGCTTCGCGGCGCGGGGCAACGCGCGAATTGACCCGGCGCGGCCAAGGCGCCACTCTTCGTGGGCGAGGCACAATTGAGAGGAAAATTTGTCGTGCTGATACAAAACAAACCGGGGTGGGCCCTTCCGGAAGCGTCGGCGACGCCCGAGGCCGCGGTCCTGTCGCGTCGGTCGGTGCTGCTCGGCGCCGCGGCCGGGGCCGCCGCCGGGATGCTGCCGGCATTACCCGCGCGGGCGGCGGCGGGCGGCGACCTCTATCCGTTCCCGCGCAACGAGACCTATACCGTCAAGCGCGCGCTCACCGACGAGGTCCAGGTCACCACCTACAATAATTTTTACGAGTTCGGCTCGCACAAGAAAATCTACAAGGCGGCGCAGAAGCTCAAGACCGAGCCCTGGGGCATCGAAATCGATGGCCTAGTCGAGGCGCCGTTTACCATCGACATCGACGATCTGCTGCGCCAGATGCCGCGCGACGAACGGCTCTATCGCCATCGCTGTGTCGAGGCCTGGTCGATGATCGTGCCGTGGAGCGGCTTCCCGCTCAAGGCGCTGGTCGATCTCGCGCGGCCGCTCTCGTCGGCCAGCCATATTCGCTTCGAAAGCTTCCAGAACAAATATTGGGCCCCCGGCCAGCGCCAAAAATGGTTCCCCTGGCCTTATACCGAGGGTCTGACCATCGCCGAGGCGACCAACGACATGGCGTATATGGCGACCGGGCTGTTCGGCAAGCCGCTGGAAAAGCAGAACGGCGCGCCGTTCCGTCTGGTGGTGCCGTGGAAATACGGCTTTAAGTCGATCAAATCGATTGTCCGGATCACCTTCACCGACCACCAGCCGGAGACGTTTTGGAATACCATTAACAACGAACTCTACGGCTTCTGGGCCAACGTCAATCCCGCGGTTCCGTTCCCCGACTGGAGCCAGGAGACCGAGAAATTGCTCGGCACCGGCAAGAAAATTCCCACCCGGCTCTACAACGGCTACGGCGAATTCGTCGCCCACCTCTATGCCGGGATGGACGAGACGGCGATTTACTTTTGAGCGACGATCTGACCGCCGATCTCTGCGTCATCGGCGCGGGATCCGCCGGCCTCAGCGTCGCCGCCGGCGCCAGCCAGATGGGCGCGCGGATAATCCTCATCGAGCAGGGCGAGATGGGGGGCGATTGTCTCAATTTCGGCTGCGTGCCGTCCAAGGCCCTGCTCGCCGCCGCCGAGGCGGCGCAAACCATGCGCGACGCGGGCCGCTTCGGAATCGCCGCGACCGAGCCGGTGATCGACACCCGGGCGGTGCGCGATCACGTCCAAGGTGTGATTGCCGCCATCGCGCCAAACGATTCGGTCGAGCGCTTCGAAGGCCTCGGCGTGCAAGTCATCCAGGCACCCGCGCGCTTCGTCGGCCGCGATTCGGTCGAGGCCGATGGCGTGCGGATCCGCGCCAAGCGCACGGTGATCGCCACCGGGTCGTCGCCGCTGGTGCCGCCGATTCCGGGACTCGATTCGGTGCCGTTCTTCACCAACGAAACCATTTTCGACAATGCCGACCCGATTTCGCATCTGCTGGTGATCGGCGGCGGGCCGATCGGCATGGAACTCGCCCAGGCGCACCGCCGCCTCGGCGCCCGGGTGACCGTCATCGAAATGGCACGCCTGTTCGGCAAGGACGACCCGGAACTCGCCGCCGTCGTCGTCAAGCGCCTCGAGGGCGAAGGCATCGCCCTCCACGAAGGCACCAAGGTGGTTGGTGTCGAGGCGACCGAGGGTGGTGGGGTCGCGGTGGTTGGCGAGAGCGCCGACGGCGCGGTGCGCTTCGAGGGCTCGCACCTGTTGCTGGCGATCGGCCGGCGCGCCAATGTCGACGGGCTCGATCTTGAAGCCGCGGGCATCGAATCGTCGCCCCGCGGCATCACCGTCGATGCCTCGTTGCGCACCAGCAACCGGCGCATATTCGCCATCGGCGATGTCGTCGGACCGTATCCATTCACCCACATGGCGTCCTACCAGGCCGGCATCGTCATCCGTCGCGCGTTGTTCCGCCTGCCGGCCAAGGTCGATTACCGCGCGGTTCCGTGGGTCACCTATACCGATCCCGAACTCGCCCATGTCGGCCTGACCGAGGCCGAAGCGCGCGATCAAGATGCCTCGGTGCGGGTCCTGACCTCGAGCTTCGCCGAAAACGACCGCGCCCAGGCCGAGCGGCGCACCGAGGGCATGCTCAAGGTGGTGACCGGTCGCGGTGGGCGGGTTCTCGGCGCCTCGATCGTCGGTGCGCGCGCCGGCGAGCTGTTGACGCCCTGGTGTCTCATGGTCGAGAATAAGCTCAAGATCGGTACCATGGCATCGGTCATCGCGCCCTATCCGACCCTGTCCGAGATCGGCAAGCGCGCCGCCGGGTCCTATTTCACCGCAAGTCTCTTTGGCGCCAAGACCAAGCGTCTGGTACGTTTCCTCCAGTGGTTCGGATAGCGGCCGAGGGAGGGCTCTAGAGCCGATGTCGAATGGCGATCCGGTCAAAGTCCCGTTTTGGCGAAGCCTCTCGGGGCGCCTTCTGTTGCTGACCGTACTATTCGTCCTGATCGGCGAGGTGTTGATATTCGTCCCGTCGATCGCGCGTTTTCGCATGACTTATTTGCAGGAGCGTGTCGAGGCCGGTCACATCGCCACTTTGGCGCTTGAAGCGGCGCCGAGCGGCAAGCTGACGCCGGAGTTGGAGACCCGCCTGCTCGATCACGCGATGGTCGAAGCGGTGGTGCTGCGTACCCCCGAGCGTTCGAGCTTCATGTTATCGAAGGACATGCCGCCGCCGATCGATGCGACCTACGACTTGCGCAACGCCACGCCGCGAACCTTGATCATGGCGGCGTTCGACGTCCTCGTCGACGGCCCGACCAAGACCATCCGGGTGCTCGACGAATCGCGCATGGCACCGGGAACCGTGGTCGAGGTGGTGTTGGTGCAGCGCGATCTCTATTACTCGATGCTCGATTACTCGTGGCGGATTCTTACCCTCTCGATCGTCTTGTCGTTGCTCACCGCCAGTCTGGTCTACGTCAGCCTGCAATGGCAGATGGTGCGGCCGATGCGCGCGATCACCGATAATCTGATGCGGTTCCGCGCCAATCCCGAGGACGCGGCGAGCCAGATCGCCGAGACCCGGCGTGGCGACGAAATCGGCGCGGCGCAAAAGAGCGTCCGCGAAATGCAGCGCGATCTGCGCCGCGCGTTGTTGCAAAAGACCCGGCTCGCCGCCCTCGGTGCGGCAATGAGCAAGATCAACCATGATCTGCGCAACACCCTCGCCACCGCGGTCCTGGTGTCCGACAGTCTGGCCAAAAGCGAAGATCCGGCGGTGCAGAAAACCATCCCCCGTCTGATCGACGCGATCGATCGCGCCGTCGCCTTGTGCCGGCGTACTCTCAATTACGCCCAGACCGACGCGCCCGAAATCGAGCCGACAAATTTGTCGCTCGGCAAGCTGATTACCGAAGTCGGCGAGATCCTGGCGATGGACGATGATGTCGGCATCGAATGGGTCAACGAGGTCGCGGAAGATTTTGCGGTGATCGGCGACCACCTGCAATTGTTCCGGGTGTTCGAAAATCTCGGCCGCAACGCGATCGAGGCGATGCCCGAAGGCGGGCGGGTCCGCCTGTCCGCGACCCGCCAGGACGCCGCCGTGGTCATCGATGTCGTCGACGAAGGCCCCGGCATCCCCGCCCGCGCGCGCGAAAAATTGTTCCAACCCTTCGCCGGCTCGGGCCGGCCCGGCGGGTCGGGGCTCGGCCTCGCGATCGCGCGCGAGACCATGCGCTTCCATGGCGGCGATATCGCCCTGGTGACAACCGGACCCGAAGGGACCCACTTTCGCCTCACCCTCCCCGCCGGCAAAAAACGGCGCTAACCCACCGGCACCTCGTGCGGCCTGGCAAGCGCGACCACGCGCCCGAGCTAATGCGAGGCCAGCCTGCGTGGCGTCTGAACGCGCTTTAAAACTACGGCAAAGGCGCCGGACCAGAGGTCCGGCGCCCCGCACATTGCCAACCTCCAATCGGCGCATCGGCCGTCCTGGGACGACAGGCGCGGCCAAATCGGTGTTGGTCGCCGATGCGGCCCGGAGAACGATCGGCGCATTCCCCGAACCGTGACCCAGACCCGATCTTGCTACCGTGTCTGGCCCCCAAGCGACGGATAGGCCGCCGTCGCGGGATACCGGCCCATCGTCGCGGCGCGCCACCGCGAACGACAGCGGGGATGGTCTCCATCGAACCGGACCCGGTGACACCAGGCATTCCAATCGACGGTCCCCGTTGGCGTGGTGATCCCGATGTAATCGGGCCGACCGGACCCGACCCTCGCGGGCCACGCTGCTCCCCGGATCCCCCGCATGAAACGGGAGGCCGGATCAACGCCACGGATGATCGTCTGCGCCGCATCGGCGCGAGTCAACGGGCACGCGGAGTTATCCCCGATATCCTCGTTATCCACCGCCAAAATTCACGATTTACCCTCGAATATTGGGGGAATCGAACGCGCGCTACCTCAAAAGAGCGGTCCGCAGCGCGAATCGGCTAGCGGCCGATCGCGAGGCCTTCGCGGCGCGGGTCGGCACCGCCTTGATACAGCGTGTCGCCGTCGCCGTGGCTGGCGACTATCGCGTGCAGGCCACTGTTCATGTCGCGGATATTCACCTCATGGCCGCGCGCCTCGAGCGCGCTCGCCAATCCCTCCAACGCGGTGCCCATTTCGATATCGGTGACGCCGCCGCGATTGCAGCGATGCGGCAGGCTCACGGCCGCTTGCGGATCGAGCCCCCAATCGATCACCCCGATCAGCGCGCTCGCGACATAGCAGATGATCCGCGATCCGCCGGGCGATCCGATAACCAGGCGCAGCCGTCCGTTGGGGTCGAGCACGATCGTCGGCGCCATCGAAGAGCGCGGCCGCTTGCCCGCCTGCACCCGATTGGCGACCAGACGCCCGTCGCGCATCGATCGGAACGAAAAATCGGTCAGCTGATTGTTGAGCAGAAAACCGCGCACCATCAGCGCCGAGCCAAAGGCGAACTCGATGCTGGTGGTCATCGCCACCGCGTTGCCGTGGCGATCGACGACACTGAGATGCGAGGTTGCCGGCAGTTCCGGCGAATCGGTCGAAATCCAACGCGCTTGCTCGGCACCGGGCGGGATCCCGGCGGCAGCGCCTTGCGCCGCCCGCGCCGGGTCGATCAGCGCCGCGCGGGCGGCGAGATAGGCGGGATCGAGCATCCCGTTCACCGGTACTTCGACAAAGTCCGCATCCGCGAGGTAATGGTCGCGGTCGGCATAGGCGAGCCGGCTCGCTTCGGCGAACAGGTGCACCGCGTCCGCTGAATTGGGTTGCAGGCTCGCCATATCGAAGCGCGACAGCAGCCCCAGAATTTGCAAGATGGTGACCCCGCCCGAGCTCGGCGGTCCCATGCCGCACACCCGATGCCCGCGATAACCGAGGCAGACCGGCGCGCGCAGTTTGGCGTCGTACCGCGCCAGGTCGTCCAAGGTGAGCAAACCGGGATTGAGCGGTGATCCTTGCACTGTCGCGACGATGTCCTTGGCGATCTTGCCGCCGTAAAAGGCGTCGCCGCCGCTCGCCGCGATCGCCCGCAAGGTGGCCGCGAAATCCGGATTGCGCAGCACCGTGCCGATCGCTTTCGGCGCCCCGTCCGGGGTCATGAAATAGTCGGCGGTATCGCCGATCCTCGCCAAGGTCGGCACCCGTCCGACCAGACCGTTGAGCCGCGGACTGATCTCGAACCCGGTCTCCGAGAGCCAGATCACCGCCTTGAACAAGGCATCCCAGGGCAGCGCGCCATGCGCCCGGTGCGCCGCCTCGAGCATGCGCAAGAGGCCCGGCACCCCGACCGAGCGGCCGCCGATCACCGCGTCGAGATAGCCCGGCGTGCCGCCGTCGGGGCCAATGAACAGATCGCCGGTCACCGCCGCCGGCGCGGTCTCGCGGCCGTCATAACTCCGCACCATGCCGCTTGCCGCGTCGAAATGCAGCAGGAATGCGCCGCCGCCGATGCCCGACGATTGCGGCTCCACCAGATTGAGCACCAGCTGCATCGCAATCGCCGCGTCGACCGCGCTGCCGCCTTGCTCGAGTATCCGCGCGCCGGCACGCGCGGCATGGGGGTTGGCGGCGACAACCATCTCGCGCCGCGCGCCTGTTTGTGTCTTGTCCTCCAACCCGGCACCGGTTTCCGGCTCAATTCCCTGGTCCTCGGCAAGCACCGGCGCGGCGGCGGCGAGGGTGGCGGCGAGCACCCAAATTACTGTCGGTTTTTTCATAGGCGCATCCTAGAGCACGTCTTTTCCTGATGGAATCGGTTTGACCGCACGCCTGTGCGTCGTGGTTAGGCGCGTGCCGCCGCGCGATGTGGGGGCATCGGGCAAGGCGCGCAACGATGCCACGGCGCACAGGCGTGCGGCCTCTGGTGGGGCATATTGGCCTTTCGGATGCGTTGCGACGCTCGGCCGATGCACACACATCGCCCGTC
Source organism: Alphaproteobacteria bacterium (assembly GCA_047517485.1). Taxonomy (GTDB): domain Bacteria; phylum Pseudomonadota; class Alphaproteobacteria; order UBA7887; family UBA7887; genus JAKZSU01. The sequence continues at coordinate 15,065 of JAKZSU010000114.1, forward strand.
GCGCCGCGCCTACCCGAAAAGCCAATCTGCCCCATCAAACCGGTTCCATCAGGAAAAGACGTGCTCTAGTCGGCCAAGGCGATTCGAAAAACCTTTTCACGCAAATCATGTTGCGTTGCGATATTTGCGCCGTTGACCGGGTCGGCGTGCGCGGGCTACGGTGCCGCCATGTCGGAGCGCACGATCGCGACATCTGCTGTCGATATTTTCGCCACCGTCGCGGCCCTGCGCGCCCAAGTCGCGGCCTGGCGCGGCGGCGGCGCGCGGATCGCCGTGGTGCCCACCATGGGCTTTCTTCACCGCGCCCATATAGCCTTGATCGACGCGGCGCGGGCCGAGTGCGACCGCATCATCGTCACTATATTCGTCAATCCGCGTCAATTCGGCGAGAACGAGGATTTCGCCACCTATCCACGCGATCTCGACGGCGATCTGGCGCAGATTCGCGACGCCGGCGCGGATGCCGCGTTCGTTCCCGAAATGAGCGAAATGTATCCCCCGGGATTCGCCACGACGGTGACCATCGACGGCCTGACCGATACGTTGTGCGGTGCAGCGCGCCCCGGCCATTTTACCGGAGTCTCGACGGTGGTGACCAAATTGCTGCTGCAATGTCAGGCCGACGACGCGATGTTCGGCGAAAAAGATTATCAGCAGCTCCTCGTCGTCCGCCGCCTGGTGCAGGACCTCCACATCCCGACCCGCATCCGCGCCGTGCCGACGGTGCGCGAGGCAGACGGCCTGGCGATTTCGTCGCGCAACGTCAAGCTCACCCCCGACCAGCGCGCCCAGGCGCCGGCGCTTTACCGCGCCTTGTGCGCCGCCGCCGAGGTGATTCGCGGTGGCGCGGACGTTGGTGGTGCCCAGGCCGAAGGCGCCCGCGCGTTGGCCGCCGCCGGGTTCGACCGGGTGGATTATTTCGAGGTGCGCGACGCCGAGACCTTGGCGTCGGTGACCGAGAACGGCGCCGCCGCACGGATATTCGCCGCCGCATGGTTAGGTGAGGTTCGACTGATCGACAATATCGCCATCGAATCAGACGCCTGAAAGACCTCAAAATCCGCAAAGAGCGCTGCTCAATGCGGCAAGCGCGCCCGCGCGCCCGAGCTAATGCGAGGAAAGCCTGCGTGGCGCTTGAACGCGCTTTAAAACAACCGGCCCGCGCGGCTCGCGCAGGCCGGCAAGCGCGCCCGCGCGCCCGAGCTTATGCGAGGCCAGCCTGCGTGG
>JAKZSU010000115.1:0-9630 GCA_047517485.1 Alphaproteobacteria bacterium
CTTTGTTACAGATCCTCTCGGTGACCCTCTTCGAGAAAATGCCCATACATCAAGCACTTGCGGGAGACGAAAACAGATGCAACGCTTCGCAAATAACCAACCAATTGAATTTATTCGATTTTTAACCGGACACTAGTGGCAAACCACCTTATCCGAGAGCTTCGCGATTGACGAGAGGGAGATCCTGAATGCTCTCCGTTGGGGGGTGCCGTTACGCCATGGCGGGTGCGCGCTCCGCCAACCGACCGCGGCGAATGACCGGCCGCGACCGAACCGCCCAGATTGACAAGACGGAGCGCGCCTCTTACTGTGCGGCGCTGGTGAAAGTATAAATAGGTTTTTGATTACAAGTACTTGGCTTAATAAATAAAAAACCGCACAGCTAAGTAGTTCCTTGTAGAATTTTCTAGCGAAATTAGGAAAATACAAAGACCAACGTATGCGCCATTTATTGCGCGTACTGCCACGGACGAGGAGTTCGAAACGCCGAATGGGCGGACAGATGAACAACCCGAACGGTTTGCTTTACAAGTGGCTGGTGATCAATTCGTTTGCCGCGCTGCTGGTTTATGTTGCCTGGTTGCGCGATTGGATCGAGCTGGTGATCGACAGTGACGCGAGCTATTTGAGCATCGTCATCGGTGTCGTCTTCCTGGTGTTCTGGATGACCAGCTCTTCTCATATCTTGGCGATCAATCGCGAAATCGGGCTGTTCGCCAGCGGCGCGAACAACGGCGCGGCGGCGGATTATTTCGCCAGGTTGCGGCGCAAGGGCACCAATTTCGCCGGCGAGAGGATCGATCAAGGGGTGCTGGCGAGCACCCTCAGGGCGCGTTTGTTCATGCCGATACAGATCGTTGCGTACGTCTCCAATGTGTTGATTTTGCTGGGCTTAATCGGCACGGTGGTGGGCTTCGTCATTGCCGTGAACGGCTTGGGCGACAGCATCGCCGGGGGCACCAACATCGAACGCGTGCAAGGCGTCCTCGGGCAAATCGTCAACGGCATGGGTGTCGCCCTGTTCACCACCCTGGTCGGCGCGATCCTCGGTGGTCTTTGGTTGCAGATTCATTATCAGATGTTGTCCCGCGCGGTCGGCGGGCTGATGGTCGACGTGGTCGAGCACGCGGACATCGAGATTATCCCCGAGATCGTGCGCGGGATGACGCCCGAGCCGGCAACCAAGGCGGCGGCCGAGTAATACCAAGGGTGGATAATAATGACCCATTTGATGGCTCGAGGTGGCTTTCCGGGCAGGCGCGACGCGCCGCGCGATGGGTGTCCATCGGGCAAGCGGCGCAACGCATCCGGAAAGCCACCGCGGGCCACCGCGGGCCGCTCGCTTTTCGTCGCTGGATGCGTCGCGGGCCGCTTGACGTGGGGTCGCACGACGGCGCGCCCCGCTCCTATCCAGCGACGAAAATCGAGCGGTCAAATGGGTCATTATTATCCCCCCTTGGTATAAGGCGGCGCGCCGACGGGCTGATGCAGAATGTATGAATTCGACTCCTTCGACAGCCAGATCGAGGATCCCTCGGTCATGGCGTTCCGCGATATTCTGTTCCTCATGGTGTTCAGTCTGGTGGTGGTGATTTTCCTGCTCACCTTCCTGATCAATCCGGTGCCGAAGCCCGACGACGTGCCGCTGCGCACGCAAATCCTTATCGAGGCGACCTGGCCGTCGGGGACCGGGTACGATGTCGATCTGTGGGGCATGGGCCCGGACGCGGTGCCGGTCGGCTGGGGCATTTACGAGGCCGGGCCGTCGCTCAATCTCGAGCGCGACGATCGCGGCAAAATCAACGACTCCTCGGCGCTCAATTACGAGTGGATGTCGATCCGCTCACGCGATGCCGGCGAATACGTCATCAACATCCATTTGTACAATGAGTACAAGGAACCGCTGCCGGTGCCGGTCAAGGTGCGGGTCACCGGCAAGGGCGACATCGGCGAGATCTATGAGACCGAGATTTTGCTGACCCGGCGCAAGGAAGAGGTAACCGTGGTCCGCTTCACCCTCGACGTCGACGGCAAACTGGTCGACGACAGCGTCCACAATCTCCATCGGTCGATCCTGACCCATCGCTGAGCGACGCGATGTCCGAGCTGCTCGTCTTCATCATCCTCTTTGCGCTGCACGCGGCGGCAATCGGCTTCGTCTTCGCGATGTTGTTCATCTATGACTTCAGGCGATGGTGGCTGCGCGCGATCACCGTGGTCTTCGGACTCGCCGCCTTGGCTTTGCCATTGAAGCTGGCGACCGACACGCTGGGCTATCCCGACCCGTGGCCGGCGCCGGGCCAGTACGACGTGCTGGGCTGGGATGTCGACGAGACCGGCGGCGCGCTGTTCCTGTTCGTCATGCCCCCCGACGCCACCGCGCCCTATCATTTGCGGCTGCCGTTCGACCTGGGGTTGGCGCTCAGACTGCAGAAGGCGCAGGAGCAGATCGGCATCTACAAGCAGATCACCGTCGACATCTTCGACGAGACCATCGAGGATGGACCGGGTTATGCGCTCACCATCGAAAGAGTGTTTCCCGATGACCAAGACGAAAATGATCAAGATGATGATCAAGCCGGGGAAACCGTGAGATGAGTATCGATTTCGCCACCTTGAACTGGGGCACCTTGTTGATCGCGCACGTGGTGTGCATGGCGGTGGTGCTGGTCGCGGTCTTCGTTCGCCGCCGGTGGCTCAAGCCGATCGCCGTGGTCGCCGGCGCGGTCGCGCTGTGGCTGCCGCTGTTCGCCCTGCTCGACACCCTGGGGCTGCCCAATCCGTACCCGCCGCCCGGCGACTATCGCTTGTTGTCGTCGAAATACGATCCCGAGAGCGAAATGCTGTACATGTTCGTCGATACCCTGGGGCGCGATTTCACGCCCAGGGTCTACGGCCTGTATTTCGACAAATCGCGCTACGAGCGGCTCGATGTGAACGCCGATTACAACCAGATGGTGATGCGCATCGGCAACGACGGCGGCGGCGAATACGAGGTGGTCTATGTCGACTACCAGCCGCCGGACCTGCTCAAGGACGGTATGGTGCGCGGCTGGCAGGAACGGCGCGAGACCGACTGATACCAAACCGCGATGAGCAAGCCTCATAGCGGTTAGTCGTGCGTTCAAGCGCCACGCAGGCTGGCCTCGCATTGGCTCGGGCGCGCGGTCGCGCATACCGCCCCGTATTGAGTTTTACTCAATACGGGGCGGTATGAGATTAGATCAGCGCGAGGGCGATTTCCGGTACCGCGATGATCAGGATCACCATCGCCAGCATGATCACCGCGAACGGAAACGCGCCGGCGAAAATGTCGAACAGGCTGATCTCGTCGCCCTCGAGGGTGCTCTTGATGACGTAGGCGGCGATCCCCAGCGGCGGGGTCAACAGACCGATTTCGACGCCGATCACGGTGATGATGCCGAACCACACCAGATCGACCCCGAAGGGAGCCAGCATCGGCATGAACAACGGCACCATGATCAGGATGATCGAGGTCGAGTCGAGCACCGTGCCGAGCACCAGCAACAGCACGACATAGACCGCGAGCAGGCCGTAGAGCCCGAGGTCGCCTTGGGCGACGAAGGTGCCGAGCTCCATCGCAATGCCGCTGAGCCCGAGCATGCGGCTGTACATGCTCGCGGCGATGACGAGAAAACAGATCGACGCGGTGATGTGCCCGGTCTCGATCAATACCCGCCAGAATGCCGCCAGGTCGAGCTTGCGCTTGGCGATGGCGATCACCAGCGCGCCGAGCGCCCCGGCGGCGCCGGCCTCGGTCGGGGTGAACACGCCGCCGTAGATGCCGCCGATCACCATCACCACCAGGCCGAAGATCGGCGCCAGCTTGGCGAGCATCTGGCGGCCGTTCATCAGGTCGTCGGTGGCGAGGTCACGCGAAATTTGGCCGCCGATGAAGGACGGCGCGAACCAGGCGACAGCCAAAATACCGGCGCAGAACGCCAGCGACAGCAGAATGCCGGGGATCACCCCCGCCAAAAACATGTCGCCGACCGACTGCTCGGTGAGCACGGCGTAGAGGATCAGCAGCAGGCTCGGCGGGATCAGCATGCCGAGGATCGAGCTGCCGGCGACGACGCCCACGGCGAAGCGCGGGCGGTAACCGAAACGCAGCATCTCGGGCACCGCGACCCGGGTGAAGATCGCGGCGGAAGCGATGCTGATGCCGGTGATCGCGGCGAAGATCGCGTTGGCGGCGACGGTGGCGATACCGAGGCCGCCGCGAACCCGGCGGAACGCCTGATTGGCGACCGCGAAGGCATCGGTCCCCATGTCCGCCGCGCCGACCAACAGGCCCATCAGCACGAACAGCGGAATGACCCCGAACAGGTAGCTGGCGATACTGTCCGACGCCGCGAGGGTGAGCAGGTTTATCGCGATCATCAGCTTGCCCTTGATCGCCCAGACCCCGAGAAACGACACCAGACCGAGCACCACCGGGACATACATGCCGGCGTAGATCAGCACCAGGATGGTGAGGATCGAGAATATGCCGATCTCAAAGCTGCTCATGCGCGGCGCGCGGCGCGCACGTCGCGCCACAGGAAGAGCGCGAACTGGATCGCCAAACAGACGCAGCCGACGACGACGATCAGGCGAACCGGCCACACCGGCGCGACGAAAATCCCCTGATTGCCGACGTAGTGATTGTCGGTCCAGGCACGCGCGAAGCGCGGCACGCTGCCGTAGACGATCAACGACGCGAACAGCGCGCCGGTCAGATTGTAGAGCGCGCTCAAGCCGTGGGCAAAGCGGGGAAACTTCTCAAGCAGCCGGCTGAACGCCGCGTCCGAGCGGGTGATGCGCCCGACCCTGAGGGTGTGGGGCAGCTGGAGGAAGACGATGCCGACGATCGACAGCTCGACCAGCTCCTTGACCCCGGGCACCGGGCTAGAGAACGCGAAGCGGCCGAAAATATCGAAATTGATCAGCAGCATCACCGCGAAAATGCACAAGGTGCCGACCGCGTTCAGACCCTCGATCAGGCCGCCGAAGGTCCACGGTCGCCAGCGCTCCATGGGTTTGGCGCCGTTACCGGTCCCAGTGACGGGCGATGGGCTGGTCGTTGTCGCGCATGGTTTGCATGTAATCGGCGAGAATGGCGTGGCCGGAGAGGCCCTGCGCCGCCATGTCGTCGGCCCAGTTGCCGGCGATGTCGGGCAGTGCCGCGGCCCATTTCGCGCGCTCGGCCGCGGGGAGTTCGAACAGCTCGCCGCCGTTGGCGAGATAGGTCGCGACGCCCTTGGCCGCGCCGGCCATCACGAAACGCGCGGATTCGTCGCGGTAGTCGGTGGCGACCTCCTGCAATACGGTTTGCACCGCAACGGGAAGGTCGTCCCAGACATCCTTGTTGACGGTGACGGCGAACGAGTTGACCGCGCCGAGATTGGCGTTGAGGTAGTACGGCGCGACTTCGTAGAGCTTGAAATTGCCCGCTGCCTCGGCCCACACGATGCTGCCCTCGTAAATGCCGTTCTTGATGCCGTTGTACCACTCCGCGAGGGTCGAATTCACCCCGGTCGCGCCGATCCCCTCGAGCCACAGCAGGTTGGGGCCGGCGCCGCCGATTTTCATCCCCTGAAAGTCGGCGAGCGAGCGCACCGGCTCGGAGGTCACCACTTGGTAGGTGTCGACGGTGCCGGTCGCCGCGAGATAGACCTGATTGTATTTTTCCCAGCCCGCCCGCATCTCGGGGAATTTCTCGGTCAAGGCATCGACGGTGCGCACCACCAGCAACAGATCGTGGGAGACGAACGGGGTGACGAAGGCGATGTTGTAGAGTGGCACCTTGTCGACGTGAAACGCGGTGACGACGATGCCGATGTCGCCGATGCCGCTCTCGATCGCCTCGAATTCGCCGCGCGGCTTGACAACGGTGCCGCTGAACCCCTCGATCCAGGCGATGTCATGTTCGCCGCCGGCCGCCAACAGCCGGCGATCGACCTCGGGCATGAAATAGGTCTTGAACATGTGGACCCACGAGGTCACCGGCGAATATCCCGAAACCGCGGTCAATGGAATGGTCTCGGCGCGCAGCGGCGCTGCCAGCCCCACCGTGACGACACAGATCAGCAGTATCCATTTTGGGATATTCACGGCGAAACCCTCCCTAATCACCCGTGCGCCGCGGAACGATTACTCCGCGGCCCGGACTTCTGTTTGGGCGGCGTCGCCCTCGGCCCGACGGGCCAGCAATTCCGCGAGCCAGGCCGCTTGGCTGGATCCGACCTTTCGCAGATCCTCGGCATTGGCATAAAGGCTCATGTGCGAGACGCCCTCGACGATATCCAAGGTCTTGTTGGGGTTGGTGATCGCGTTGAAGGTATCGATTTCGAGATCGGCCGAGGTGATATTGTCGCCCCGCGCGACGCTCATCATCACCGGCGTGTCGATGATCCGCTTGCAGAACGGCGGCACGTCGTAGTCGAGCAGCAGCTCGACCGATTGAATGGTGTTCCAATGCTCGTGGTTGGGCGCTTCGCGCGCTTTTATGTCGTTGAAAATCGTGCACACGTGGGGATACGGCCAGGCGCTCATCTCGGTGTCGGGTTCGGTCGAGGACATCGGCATGGTGCCGCCCTCGTTGGTGGCATAACGTTGATCGCGATCGGTCTCGATCATCGCCAACAGTTCGGCGAACCGGCGCTCGCCATGGCAGCGCCGCATGGTCTGGAACCCGTCGACCACGGGGATCGTCGAGATCGCCCATTTGGCGCGCCGATCGGTCGCCGCGGTGACCAAAACGTGGCCGCCACTATAGGAGATGCCCCAAATTCCGAGCCGCTCGGGGTCCGCCTCGGGCAGGGTCAGCGCAAAGTTGATGGCGTTCTTATAGTCCTCGATCTGATCCCACGGATTGATGTGCTGGCGCGGCGCCCCCTCGCTTTCGCCGAAGCAGCGATAGTCGAACAGCAAGGTGCCGACACCGATCTCGTGAAAATACCGCGCGTAGTACGGCATCACGATTTCCTTGGTGTAGCACCACCCGCCGGCCATGATCAGCAACGGCATCGGCCCCGTCGCGCCGTCCGGCAACTGCAGCACGCCGACGATCTTGTCGCCGCCGCTATTGAACTCGACACGCCTCTCCTGCATCGGTCTTTCCTCCCGGTTTCGATTTCGCTGTCGCGATGGTCTGGATTTTGACGGTAGTTGGATTTCCCTCGGCGGGCAACGGTCCAAAGCGACTAGCTGATGTCTAAAAGGGACTTTGGATCAATGACCGCCGTAACGCGCGTCATAGGCCTCCGCCGCCGCCGCGAAGCACGGCATCGGCGCGCGCACCAGGCCGGCGCCGATCTGACCGCCGTCCTTGCCGGCGATGCCGATGTCCATGGCGGGCAATATGCCGGTCTCGAGCACGCGAAACACGTCGATGCCGGTGGGGGTGCCGCGATAGCCAAGGTACGGGATATGGTAGTCGGGGTTCTCGCCTAGCGTAATGTCGTAGAGTTCGGTGTTGCGTTCCACCATGACTTCGGCGGAGCCACCCTGATACTGCTGCAGTGGGAACGCGCAAGCCTGGGCGAAGCCGCCGAGGCCGATGGTTTCGGTGATCGTGCTTTCGCCGCCCATCCAGGTGATCTCGTCTTCGGTGTGGCCGTCGAACAGCTTGGCGTGGACTTCGGCATGCGGGCCGGTGAACCAGGTGTCGCCGAGCCCGCTTACGCGGATCGCGAAGCCCCGACAATTGAACGCCAGCGCGATCACCATGCTGGATCCCTCGATACCGTGGGCATGATCGGCGGTGGCTTTCGCCGCCGCCATCGAAAGACGGAGGAAGAAATAATGGTCTTCGGTCAGCGCGGCCAGGGTCTGCTCCACCCCGGCGCGATCGCCGACCACTTGATCGAGCATGTGGGGAAAAATCTCACAAGTGAACAACAGCGACGCGGCGGTCGAGCGGCTGTGTAATTCGTCGCCCATGTGCAGCGCCCGCTTCATCAACGGCTTCAGCGGCACGCCGCCCGACCGGCGCACCGCCGCGCCGATCACCGGCGCGATAACATTATTGACCGCCAGCAAGCGCTGTTTGACGCCGTCGTCATAGACGCCGTAATTCAGCCGGCGCGGGTTGGTGCCCTCGTACATATTGCAAAAGGCGGTATTGCCGCCGGAGCGGTTCTCGACCACGAAGACCGGCATCGACGCCGAATAGACCCCGGCCAGCGAGCCGATGCACTGGTAGTCGTGGCAGCCCTCGGCGATCAAGTCGCCGGCGGAAAACTTGGCGTCCGCTTCGTCGACGGTGGCCGCGACGCCTTCGAACAGGGCGGCGCCGATGATGGCATCGCGTTGGCCGCCGACATAATCCGACCACGCCATGGTCGGGCCCGAGGTGAGGATCGTTTCTCGGGTCAGGCGCGGCACCACGTCGATCGCCGGGCGCACGTCAACCAGCACGGGATCGGCCTCGCACAGACGCCGGAACGATAGATCGTTTGCCGTACCGCGTGCGCTGTCCTGACCAGCCACCGCATTCTCCCTTGATTTTTAACTAACCGATTAATTAATATACCGCGAGTTTGCCCGATTATGAACGAGCATGGCAAGCGAATAGAACTGGTCCCGTCGCCGCCATACGCCCGAGCCGGGACGAGGCGATCGAGGACTGAAACAGTAACGGAGGTGCCGCACGTCGGTCACGGGATGAAGGGCATCGGAGCTTCGCTCGCGGCCCGCGATATCGATGTATAAGCCGTTCGCTTAACGAATAACGGACCGGCCCCAAGAGTGCAGAATCCGGGCCCATGGTTTGATCGGACGAAAGAATTCTTGCAGTGAAGCGCACCCGTCAAACGCAGAAACCGAGACCACGTGGCCGGCCTTCCGGGACGTCGCGCACGGCGCGCTTGGATCGCCGCGGCGACCTCGCGGCGGCCGCGCTCAATCTCTTCGCCGAGCGCAATTTCGCATCGGTGACGATCAAGGACATCGCCGGTGCCGCGGCGGTCAACACCGCGCTGATCTATTATTATTTCGAGAGCAAGGAAGACCTGTTCCGCGCGGCGATCGAGTTCGCCGTCGACCAGGTGTTCAGTAATTTCCGCCAGCTTCAGGCGCGCCATGACGATCCCGCCGACATCATCGGCGACTGGCTGAGCAGCAATGTTCAGCTTTACGCCCCGATCCATAAATTCGTCAAAGTCAGCCTCGACTACTCGGGCTCGGAGACCAGTATCCCCGCGGTTGACGCAACGATCCGGCAGTTTTACGACGAAGAGACGCGGCTGCTGACCGCGTGCATCCGCCAGGGGGTCGAAAGTGGTCTATTCAAGACGGCGGACCCTGAGTCCCTAGCTCTCTTTATCTCGACCTATCTCGACGGGGTGATGGTGCGCAGCGTCATCGTGAAGGATTTCGATCTCGGTAAGGCGGTCGAGGTCCTGCGCCAGATGATTTGGAACCAACTCGGCTACGTCGATCAGACCGTCGCCGGCGCCAAGGTCACCGCGGCGAAAGCATAAGCACTTTCAGACCGCACTTATTAATTGAACAATTAATTAATTTTTTAATTGGCTGATTAATTATCGTCCGACATTGTTCTCCGCGCCCGACAGCCGTAATCGAAGCCGTGGCAGGGATGGACCTCGGGGGGGGGGGGGGGGG
>JAKZSU010000116.1:0-3215 GCA_047517485.1 Alphaproteobacteria bacterium
GTCGTTGGGAGGCACGATGGAATAAATGGAAGGGACAGCGGGAAACAGGCCAGACCCTGTCCTGGTCAGGGCGCTCCGCTCCGCACACGCCATGCTGCACCAAGATGATGGCGGACTGCCCGTGCTCGATGCAGTACCGGATACGCCATATCGGCGCCGCCTCGTCCGCCTGGCCTTTCTGGCGCCGGAGATCCAGAGAGCGATTGTTGAAGGTCGCCAATCCGCAGGGGTAACACTGGCACAGCTCATCAAGGGCCCAATACCGCTCGCTTGGTCGCAACAAGCCGTCCAAATCGGAATTGCAACATCGCCGGAATAGGGATCAGCACCCACATCCCGCTCACTCGACTACGGCAAGACAGCACGGATTATTTCCTGTTCCCTTCATTTGCTTCCCTGATATCGACTGCCCTTCCCCCTGTTTTGCAGAAAAGGCCCCCTGTTCTGCAGAAAAACAGGAAAGTTCAGAAGCCATTGATAAAAAGCGATAATTTCTTCATCTTGGTCGGCACTTCGCTACAATCTCCCTGTATTGATGCCGTAATCGCAAAAATTCCCTGTTCCCACCAAACTCACCCTTGCATCGCGCTCGCGGAGACCGCACGCCGGGAACCCCGGCAATGGCCGGAAATGCTCCCGCGTTCGGGAACTCCGAATTGAGATTGACCGCGAAAGAGGCCCTGTTTTCCGCGACTTGGCCGCGCCAGGCGATGAAGAGACTGCTTCGCCGGGGTCGCTGGCTGGGGAACCTGGATTCGAACCAGGACTGTTCGGGTCAGAGCCGAAAGTTCTACCGTTAAACTATTCCCCAAGGCACGGCCCCGTCGGGGCTTTCGCGCGGCGCTTCGACTACCACAAAGCTAGGTTTCCGCCTATTCCAAGTCAAGCTGATCGGGCGATGGGGCTGTGCTACACTCGGGCGAGATTGCAGCGAGGCAAAAATGCCCGCTGTCGTGGGACGTTCGCGGGGAGAGGATTTCAGCGTGTCGGAGAGTGCGCGCATCGATCATGGCGACGAATCTCGGTCCGCTTTATTGAGGGAGTCGGCCCCCCGACCGGCCCTCCGGCCGGCGGTGATTGCGGCGCTTGATCTTGGGACCAACAATTGTCGGCTTTTGGTGGCCGCGCCGGACGGTGGTCGCGGGCCCGGGTTTCGTGTGCTCGATGCGTTTTCGCGCATTGTTCGCCTCGGCGAGGGGATTGGTGATTTCGGCCAAGACTTCGTGTTGTCGGAGGCGGCGATGGCGCGTGCGATCAAGGCGCTCAAGGTGTGCGCCGGCAAGATGCGGCATCACGATGTCGCGCGGGCGCGATGTGTCGCCACCGAGGCGTGCCGGCGCGCGGTTAATGGCGCGGCTTTCGTCGCCCGGGTCAAGGCCGAGACCGGGATCGTGCTAGAAGTGCTTTCGCGTCAACGCGAGGGCGAGCTCGCCGTCTCGGGCTGCGCGCCGCTGATCTCGGCCGAGGCGGAGACCGTGGTGGTGTTCGATATCGGCGGCGGCTCGACCGAAGTGACCTGGGTCGACCTCACCGGGCCGGCGCCGCATCTTCTCGGCGCGCATTCGATCCCCTGCGGCGTGGTGACCATGGCCGAGACCTTCGGCCGCGATCGCTATACGCCCGCGACCTATGCGGCGATGATTGATCATGTCTCCGACCGGCTCGCCGGCTTCAATGCGCGCGACGCCATCGCGCGGTCGATTGTCGATGGGTGTGCGGTGCAGATGATCGGTACCTCGGGCACGGTGACCACCTTGGCCGGCATCGATTTGGGCCTGGCGCGCTACGATCGCGACCGGGTCGACGGCACCACGCTCACTTTCGAGGCGATCGAACGGGTCTCCCAGCGGCTCGCGGCGGACGATCTCGCCGGTCGCGCGGCGCACCCCTGCATCGGCCACGCCCGCGCCGATTTGGTGGTCGGCGGCTGCGCGGTGCTCGAAGCGCTGTGCCGGGCGTGGCCGGTGGGCTCGCTGACCGTCGCCGATCGTGGCGTGCGCGAAGGGCTGCTCTACGAAATGATGACGGTGGACCCGGATGCCCGGGTAGCGACCTGTTCGCCGCACTGAGAATGGCAAGCGGCGGCAAGGGCAAGGGGCGCGGGTCCGGTCAGCGGCGCGGCAAGGCCGCCGACCCCGGTTCGCGCCGCCTGGCACAAAAAGTAAAGACCGCGAGCGGCCGGCCGATTTCGTCGACTCGCTGGCTGCAACGCCAGATCAACGATCCCTATGTCGCGCGGGCCCGCGCCGAGGGCTACCGCAGTCGCGCGGCGTATAAGCTGATCGAGATCGACAAGCGGTTCCACATTCTCAAACGCGGCGGCCGCATCGTCGACCTCGGCGCCGCGCCGGGCAGCTGGACCCAGGTCGCGGTGGAGAAAGTTGGGGCAAGGGGCCAAGTCGTCGCGGTCGATCTCGCCGACATGGAGCCGGTGGCCGGCGCCGAATTCATCGTGCTCGATTTTCTCGTCGACGGTGCGGACAGCCAAATCGCCGACACCCTGGGCGGCCCCGCCGACGTGGTGTTGAGCGACATGGCGGCGCCATCGACCGGAGTGGCGAGCGTCGACCATCTGCGGATCATGGGATTGTGCGAGGCGGCGCTCGCCTTCGCGCGCACGGTTCTCGCGGCCAACGGTGCGTTTGTCGCCAAGGTGCTGCAGGGCGGCGGCGAGGGCGAACTGGTGGCCGCGCTGAAACGCGATTTTCGCCGCGTCAAGCACGTCAAGCCCCCGGCCAGCCGCGCCGACTCGTCGGAAATGTACGTCGTCGCCACCGGCTACCGCGGTGGCAAGTCCGATGAAGAATGATCTCCCTCCAACCGACCTGCGTCCCGCAAGTCGGCAAGCGCGACCGCGCGCCCGAGCCAATGCGAGGCCAGCCTGCGTGGCGCTTGAACGCCCTTATAAAACAACCGGCCTGAGCGCTGCGCAGGCCGGCAAGCGCGACCGCGCGCCCGAGCTTATGCGAGGAAAGCCTGCGCGGCGCCTGAACGCCCTTTAAACAACCAATCTGCACGCCGTGCAGCTTGGCAAGCGCGACCGCGCGCCCGAGCTTATGCGAGGAAAGCCTGCGCGGCGCCTGAACGCACTTTGAACTACGACCGAAACTTTACTCGGTCCCTGGTCTCGGCCGGGCGATCGACCGCGCACCAGACGTCGTCTTCCGCCTTGCGCGCCGGTTTGTCGGCCGCGCCGTGCGTGACCATGAAGACGT
>JAKZSU010000117.1:0-16036 GCA_047517485.1 Alphaproteobacteria bacterium
ACTCTACAATGCCCAGTGGATCGTCGAAAAGAACGGCTACCTGAGCCCCGCTCAAGCTCGTCAGGCGTGGCACGCCGCGATCTCAATCAGGCCCGCCGCGTGAGACAAACTTGTGTCCAAGGAACCGGGTGCGCTACAGGAGAGCGTATTCTCGACACCGACATTCTCGTCATTGGCGGCGGCATGGTCGGGCTCGGCTTTGCCTGCGCCGCCGCCAGTGCCGGTATCAGGGTCACGCTAATCGACCGCCTGCCGCCCGAGGCGAGCCTGGAGAGCGCGTTCGATGGCCGGGTCAGCGCGATCGCCGCCGGATCGGCGCGGTTGCTCGAGACGCTGGGAATCTGGCAAGGCATCGAAGGCGAGAAGCAGCCGATCCTCGAAATTCGCGTGTCCGACACGGATTCGCCGCTGTTCCTTCACTACGATCATCGCGATGTTGGCGACCAGCCGTTTGGCCACATCGTCGAGAACCGGGCGCTCAGGCGGGCGCTGTTCGCGCGCGCGGCGCAGTTGCCCGGGCTCGCGTTTCGCGCACCCGCCGAGGTCGCGACGCTCGACCGCGACCAGGATCGCGCCACCGCGACCCTCGCCGACGGCACCATCATTCGCGCCCGCCTGGTGGTCGGCGCCGACGGCAAGCGCTCGGCGACCCGCGCGGCGGCGGGGATCGCCGTCACCCGCAAACCGTACCGCCAGACCGCGATCGTCTGCACCGTTGCCCATCAACGCCCGCACGAGGGCATCGCCCAGGAGCGTTTCCTCGCCGCCGGGCCGTTCGCGATCCTGCCGCTGCCGGGCAATCGATCGTCGCTGGTCTGGACCGAGCGCGCCGATCTGGCGCCGACCCTGGTGGCGCTCGACGACGCCGCCTTTCTCGCCGAACTCGGCGATCGTTTCACCGATTACCTCGGCGCTCTGTCGTTGGTCGGCCCGCGCTGGAGTTATCCCCTCGAGCTATCGTGGGCAGCCCGCGCCACTGGCACGCGATTGGTTTTGATCGGCGACGCGGCGCACGCGATTCACCCGATCGCCGGACAGGGGCTCAATCTCGGCCTCCGCGATGTCGCGACATTGGCCGAAATTGTCGTCGACGCGGCGCGGCTGGGGCTCGATATCGGCAGCGCGGGGGTGCTTGGGCGCTACCCGGGCGCGCGCCGCGTCGATGTTCTGACCATGGGTTTGGTGACCGACGGTCTCAACCAGCTGTTCGCCAATGACATCGCGCCGATCCGCGGCATTCGCGATCTCGGGCTGGCGGCGGTCGAACGCGCACCCGCGCTCAAGCGCCTGTTCATGCGCCACGCCATGGGATTGGTCGGCGATTTGCCACGCCTCGTTCGTGGAGAACCACTTTAGAGTCTTTCCGGGCTTAATTGAATCGGATTGACCGCTCTCCCGCGGCCCCTGGCTAGGCGCGCGCCGCCGCGCGATGTGTGCGCATCGGGCAAGCCGCGCAACGACGCCAGGGGCCGCGGGAGAGCGGCCTTCGGTGGGCCAAATTGGCTTTTCGTGTGCGTTGCGACGCTCGGCCGATGCGCCGCATCGCCCGTCCCGACGCGCCTACTCGAAAAGCCAATTTGGCCCATCAATCCGATTCAAATAAGCCCGGAAAGACTCTAAATATTTAAGGGTCGCGGCTAAGTCCCTGCGCCGCCAGCGCCGCTTCATAGTCTTGCCACAGCGCCGCCTGATTGGTGCCGAGGTAATGGAGATAGTCCCAGGAATACAGCCCGGTGTCGTGGAGATCGTCGAACTTGATGCGGATCGCGTAGTGGCCCACCGCCTCGATCTCCATGATCCCGACATGGCGTCGCCCGGCGACGGTCACCTTTTGATCCGCATGATGGCCTTGCACTTCGGCGGACGGGCTTTCGACGCGCAAGAGTTCCGCCGGGTAGGCGAACCGGGCGCCGTCATCGAATTCTATTTCCAAACGTTTCTCGGCCTTTTTCAGGCGAATTTCCACCGCGCGAACCGCCGACCCCTGGTCGTTCACGCGTCCGGCTCTTCCTGCGCCTTGAGCTCACGCGCCTCGTCGATCAGCATGATCGGAATGCCTTCGCGGATCGGATAGGCGAGACCCGCGGTCTCGCTGATCAGCTCCTGTGCCTCACGGTCATAGCGCAGCGCCCCCTGGGTCGCAGGGCAAACCAGGATCTCGAGAAGTTTGGGATCGACCTGTTGCGCCGCCCCGCCGCCGGGTTTGTCGTCGGTGCCTTTCGAGTCGTCGCTCATCGCGGTCTCCTCTAATTAATGCTGGTATCGCGCGCATCGCGGTCGAGTGCGGCCATCGCCATCAGCGAGATCATCAGTTCGGCGCGCTCGACCAGTCCGGGCGATTCGAGCAGCGCCTGTTTTTCGTTGGGCGCGAACGGGCACAGCATCGCCAGCGACGTTACCAATTGATAACTCGGCGCATCCTCGATCGCCTTCCAGTCGGCGGCGATGTTGCGGGTCTGGCAATAGTCGCGCAACGCTGGCAGCAAGCGGTCGCGCGGCAGATCGGTGTCCGACAGGGTTTCCATATCCCCGGCGAAGCGTGTCCACTCGACGTCGGCGCGGCGATAGCCGTCTTTGAGCGGCTGTTCGCCAACCACATCGAAGCGGCACAGTCCGCTCAAGGTGATCAAGAACCGATTGTCATCGGTTTCGCTGAACGCGGTGATCCGCCCGGCGCAGCCGATCGCATAGAGCGACGGATCGTCGGCCACGGCCTCGGGATCCTCTGGCTGAATCATGCCGATCATGCGGTCGCCCGCCAAGGCATCCTCGACCATCGCCAAATAGCGCGGCTCGAAAATGTTGAGCGGCAGCTTGCCGAAAGGCAGCAAAAGCGCACCCGGTAGGGGAAATACCGGAATCGTCCCCGGCAGCTCGGTGATAGATGTCGGTATCATGAGAACAGCAAGGACGATAACCGGCGGCGACCGTCCGCGGTCAACGGATCGCCATGACCGATCGCCTCGAAGAACTGCAGCAGCTGCTTGCGCGCCGCCTCGTCGTTCCACTTGCGGTCGCGGCGGATGATCTCGAGCAGCTCGTCGATCGCCGCCTCACGATTGTCGGCGCCGAACAGCGCCACCGCCAGGTCGAGCCGGGCCTGATGATCGTTCTCGTTCGCCGCGACGGCTTGGCGCAACGGCTCGATCTCCGCCGATTCGGCGCCGCTCGCTTGTTCGGCGAGTTCGACCGCGGCGGTGGCGCCGGTGACTTCGGCGCTGTTGGCGAGCTCGGGCTCGAGCGAGTCGAGAATCTGCCGCGCCCCCACGACATCGCCGGCGGCGAGCAAGGCGCGCACCAGGCCGGCGGCGCCCCTGGCGTTGTCGGATTCGACGCGCAGCGCCTGGGAATAAAGATTGCCCGCGCTCGCCGCGTCGCCGGCCTCAAGCGCCGCGTCCGCCTGCTCGAGAAACTGATCGACCTCGCTCGGCCCACTGTCGCCGCCCAGGCGCTCGATGAACTCCTTGATCTGGCTGTCGGGCAACGCGCCGACAAACCCGTCGACCGGCTGGCCGTCCTTGAACGCGAACACCGTGGGGATCGACTGGATGCGCAGTTGCGCCGAGAGCTGCTGGTTGTCGTCGATATTGATCTTGACCAGGCGGACCCGCCCGCGCGCCGCCTTGACCGCTTTTTCGATCGCCGGGGTCAGTTGCTTGCACGGCTCGCACCACGGCGCCCAGAAATCGACGATCACCGGCACCTCGCGCGATGCCTCGACGACGTCGGCGGCAAAGCCCGCGGTATCGGAGTCCTTGATCAGATCGGCGCTGTCGACCGCCGGATCGCCACCAATTAATGGTTCCATGTCACCTACTTTGTTCGTGCGTGTTGGCCAAGTCTATAGCGTTTCGAGGTCCGTTATATAGGCTTGGTGTCCGCACGCCGCAACGAAGGCGGCGAGGTCGACGCTGGCGATCGTCGTCGTCGCGTCGTTGCTGAGCGGGTGATAATTGAGCCGGTCCTGCGCCAGCATCGCCTGATCGAGCACCACGCTGACCCGGTTGTCGCGATCGTTGATCAGCGCAAACGGGGTCACCGAGCCGGGTTCGACGCCCAAGGTTTCGCGCAAGAGTTCCGGCTTGGCGAAGGAATATTTTGCCGCGCCGAGGTGTTTTGCCAACGCCTTGAGGTCGACACGGCGCGCTTCATCCGCGACGACCAACCAAAGCCCACCTTTTTTATCCTTGAGAAACAGACACTTGCAATGCCCGCCGGCGATCTCGCCGCGCAACGCCCGCGCTTCCTCGACAGTGAAGACCGGCGGGTGCGACACGGTCTCGGTGACAATGCCGAGGTGGTCGAGAAACGAGAACAGCGCAATTTGATCGGGGCGGAGCTTCATCGTCGGCATCGGTGTCCTGATCGCGGGCTTGCATCCTAGACCGCTTTGCCTATTATCCGGCACCCGTCGCGGCGCCAGGGAATGGCACCGCCGAAATCGGAGCGCGGGCGTAGCTCAGGGGTAGAGCGCAACCTTGCCAAGGTTGAAGTCGTGAGTTCGAATCTCATCGCCCGCTCCAATTTTTCACCACCATTTGCATGCGATAGTCGCCGTCACCGGGCGATAATGCGCGCCAGTAAGGCGCGCACCTGGTCGATATCGACGATGAAGTCGTGATTGAGCGAATAGCCCGAATCGGCGACCGCGTGTCCGACCACGGGATGATACGCGAGACCGGTGATCTCGGCGATTTTCGGATGCACGTCCATGCTGGCGACATCGTATTTGAGCTCGACGATATGGGCGCCGGGGGCGGCGAACAGCAGTAGCATCATGCCGGCGCCGAACGGCCCCATGATGACCTCGGCCGCGCCGGCGAGGCGGACTTGTTCGGCGATCGACAAGGCCGCCGGGTCGATCACCTCGAAGCCATACGCGGCCACCGCCGCCAGCAGCTCCGCCTCGTTGACCAGGCGTCGCCACCGCGCCGTTGCCCGACTGACGAATAGCCGGCGGCCGGGTCGCGGCGCCGGCGCGGTGGCGACCGCGAAGGTCTCGCGCAAAAACGGAAAGATCCGGTCGCTCCAGTACAACCACCCTTGGTGGCCGTGATACAGCATGGTCGGCACCCATAGACCGTCGAATTCGTGGATGACGTCCGCCTCCAGCACCACCAGATCATCCGCGCCGTAGCCGAGCGCGGCCAGGCACTCGCGGTGCTGGCGCCGATGGCGCCGCCGACCACCAGCGGCAGCCCGCGAAGTTCGGGTTTGTGACGGAGAAAAAGCAGGCGCGACAGGACATTGACCATCCAATGGCCGAAATTTTCATGGAAGCCGAGGAACAAGTGGTCGCCGGCATGCCTGACGCTTGTTTTCGCCAAAGCTAGGATGCGTTCGCCATCGGCGGCGATCAGGCCGTGGTAATAGAGCGAGACATCGGCGACCGCCATCTTGCTGGCGCTGGGGATCAGCCCGTCGGCGAAAAACATGCCCTCGGCCGACGCCGGTATCGAGGTATCGCCGATCACCCGTGCCGCGGGCAGATAGCAAAGCCGCGCCGGGCGGGCGTCGGCGTCATTGTCGAGCCGTCGCAAGGTCAGCGCGGGAACCTCGTCGACGCGGTGTCCGCGCGCCCGGCACCATGCCGCGAGGTCGCCGCCATTGCCGAATACCGCGACATCGCCGCGCGCCGGCGGGCGCCGATCGTGGGCGATGGCATGGGCGCGCAAGGCCGCGGCAATGGCATCCTCGCCAAGCTGCAGTCCGGCGAGTTCCAGCCACAAATTGGTATGCTCGGTGGCATCGTATTGCTCGTCGCCGGCCAACAGGGCGCGCGATAGCATGTCTCGCGCGGCGACCGCCTGGCCCAAATCTCGGAGGGTCCGCGCCATGCTGATCAAAGCCGCGGCATGATTCGGGTGCGCCGCTAGGCAATCCCGGTAGCCCGCGAGAGCCGCTTCGAGGTCGCCCCGCGCGCGCCGCATGTCGGCGAGCGCCACCAAGCCGAGCGGGTCGCGGCAGCCGAGATCGAGTGCGCGGCGGAGAAACGCCTCGGCCTTGTCGATGGCGCCATTCGCCTTGGCCATCAAGCCGGCGACCAGATAGGGCTCGGCGAAGCTCGGATCGGCGCTCAACAGCGTCTGACATAGCGCCGCCGCTTCGCCGCGATTGCCCAAATCGAAATGCCGGCGCATCGCGCAGGCCTGGGCATCGGTGTCGGTTTTGGCGGTGACCACGGCCGCCATCAATCCTCCCCCAACCCACCGGGCTCGTAGACCACGATCTTGGCGCCCGACGCATCGATGCCGAAGGTGACATGGATCAGCGGCGACAGGCGCTCGCGCACCGCGGCGCGGCGTTCGGCCGGCACCTGGAAGAGCATGAAACCGCCGGCGCCGGCGCCGAGCAGCTTGCCGCCGATCGCCCCGGCATCGCGCGCCGCGTCATAGATCTCGTCGATCTCGGGGTTCCTGACCCCGTCGGCGAGTTCCCGCTTCAGCCGCCAGGCCTCGTCGAGCAAGGGGCCAATTTCGGTCACCGGCCAACGGTCGTCGACGAGCACCGCCTCGGCCTCATCGACCATTGCCATCATCCGGCGAACATGGGCGGCGCGACGTTCGAGGTTGGCGATTTGCGCGCCCGCCACCTCGGAGGCGATGCGCGACAGCCCGGTGAACACCAACATCAGCGACCCGACCAGTTCGCGCCGTCGTTCCGGTGGCAAGATCAATGGTCGGACATCAAAGCCGGCGCCGTGAAATTCGATCCGGCTCATGCCGCCGTAGCTCGCCCAGATCTGGTCCTGGGAGCCGACATTCTCGCCGATCACGTTCTGCTCGATATGGATCGCCTGTTCGGCGAGATCGCGCTTGCCGACCATGCGATGGTCGAGCGCGTGAAGGGCGTTGAGCAGGCCGACGGTAAACGACGAGCTCGAGCCGAGTCCGGACCGTGCCGGCAGGTCGCCGTCATGGTGCATCTCCAGCCCGCGGTCGACACCCATCTCTGCGAGCACGTGACGCACGGCGGGGTGCTTGATCTCGGCGATCTCGCTGACGTTCTCGACCTTGGAATAGACGATGCGGTGCTTGTGATCGAAAAACGGCGGCAGGTGGCGCACGCTGATATAGCAGTATTTGTTGATCGCGAAGCCGAGCACCGCCCCGCCATGTTCGCGATACCATGTCGGATAATCCGAGCCGCCACCAAACAGCGACACCCGGAACGGCGTGCGACTAATGATCATCGCGCGCCGGCTGTGGAAAACAGCGCGGCGGCCCGCGCCAGGCTCTCCGGGGTCCCGATATCGATAAATGCGCCGCGTGCCCGATACGCCGCGATTCTCGGGCACGGCAGGGTTTGCAGGAAATCCCGCTCCAACGATCCACCGTCCATCGATGACAAGCGGTCGAGCGCCGCCTGCGAGAAGGTATAGAAGCCGCCGTTGACCAGGCCCGGTCCGGGATCGGTGGCGCTCTTCTCGGCAAAGGCGGTAATCTCGCCGTCGGTCACCGACACCTTGCCATAGCGGGCGGCGTCCTCGACTTCGACGCAGACGATACCGATCTCGGCGCGCGCGGCCGCGACGGTGGCGAGAAAATCGGCGCGATCGATGTCGAGCCAAGTGTCGCCGTTCATCACCAGGACCGGATCGCTGTGCAGCATCGGCCGGGCCAGGCGCAGCGCGCCGCCGGTGCCTCGCGGCGCGGTCTCCAGCGAGCACGCGATGGTGAGTGAGCCGGGCGGGCGTCGGTCGAGATGCGCCGCGACCGCGTCGGCGAGATGGCCGAGGCAAAGCACCACGCGGCGGGCTCCGAAAGCCACCAGCCAATCGAGCACGTGGTCGAGAAATGGCCTATCCCCCACCGGCGCGAGGATTTTTGGTGTATCGCCAAGCACGCCGGCAATGCGGGTCCCCAGACCACCGGCCAGGATCGCGACATCGACCTCGGCAAGGCAATTTCGATTTCCCGGCATCACGCGTCGATACTTTCCTCGAGCAGCGCGCGGTGCAGGCGGTGGCATGCCATTTCCGCGACATGGCCGCGCGCCTGCCAGCCGAAGCGCTGGGTCAGCATGTCGAGGTAGCGCGGATTGGCGAAATAAGCGTCGAAGGCGCGATCGCGAAAGCGCAGCACTTCGGCGCTCGCCAGGGTCTCGGTGGGCAACGGCAGGCAATCCTCGCTGTGCTGCGAATAGCCCGACCAGTTTTCCGGCAAGGATACGCCGTTGGCGATGGCATCGGCATACAGCCGCGACCCCGGATAGGCCATCGCCGAATAGAAATTGGCGAACTCGCAATTGAGCTCGACCGCGAGGTCGAGGGTGGCGCGCATCGAGGCGGCATCGTCATCGGGGAGACCGAAGATGAAGTTACCGATGACGTTGATGCCGGCCTTTTGAATCTCGCGCACGATACCGACGATATCGTCGTGGCGGAGCGCCTTGTCGGCGCCGTCGCGAACATGCTTGGAGCCCGATTCGATACCCAGTGCCAGCCATTGGAAACCGGCACGGCGCAGCGTCGACAGCATTTCCGGTTTCACCGTATCGACCCGCGCATAGGCCCAAATATTGAGATCGAGTCCGAGTCCGATCAAGCCCTCGCAGATCGCGCGCACGTGGCGTTCGTTGAGCACGAACATCTCATCGACGATCTTGAACGTGCGCACACCGTGGGTCTCGTGCAGGGTGCGAATCTCGTCGACCACCCGCGCCGGCGCGCGCATGCGGTAGCGGTTGGCATCAAAGGGCGCGTTGATGCAGCAGAAACTGCATTGGTAGGGACACCCCAGCGAAGTGTAGATCGCGGCGTAGGGCTGGCGGGCCTCGAGATCGGCGAAGCATTGCCAATTGTGCGCGCGGTAACGGTCCATCGGCAGAAGATCCCAGGCGTTGCCGTGCAGATCTTCGTCGAGGTCGCTGATCAATGGCGCCGAGAGATTGACCCGGGGCTCATTGTCGTCCCACCACACCAGGCCGGGAATGGCGGCAAGCGGGGCGCCATCGGGGTCGGCGAGGGCGGCGAGAAGCCCGACCACGGTAACCGGTCCCTCGCCCTTGCAGGCATAATCGACCGCCTCTTCGCGCAGGGTTCTTTCGGGCAGCGCGGACACATGGCCGCCGACGATCAGAATCGGCCGCTCGGGATCGCGCGCCTTGATCGCGGTGGCGATCGCCCCGGCGCCGGTCATCTGTTGGGTCGAGGCCGAGGGCTGATGGCCGAACGCGACCAGGCAGACCAGCCGCGGCGCGCGTGCCGCCACCGCCGCCGCCACCGCGTCGGGCGGCATGTTCTCGGCCTCGGAATCGAGGATTGCCACGCCGTGGCCGCGATCGCGCACATAGCCGGCGATCAGCCGGCACCATAGCGGCGGCTCGACCGCGGCCAACGCGTCGCCGAGCGCCTGATACAGCTTCTCCCGCCCGCCGGGATTGACCAGCAGGAGATCCAGCGTGTCCGGGGTCGTCGTCATTGGTTGCCGTACCGCGTGTCGCGGATCATCGCGTATCCCTTGATCAACTCGGCGATTCCTTCATCGAGGCCGTGCGCCGGTGCCCAGCCGGTCGCCTCGAGCCTGGCGTTGGAGACGATGTAGTCGCGCTTGTCCAAATCCTCGCCGATCTCGGCCTCGAGAACGGTGAAGGCGGGGACTTGCGCCTGGATGCGCTGGCACAACTCGAGCTTCGACAAATTGGCATCGGTTAGCCCGACATTATAAGGCCGGTCACGCATGGTCGCGAAATTGGCGATGCCGTGCAGGAAGGTGCGCGCGACGTCGCGGACATGGATGTAGTTGCGCTTGAAATGGCCCTCGAACAGCACCACCGAGCGATCGGTGACCGCGCGATAGACGAAATCGTTGACCAACAGGTCGAGGCGCATGCGCGGCGAGAAGCCGAAGACGGTGGCGAGGCGGAAGCTGATCGCGTTGCCGCGCGCCAGCACCGCCTGCTCGGCCTCGACCTTGGTGCGGCCGTAGAGCGAGATCGGACGCAGCGGTGTCTCCTCGGTGCATTCCTTGCCGGCCTCGCCGATGCCGTAACCCGAATTGGTAATCGGCATCAGCACCCGTTGCTCTCGGCTCAATAAGCCCAGCAGCGTGAGCACCGCGTCGCGATTGGTGGTGACCGCGCCGATCCGATCGGCATCGCAGAGCGGCGCGCCGACCAGCGCGGCCAGCGGAATGACCACGTCGGCCTCGCGCACCAATGGCGCCAACGTCGCTTCGTCGCGGGCGTCACCGCGGATCACCGTGAAGGCGGGGTCGGCGCACGCCGCGGCCAGCGCGTTCTGCTCGAACATGAAGCGGTCGAGCACGCTGACGCGATGTCCCGCGGCGAGCAGCGCCGGCACCAGCACCGCGCCCAGATAGCCGGCGCCGCCGGTGACCAGAATCGATAAACCCGCGCTCATGACAGCGCGTCCAAGACGTGGTGCAGGCGCTCGATCTCGGGGCCGAGATCGAACGGATGGTTGCCGACAAAGAAGCCGTGATCGTGGGCCCGATTGGCGTTGTCGACACTGCCGGCGATCTCGTAATCGTAATGGCGCAGCACGTCGTGGCGCAGAAAACAGCCGCCGGTGATGATGCGAAAGCCGATGTCGGCGTCGCGCAACGCGTCGAACACCCGTTGACGCGGCGGCCCTTGTTCAGGGTCGAGAACGATGGTGAACGAGAACGCCGAGCTCCTGCCAGTCTCGCGCTGGATGACGAAGCGCGGATCGGCGGCGAAGCGCTGTTGGAAAAGCGCCAGATTGCGCCGCCGCGCCGCGGTCATCGCCGGAAGCTTGGCGAGCTGCGCCAGGCCGACGGCGCCGGAGATCTCCAACGGCCGCACATTATAGCCCGGCAGGATGAATCGATAGGCCTCGAAGGGATCGTCTTCGCGGGCCTCGAACAGCCCGCTGTCGGGCGACAGGCCACGCGCCCAACCGTGCGAGCGCAGGCTGCGCGCGAGATCGGCGAACTCGTCGTTGTCGGTGACCAGCATGCCGCCTTCCATGGTCGAAACGTGGTGCGAGAAGAAGAAGCTGAAGGTGCCAATGTCGCCGAAAGTACCGGTCTTGCGCCCGTCGATCTCGGCGTCGAGGGATTCGCAATTGTCCTCGAGGAAATGCAGTTCGTGACGGTCGGCCAGCGCCCGCATTTCCGCCAACGGTGCCGGATTGCCGAGAATGCTGACGCCGACGATCAGGCGGGTGCGCGGCGTCACCGCCGCCTCGAGCCGCGCGGCGTCGACATTGAGGGTCGCCAATTCGACATCGACGAAACGCAGCTTGAGGCCGTATTGCTGCAGCGGATGGTAGGTCGTGGCCCACGAGATTGCCGGCACGATCACTTCATCGCCGCGCGCCAGCGGCCGTTTGCCGGTAAAGAACAGGCTCGCCACCGCGATCAGGTTGGCCGACGAGCCGGAATTCACCATCACCGCGTGACGCTTACCGTGATACGCGGCAAAGGCGTCTTCGAACGCGGCCACTCGCGTGCCCATGGTGACGTTGCCGCTAGCGAGAACGGCGTCGATCGCCGCCCGCTCCTCGGCGCCCCAGGATGATGCCGCGAGATCGTAGGACATCTCAGAACGGTCCGCGAAATTCAGTTTGGTGGGCAAGCGCCGTCTCTTCCGGCATCGGTCGCCAGGGGTCACTGTCGGGGCGCGCCAGGGCGTGGGCGGCAGCGGCAATGGTCGCCGGATTGGGATAGAAAAGCGCCTCCAACGATGGTGTCGTCGGGCAGGTGGTGGGGGCAAATCCGAGGCGCCGGGCGCCGCCCCGGAGCAACCCGGCCTCGGCGACATCGGCGACGATCTCGGCGCTGGCGCCGCACGAGGTCCACGCATTGTCGACCACCAAAAGCCGGCCGGTCTTCGCCACCGAGGCGCGGATCGTCTCGCGGTCGAGGGGAACCAGCGACACCGGATCGATGATCTCCGCGGCGAGTCCCTGTTCGGCCAACAGCGCCGCCGCGGCCACCGTCTCGACGACCATGTTGGAAATCGCGACGATGGTGATGTCGTCGCCCTCGGCGACCACGCGGGCGCGCCCGAACGGCACCGTGAACGGCGCCTCCGGCACATCGGCGACAGTGGGATACAGCAATCGATGCTCGACGAAGATCACCGGATTGTCGTCGCGGATCGCGGCGATCAGGCAGCCCTTGGCGTCGTGGGCATTCGACGGCGCCACCACCTTGAGCCCAGGCACATGCATGAACATCGCATGCAGGCCCTGGCTGTGCTGCGCCCCTTGGCCCCACGACTTGCCGATCATCGAGCGCACCACCAGCGGCACCCGTGCCCGCCCGCCATACATGTAACGGCTCTTGGCGGCGATATTGACCAACTGGTTCATGCACAGCATGAGAAAATCCATGCGGATATGCACATGGACCGGGCGCAGGCCAGCCATCGCGGCGCCAATCGCAACCCCGGTCATCGCATCCTCGGACAACGGCGTGGTGAACACCCGCTCGGGCCCGAAGCGCGATGCCAAATCGCGGGTCGAGCCCTGGATCGCCTTATGATCATCGACGTCGAGACCCATCACGAACACCCGCTCGTCGCCCGCCATCTCTTGCGTGACCGCCTCACACAAAGCATCGACATAGCTCAGCGGACGCGCGGTTTCAGTCGGCAAAGACATCGGCGGTCAGCTGATCGGCGGACGGGAACGGGCTCGCCTCGGCGAACGCCACGGAATCGGCGATCGCCGCCTCGACCTCGGCGTCGATGGCGGCACGGGTGGTTGACGACAGGCGCGCGGCGAGCACGCCAAGCGCATCGCGAGCCTTCCAGACTTCGGCGTCGTTCGCGGAACGATAGCCGGCGTCGTAATCCTCGTTGGGGCCGACATGCTCGCGCCAACGATAGACTTCGCATTCGAGCAACTCCGGGCCGCCGCCGGCGCGGATTCGGGCGACCGCCTCGCCCGCCGCGCGGCGCATGGCGAAGATGTCACCGTCCCCAACGCGGCGCGCCGCAACGCCGAAACCTTCGACCCGGCGGCACAAGTCCGGCGCGCCCCACCGTTTGGCGAGCGGGGTATGGATCGCCAAGCCGTTGTTCTCGCACACAAACAGCACCGGAAGCGCGTGCAGGGCGGCGAAGTTCAGGCTTTCGTGGAAGACTCCTTCCTCGGTGGCGCCATCGCCGAAAAAGGCGGCGACCACGCGGGCCTCGCGGCGGCGCTTAAAGGCGAGGGCATGGCCGACCGCGACCGGAATTCCGGTGCCGACCACGGCCGAGGTTCCGAGCACGGTCCGGTCCGGGTCGATCAGATGCATCGAGCCGCCCTTGCCGCGCGCGCAGCCGCCGATCTTGCCGAACATCTCGGCCATCATCGCCGGCACGTCGCCGCCCTTGGCGAGATAGAGCGCGTGGCCGCGATAACTGCCGGCGACCACATCGTCGGGCCTGAGCCCATCACACACCGCGACCGCCACCGCTTCCTGCCCGATCGACAAATGCACCGGGCTCTTGATCTTGTCACTGGGGTAGATGTCGGCGATCACCTCCTCGGCGCGCCGAACAAGCCGCATCGAGCGGTAAAGACGCGCTTCGTCGGCGGCCTCGGCAACACAAACAGGGTCGGAGATCGGGTCAGGCGGCATGCGAGCTTCCGAAAAACCGGATGGTACCGCCAAGAAGGTGAACAACCGGTAAATCGGACCCGCCGGGCCGCGGATATTTCGAAGGCCCGGGATGGCGAATTCTTGCGCGTCTAGTCCGGGTCCCGACGGAGATGGAAAATCCGGCCGCCGCCGCTAATTCCCGCCGATCTGGCGTTCCACCGCGCGCGCCGGATCGGCGGTCCAATCGGCCATCGAGCCGTCGTAAAGCCGCGCCTGGTCGTTGCCGAGCAGTTCGTGCGCGACGAACCAGCCGAGCGACGCCATTTGGCCGGAATTGCAGAAGCTGATTTGCGGGTCCGACGCGGACAGCGACGTATTTTCGGCGATTTCGTTGAGCACGGCGGCGCTTTGGAACTGGCCGTTTGGCGCGGTCAGCCAAGTGATCGGCACATTGTCGGCGCCGGGCACGGTGCCGGCGCGCGCGGCGATGCCGGATTTGTTGATGCCGACGAAATAGTCCGAGCCGCGATTGTCGATCAGGCTCTGGCCGGCGGCGCTGGCGGCGATCACATCGTGCGCGCCGGCCAGCAGTTCGAGTCGCGGGGTGACGGCGAAGGTCTTGGCCTGGCGTGGCGTCCCCTCGCCTTTTTCCAGCGCCGCGCCTGACGCACCATATGCGGCGATACCGCCGTCGAGTAACGAGACCGCATCGTGACCGAAGACTTTGAAGGTCCAATAGACCCGGGTCGCCAAGGCCATCGCGCCGGCGCTGCCGCCGGGCCCGGCGACCACCACATGATCGGCGTTGCCGATGCCCAGGCCGCCGATCAGCGCCGCCAAGGATTTTGCGTCCGGCAGCATTCCGGGGACCCCGTCGCGAACCACCCGCCAGTCGTCGCCGCGATAGGAGCTATGGACCGAGCACGGGATGTGGGCCCGCGTATAGGCCCGCGCCGCAGGCCGGATATCGAGCACGACGACGCCGTCGTCGCACCCATGCGCCGCGATCCAGGCACTATCGACCAAGGGGCCGATTTCGGCCGCCGCGGCCGGCATCGCGGCGAGGGTCAGGCCGGCAAATCCAAGCAAAACAGTCAAAATTCGCGACATCGGGAATCTCCATGTGGATAGGCTGGCCCCATCCTACGCCGAACCGGACATTCGGCAACCCATCAGACCGTCGCCTTGATGCCACAAGCGGTGGCCTAATATCCTGGGCCGATTGAAGGTTTCGCGTTTGGACCTAGATCAATGAGAGCGAAAAAGCGGACCGTCAATATTATGGCGGCCGCGTCCAATTGGACGGGAAATTAAACATGACCACCCCTTCGATCGTTGCCACCGATGATCTCCTTGACCGTATCGTCGAATTGGCGCGGTCGCGCAGTGAAGGCGCGCGCGGCGACGAGATCGAACTGTTCCTACGCCATTACTATCGTCGCCTGCCGACCGAGGATATCCAGGGTCGCGACGCCGAAGACCTTTATTTCTCCGCCCTCGGGATGCTCAATTTCATGCGGTCGCGCACCGCCGGCCGCGACAAGCTTCGGGTCTACAACCCGTCGCTCGACGCCGATGGCTGGTCGTCGCCGCACACCGTAATCGACTTGGTCACCGACGATCGCCCGTTTCTCGTCGATTCGCTGACCGCCACGTTGACCGAAGCGGACTTCGCCGTTCACCTGGTGGTTCACCCGACTTTCCGCTGTATTCGCAACGATGCCGGCGAGCTGCTTGCGCTCCATGGCCGAGGTCAGGCGCCCGACGATTCGATTCTCGAGTCGATATCGCGAATCGAAATCGTGCGCCAGGCCGGCGAGGGTGAAATCGAAGCCCTGACCGCGTGCCTCGCCGCCGTCCTCGACGATGTCCGGGTCGCGGTGGCCGATTGGCGGGCGATGCGCGGTCAGCTCGACGCGGCGATCGAGGAATTGGCGGCCAGCGCGCCGCCGCCGCGCACCGAACTCGACGAGACCATCGCCTTCTTGAGCTGGATGGCGGAGAACAATTTCACCTTCCTGGGCTATTGCAGCTACAGCCTGTTGCGCAATTCGCGCGGTGCGCGTCTCAAGGCGGCGACCAAGAACCCGCTCGGTATCTATCGCGGCGCGACCATGATGGCGGACCAGCCGGACGCGGCGCGCGGCAAAACCGTCTCCAGCGAGGTCGTCGACCGGCTTACCGATCCGTCGCTGTTGCTGATCGCAAAAAGTCCGCGCAAGTCCACCGTCCATCGGTCGACCAATATGGATTCGGTCGAAGTGAAGCGCTACGACGGCGATGGCAACGTGATCGGAATCCATCGCTTCCTCGGGCTGTACACTGAGGTGGTCCCACTTTGTTGGACAGGCTGACGGCCTTGTTAAGGTGTATTCCGTTGTTTGATCATGCTGCCAAAATCCTTTTTATCACATCCTGTTGCTGTTGTTGAGCCTGTGGGGATGTGGGCAAGGCGCGAGCCTTGTCCATCATATCCACAGGTTGACCGGCCCCGTAGGCCTCGGCCGGCGTTTGAC
>JAKZSU010000118.1:0-20819 GCA_047517485.1 Alphaproteobacteria bacterium
GGCTCAACCGCTGCCGCCGACTGGCCAAGGACTGGGAGAACCTCAACCGCAACGCGCTCGCCTTCATCAAGCTCGCGTCCATTCGACTCATGCTCCGAAAACTCTGTAATCCTACATAAAGTCTCCGGACGGACTCTTAGGGAGAAATCACCATGACCATGGCCAACCGGATCAACCGCCAATGGCGCCTGGCGGCGCGGCCCGACCGCGATAGCGGCGCCGAGGTCGATCATTTCGACTTTGGCCAAGTGCCGATGCCCGACATCGCCGACGGCGAGGCCCTGGTACGCACGCTCTATCTGTCGCTCGATCCGACCCAGCGGCTGTGGATGAGCGATATGGACCAGTATATGGCGCCGGTGGCGGTCGGCGACGTGATGCGCGGCGGCACCATCGGCGTGGTCGAGGAGTCGCGCGCCGACGGCCTGGCGCCGGGAGACATCGTGCAGGGGTTCTGGGGCTGGCAGGATTACGCCGCGATCGAGGCCGCGAGCTTGCGCGCCAAACTGCCCGCCGACGACGATGTGCCGTTGGTCGCCTACATGGGGCTGCTCGGCGCGATCGGCTGCACCGCCTATTTCGGCCTGCTCGATATCGGTCAACCCAAACCCGGCGAGACCGTGGTGGTCACCGCCGCCGCCGGCGCGGTCGGCTCGGTGGTCGGCCAGATCGCCAAGATCAAGGGCTGCCGGGTGGTCGGAATCGCCGGCGGGCCGGAGAAATGCGCCTGGATCAAGGACACCCTGGGCTTCGACGCCGCGATCGATTACCACGCCGAGGACGTGCCGACCGCGCTCGCCGCCGCCTGTCCCGACGGCATCGACGTGGTGTTCGAAAACGTCGGCGGCGACCTGCTCGACGCCAGTCTCGCGCTGGTCAACCTCAACGCCCGCGTCGCGCTGTGCGGCCTGATCGCGCAATACAATGCCGCCGGCCCGGTGCCGGGCCCGAGGATGTTTTACAACATCCTGATGAAACGCGTCCGCGTCGAGGGCTTCATCATCCTCGACTTCATGGCGCGCTTTCCCAAGGCGCTCGCCGCATTGCGCGGCTGGCTCGACGACGGCCGCCTGCGGTACCGCGTCGACGTCGTCGACGGCTTGGAATACGCGCCGCAAGCCTTGGGAAAACTCTTCGTCGGCGCCAACAAGGGCAAGCTGGTTGTTAAGGTCGGTGACGCGCCCGCGGCATGAGCGATTTTGCGTATCTCACCGCGCGCGATCTTGTCGCCGCCTATCGCCGCCGCGACCTATCGCCGGTCGAGGTGGTCACCGCGACGCTGGATCGCGCCGAGGCGCTGCAGCCGCGGCTCAACGCTTTCATCACCATCTGTCGCGATCAGGCGCTCGCGGCGGCGCGCGTTGCCGAGGCTGCGTCCGAGCCGCTCGGCCCGCTGCACGGCGTGCCGTTCTCGGCCAAGGATCTGATCCCGACGGCGGGGGTGCGTACCACCTGGGGCTCGAAGGTCTTCGCCGACGACGTGCCCGAAACCGATGCCATCGCGGTGGCGCGGATGAAAGCCGCCGGCGCGATCCTGATCGGCAAGACGACGACCCCGGAGTTCGGCCACGGCCCGCTCACCGAGGCGCCGCTGTTCGGCCGCACCGCCAACGCCTGGCACGCGGAACGCACGTGCGGCGGCTCGAGTGGTGGGGGCGCGGCGTCGGTCGCCGCCGGCATCGGCCCGTTGGCGCTGACCACCGACGGCGGCGGCTCGACCCGCATTCCCGCCGCCTGCAACGGCGTCGTCGGCCTCAAACAAACCCGTGGCTTGGTCCCCGACGGCCAAATCCGCGATGCTTTCAACAGCACCGCGCTAACCGGCCCGACGACGCGCACCGTTGCCGACAACGCGTTGATGCTTTCGGTGTTGGCAGGTCCGCACCCGCTCGATCCCAACAGCTATGGCCGCGCGCTTCGCTACGTGGTCGCCGCGGTCGACAACCCGGGCGATCTGAGCGGCGTGCGCGTCGCCTGGCGCCCGACCATGGGCAACCGCATCGTCGATGCCGAGGTTCTCGCGGGCACCGCGGCCGCCGCGCGCCGCTTCACCGACTTCGGCGCCACCGTGGCGACCATGGCCGACGACCTCACCGACGAGCACGGCGATTGGCTGCTCGCCAGCAACGCCCATTGGCATAGCACCTTCGCTCACCTGCTCGCCGATCATCGCGACGCGATGACTCCGGCGGTGGTCGCGGCGATCGAGTCGGTGCACGGCCATGACGCCGCCGCGTTGCAACGCGCCAACGATTCCCGCACCACCCTGTTTCGCCAGATCCAAGGCTGGTTCACCGATTTCGACCTGATCCTGTCGCCGACGCTCACCCGCACCGCGATCCCGATCGACGCCAAGTTCACCGACCCGCTGGAGATCGCCGGCGAATCCGTCGGGCCGCTGCGCCAATCCTGGTACCCCTACACCTACCCGTTCAACCTCTCCGGCCACCCGGCGATCACCATCCCCGCCGGCTTCGCCGCCGACGGCTTGCCTTACGCGCTGCAGATCACCGGCCCGTTGATGCGCGACGACCTGGTCCTGCGCGCCGCCGCCGTGTTCGAACAAGCCCAGCCCTGGGCCGACCGCCGCCCGGACCTGTAGGCAACTGGGCGAGTCTAGGGGCTCATTCTATCATTGCCCGAAACCAGCAAATCCGCGACCATATCGCCTACGCCCCACGCGCCGGAGCAATCCACCCGCCGGAGGCATCATGTTTGACCCGACATCACTCGCCATCGACGCGTGCCTGGATCATCTCAGGGACAATTACACCGCGACCTACGGCCAGCTCGAGCCCGATTATCCCGGGATCATCGCCTTTGCCGGTCGCATCGCGCTGGAGAATTTCGCCAACAGCGATGCGCTCTATCACGATATGCACCACACCATGATGGTAACCCAGGCCGGCCAGGCTATTCTCAAGGGCAAGCATCTCTGCGAAGGCGGGGTGAGCCCGCACGACTGGCTGCACGCGATCCTCGCGTGCCTGTTCCACGACATCGGTTACGTTCGCGGTCTGCTGCGCGACGATCGCGAAGGCGATTACGTGGCGAACGAAAGCGGTGGCCGGGTCACTCTGCTCCCGGGCGCCAGCGACGCCGCTCTCTGCGAATACCATGTCGATCGCGGCATGTGTTTCGTCCGCGAGCGTTTTGCCGGCCATGCGTCGATCGACGCGGATATCGTCTGCGCCAATATCGAGCGCACGCGGTTTCCCGTCCCCGACGGCGAGACCAGCCGGATCACCGACGATTTTCCCGGCCTGGTGCGCGCCGCCGACTTCGTCGGCCAGCTCGGTGACATCAATCATCTCCGCCACCTTTCGGCGCTGTTCGTCGAGTTCCAGGAAATCGGCACGGCGGAACGGCTGGGTTATGGCAACGCCGCCGAGTTGCGCCGTGATTACCCGTCGTTTTACTGGCAGACCGTGCAGCCGTATCTCGAGCCCGCGATGCGTTATTTGCGGGTCACCCAAGAGGGCAAGGAATGGTTGGCCCGCCTCTACGCCAACGTCTTCACCGAGGAGCACAAGATCAAATGGTCGGGACCCGAGCGGGCCTCGAGCCCATCCTGAATCGAGTGTTTTATACCGCCCTGCATTAAGTGAAACTCATTGCAGGGCGGCAAGCGCGACCGCGCGCCCGAGCTTATGCGAGGCCAGCCTGCGTGGCGCTTGAACGCACTACAAACCGCAATGAGTCTTGCTCATCGCGGTTTGGTATTAGGTCTCGCCGGTCGGCGATATCGTGCTGGTCCGCGCGGTGGTGTTGGCGACGATCAGGCCGACGATCATCGCGCCCACGAACAGCAGTGTCTGCTCGCCGACGTAGGCGAAGGAACCGATCGCGGGACCGGGGCAGAATCCGGCCAATCCCCAACCAACCCCGAACGTCCCGGCGCCGGCAAGCAGGCGCGGATCCAAATCGGTGCGCGCCGGCAGCATGAAGCGTTCGGCAAGCACCGGCGCCGGCCGCCTTAGCACCAGACGAAACGACAGAAATCCGACCACGATGGCACCGCCCATGACGAACGCCAGACTGGGATCCCAATCGCCGGCGATATCGAGAAACGCCAGCACTTTCCGCGGGTTCACCATTTGCGAAATTCCGAGTCCGAGACCGAAAACGATCCCCGCCAAACCGGCCACCAACGCCCTGAGCATCACCCGCCTCCCACTATGTGACGGACCACGTATACGGTGATCGCCGCGGTTACCATGAACGTCGCCGTCGCCGCCATCGACCGCGGCGAGAGTCGCGACAGGCCGCAAACGCCATGGCCGCTGGTGCACCCGCTGCCGATACCAGTGCCCAGTCCGACCAGCAGGCCGGCGACAAGCAGCACCGGCGTCGGTGCGGTGATCAAGATCGCGGCGTCGGGATCGATGAGGGTCCGGTGAATGACGACCCCGACCACAAGGCCGCCGATGAACAGCGCGCGCCACAGGAAATCGGGCGCCGGACGCGGCGGCAGCACCCCGGCGAGCACCCCGCTGACCCCGGCCAGCCGGCCGTTGAAGACGAGCAGAATCGTCGCCGAAACACCAAGCAATGCGCCGCCGATGAGCGCGGAAACCGGCGTGAAGTTCTCCATAACCACCTCGCCAAGGATGGCATCGTTGTGCCGGGACCAAATCGGGTTGAAGCGCCCCCGGCTGATAAAGACGCTATCATCCAAGACACCCGTGCGCCAAGGGTGTCGATTGCCGCTACGGCCGCAGGTCCGTCGCCGAGGCGACCACGCGGACCACCATCTTCGCCATCCGCCCGCGCACCTCGACCTCATGGCGTTGAGCGGCGTCGAGGGTCAAACCGCCGCTCGTCGCCACGTCGTCGGAGATCACCAGCTGCGCCTTGAAGTCCTTGGTCATGCCCTCGAGCCGGCTCGCGGTATTGACCACGTCGCCGACCACGGTGATCCCCTTGAGATGATCGTGGCCCATCTCGCCGATGATCACCGCGCCGGTATGGATGCCGATGCCGATGCGCAGCGGCTCGGGTAGTTCGGCGCCCAGCATCTCGTTGAGATGGTCGAGCCGTTGGCCCATCCGCCGCGCCGCGTCGACCGCTTGCCGGCACCCCTCGTCGATGTCGGTCTCGAGCCCGAACAGCGCCATGATGCCGTCGCCGACGAATTCGTTGACCACGCCGCCGGCGTCCTCGATCGCCGCCGTCATCGCGGTGCGGTAGCGGGTCAACACGAACACCACGTCGTAGGGTAGGCGCGCCTCGGCGAAGCGGGTGAAGCCGCGAATATCGGCGAACAGCACCGCCACCGCGCGTTCCTCGCTCATCTGGCCGGAGGTGCGTTGATAGGCGTCGGCGGCGGTCGCGGTGACGGGAAGCAGGGCCGAGACCGCGACGTCGTGCGACGGCCGCAGTTGACACGCGAGCCGCACTGTCTCCGGCGCCGAGATCCGCGCCAGCACCTTGGCCTCGTCCGTTTCCGGCGCCGCCAGCCAGTCGCCGCCGCGATCGACGTGCACCCGGCAGGTCGAGCACCGGCCGTGGCCGCCGCATACCGACGGATGGGCGATTCCCGCCGCGCGCAGGGTCTCGAGCACGCTCATCCCGGGGCGGATTTCGAGTTCCGGCCGGTCGCCATAGTGAAGCCGCGGAAAATTCGAGCGCGCCCGCGCCAAAGTACGCACCGCGCGGGCAATGAAGACCAGTGCGTAGAGCCCGAGAAAGATCGCTGTCGCGGCGAGGATTTTGGCCTCCACCCAAGCGATCGGGTCGAGCCCGCCGCCAGCCTCGGCGATCAGGCGTTCGGCCCAACCGCTTTCGGCGGCGAGGCGGCGCACCTGCATCCCGGCGGCGACAAATCCGGCGAGTGCCAATGCCGGCCACAACAGGGCGATGGTGAACGCCGCGGTCTGGCGCGCCGCGTACCACGGCTTGAGCCGCAGCCAGCCATGAATCCCCAGACAGGCATGCAGCCAGACGACAATCAGCACGACCGCTTGAAGCACCCCGTAGACCGGCGCCAAGACCCAGAAAACGGTCAACTCGGTGATGTAGTCGCCGTGGAACTCGGCAAAATTGTGCAGCCCGCGCGTGCCGATCACGTGGCCGACCAGTAGCAACGGAATCAGCAAGCCGAGGATGGTCTGCCACAGCTGCCATCCGGCGAGCCGCAGGGTTTGGCGCTGGTAGAGTGCCCACAAGGCCGTCGCGACATGGGTCGCCGCCGCGCCATACAACAGAACCGTGCCGGGTAGGGTGCGCCACGGCTGAATGGTGACGGCGCGGCCGGCGTCCATCCCCTCCAGCGAGACGATGCCGAAAGCGTGGTTGGTCAGATGGCCAAATACATAGACCAGCAGCACCAGCCCGCTGCCGAGGCGCAGGCGATTGACGATTTCGCGCGTCCCCATTCTTGTTTCGCCGCTTCTCTTCGCTGACCACACCGAGTTTGATCGCCGTGCCGCGCGCGCAAGGGCCTTGACGGGCGTCGGGTCGTGACTTAGAAACCACGCTTCCGAGCCCATATTCCACCAGTTTTGCAGGGGTTGAGACATGTCCCGACGTTGTCAACTAAGCGGCACCGGCGCTTTGCGCGGTATGCACGTGAGCCATGCCCACAATCGCACACCGCGGCATTATCAGCCCAACCTGCAGATGTGCTCGCTGTTCAGCGACGGCCTCGGGCGCACTGTCCGTCTCAAGCTTACCGCGGCGACCATTCGCTCGGTCGAACATCGCGGTGGCCTCGACGCCTATTTGGCGAAATCCAAGGCGCGTGAGTTGACCGCCTTCGGACGCCGCCTGAAGAGCCGGATCGAAAAGGCTCAAGAGGCCTGACAACGGCTTGCGATGCCTCTCATGAAGCAACTGTGGGCCCCGATCGCGGCGATGATCGTCGTCGTCGCGGCGTCGAATTACGCTGTCCAGTTTCCGATCAACGACTGGCTGACCTGGGGCGCGTTGACTTATCCGCTGGCCTTCCTCGTCACCGATCTGTCGAACCGCGCTTACGGGCCGGCGCGTGCCCGCATCGTCGTGCTCGCCGGCTTCGTCCTCGGCGTGGCGCTGTCGGTGGTGTTGTCGAGCGAGCGCATCGCCTTCGCCTCGGGCACCGCCTTCCTGGTCGCGCAACTGCTCGACATCACGATATTCGATCGCATGCGCCGCCTCGATTGGTGGCGCGCGCCGCTCGCCTCGTCGCTGACCTCGTCGGCGGTCGATACGGCGCTGTTCTTCTCGCTGGCGTTCGCGGCGACCGGCCTGCCGTGGGTCACCTGGGCGGTCGGCGATTATGCCGCGAAGTTGGCCATGGCGGCGCTTCTGCTGCTGCCCTACCGCGCCGCGGTCCGCGTCATTCCGGCGTGGCGTCCAACGCCAGCCTAATCCGACCCGCCCACCGCGGGTCGGCAAGCGCGACCGCGCGCCCGAGCTAATGCGAGGCAAGCCTGCGTGGCGTCTGAACGCCCTTTAAAAATCACTCCAGCCTGAACATCATCAGCAATGTGCGTTGGAGCGGATTGAAATTGTCGTCCGAGACGATGTAGAGCAGCACCGCGCCATCGTCATCGATTCGCGCCGCCAACCCTTCGTAATTATCGACCTGGATCGGCGGCGCCAGCCGCGCGAGCTCTTGCAAGCCGGCAATCGCCTCACCCGCGGCCGGCGTCTTGATCAACATCACCCGGCCCTTGGCGCCACCGATCGCGGTATAGCCGCGCTCGAGCACCAGCACCCGGCCGTCGGCGAGGGCCGTCATACCAGTGGGCTCGAAATAGCCGTCGCCGGGATAGCTCACCCGCGCCGCCGTGTCGCCGTCGATCAGCCATCCGGCAAGTCGGCCGTCGCTGACGAAATGATCTTCCGCCAACGCCAGTGCCCGGCCATCGGCCAATTGCTCGACCGCTTCCAGCCCGCCATTGCTTTTCACTTGGCCCAGCCCCGGCAGCACCGCGTCGATCGGCACCCCCGGCGCGCCTGGCGCGGCATAGCGCAATATTCGGTGAGTTTGCTCGAACGAAACCAGATACCCGCCGCCCGCCAGCGGGGCCAGCGATTCGGCGTCGCCCAGCCGCTTGCCGATCAGCTTTTTTCCAGCGGCATCGCGCAGCGGCTCCATATTCGCATCCGTAAGGCCGACAAGCCGCCCGTCCGCGTCGTATTCCAGAGTGCCGGTAATCCACAGCCCGGTATCGCTCACCGCCACCAGGCGCGTTCCGTCGGCGCTCACCGACAATCCCGACAGGCCGCCGAAGCGCGGATTCGGCGAGGTCAAGCTGAGCCCGTCGCGGTAGCTCAGCGCACCCACCGTCGCCAAGTCGGGCTGGTTTTGGGCGAGCGGGATCGGCCGGGCGTTAATTTTGAGCGGTTCCGCCGCCGCGCTCGCGGCGGCCAGCAATAGGGGGAGTGCGGCAAGGCGCCACGGCGATCGGGTTTTTATCATGGTAAGGGGGACATAATACTTAATTATAGAACTCTACCCAAATGGACGGCGCCGCCCACGCGAAGCTATTGCGCCGCCGCTTGCCGGCTTCCGCCGCCGAAATGCGGCATCACGTCCTCGCCGACTTGCTGGAACAATTCCACCATCTTGGCCTGCGGCGTGCCGACCGGCGGGCTGAGGTTGATATACTCCAGCCCCGGAAACATCTCTTCGAGCGCCTTGAGATAGACGATCAGGTCATCGGCGCTGCCGGCGAACCACGATTTCTGTTTCATGTAGTCCTCGACCGTCGGCACCCCCGCCCGGTCCCAGCCGCCGCGCCCGGCGATCGCCGCCTTCTGGTCGTCGCTCAGCCCCGGTAGGAAACCGAGCGGCGCGAACATCTTGGCGTGCTCCTCGAACAATGGCGTGATTTCGCGGATCGCCTGTTCGCGTGTCTCCGCGATATAGAAATGAATGCCGAGGCAGATATCCTCGCCCAACGCCAAATCGCGCCCCGCCCGCGCCGCCGCCTCGCGGTAGGCGCGGATCGGCCCTTCGTCCATGGTCGCCGCGCCGCCGCCGACGAACGCCTTGATGCCGTATTTCATCATCATGTCGAGGCCGCGCGGCTTGGCGCTGACCACCGGTTGCCAGCATTCGACAGGCTGGTTGACCGGTCGCGGCACCAGGCTGATCTCGTGCAAATCATAGCCGCGATACGGCACCGCGGCCGGCAAGGTGTAGTGCTTGCCCTGGTGCGAGAAGGACTCTTCGGTGAACGCCTTGAATATGATTTCGAGCTGCTCCTCGAAAAGATCGCGATTGGCGTCCTGATCGAGGATCGGCGCGCCAAAGGTTTCGACCTCGCGGCTGTGATAGCCGCGGCCGACGCCGAATATCGTCCGCCCCTTGGTGAGAATATCGGCGGTGGCGAAATCCTCGGCCAGGCGCAGCGGGTGCCACATCGGCGTGATATTGAAGCCGCAGCCGATCTTCAGCCGCTCGGTCACGTGGGCCAAATGCACCGCCAACATGAGAATGTTGGGAATGACCTCGTAGCCCTCGTGCTGAAAATGATGCTCGGCGAACCACAACGAGTGCCAGCCTTGCGCATCCATCGTCTTGGCGATGGCCTCGGCCTTGTCGAATACGCTCGCCAGCCGATCGTTATCGAACCGCCGGTCATTGGCCGGGGTCGCATCCTGACCGCGGTCTGGCATGTCGATATGGCCGGCGTAGACCGTGGTGAATTTGTTGATCATGTCGCGTCCCCTCGCGTCATTGCTCAGTCGTTATAGTGATTTTTGGCCCATTTGTCCCCGACGAGACGGGGCGAACGCGGCGCTCGAACACGTCCTTTCCTGATCGAATCGGTTTGACCGCACGCCTGTGCGTCGTGGTTAGGCGTGCGCCGCCGCGCGATAGGAGTGCATCGGGCAAGGGGCGCGACGACGCCAGGGGCTGTGGGAACACGGCCTCCGGTGGGCCAACGTGGCCTTTCGGATGCGTTGCGACGCTCGGCCGATGCACACACATCGCCCGGCGCGCCGCGCCACCCCGAAAAGCCAATCTGCCCCATCAAACCGGTTCCATCAGGAAAGGACGGGCTCTACTCAGCGTAGATACAGGAACCGCGATAAACCGGGGGCGATGGCCGACAGCAACCGTGTCACCGAGTGTCGCCGTGATGCCCAGATCAAAGTCGTGGCCACCCGCCTGGTTTCGAATTGGCCGCCGCGCGATCCGAATATCGATCGGTGCAATTGCTCCACTTGGTCGGTCGCCCGGGCGCCGAGCTGCGACAAGCGCTCCTGGCCGACGGCGGTTCGCGGTCCAAAGGAAAGGCCGCCCCAGGACAGGAACGATCGGTAAAAATCCAGTGGCCGCCCGGCTTGGCGGGACGCGCGCCAAAATCTCACATCCGCGCGCGTCGGCAGTGCGCGCCAAACGGCCAACGCCAGAAATCCGAGCAGTATCGCCGCCGGCACCCACAGAAGAATCGCCAGACCGAGCCGCTTGGCCCGGTGCTCCGCCAGCACCTGGGCGCGCATATGGTCGCGCAGCTCCAGGGCATCCAGGGGCAGCGGTTCGATCCGTTGTCTTGGGACACTGGCGATTTCCTTCCTCGCCAAAAGCGGATTCCAAAACGCAAAGCGAATTTCGTTGACGTAAGTTACATCGTCGGTCTCGACATAGATTTCCCAAACTTGATCCAAATGGGCGATGAAACCGCTGTCGGTCTTCTCGGTTTCGGTCGTAACCGTGGTGCTCAGCACTTTGTAGCCGTCGTTCGACGCCAGGATCAGGTCGGGCAGATCGGCGGCGGTGACCCCGGTGACCGACAAGGTGACGCGGCGGCGCACCGTATCGCCGTTTTGGATCGTGGCGATATCGGGCGACCAGTTATCGTCCATCGTGGCCGCGCACGACACGATCCAAACGTCGTCGCCAAAATCCACGCTCGGCGGATGAACGGCGATCGATTGCTCGGGATAGGATTCCTTGAACTGGACGTTCCTGCCGTCGCGCGGCTCGGAAATGCCGGTCACTTCGATCCGCGGAATCACCATCGCCCCGCCGCGCTCGGGAACGATGGCGAGGGTCGTCTCGTGGCTATAGCCCTTGCCGCCCATGACATTGATTTGCCGGGTATGGGGTTTGACCAGGGTCTCGGTGCGCGCACCGTCGATGTCGGGCAGGACGAGCTGCAGTCGCTTGAACGGATCCGACGACACGAATTGGATATGCATCACGATTTCACCGCCGACATAGGCGCCTTCGGTCAGCACCAACGCCGGCTCCACGGTCACGGTGAACCACATCCGGTCCGCTTCGTCGGTGCGCTGGGCGGACGCCGCCGCGCTCCACGCGCACAGGCATAGGCATAGGAGGGGGGTGCGGATCATTCGGCGTCTCCCTCGATCCTCGATTGATACACCGACAAGAGTCGCGCGCGGAGAACTGTCTCGGGATCGTCGCGGATCTTGCCGAGCAACACCTCCATCGAGCGGCCGCTGCTGCGCTGTTTGAGATCGACCGATCCGACGATCCGCCGATCGTCGCCGCCGCGATCGTCGCCCGCTTCGCCGACCGCGGCCGCGGCACCGGCCTCGCCGGTCTTCTCGGACGGTTTGGGATTCTTCCGCGGGTCGGTGTCGCCGGGCTGGTCGGTGTAGCTGGTATTGCCCGTGGCGTCGCTCTGTTCGGTCTCTCCCGACCGCGCCTGCTGGGCGTTGCTGTCTTGCGGGATCGGCATTTCCAGCGACTCGCTTTCGGACGGCGGCACCGCCGGCGCTTCCATCGGCTCCGCCGGATTGCCGCCGGGCTCGATCGCCTTCTGTACCAGCGCCAGATTATACAGCGCGTCCGCATGCGCCGGGTCGAACCGCAGCACCCGCTGATAGGTGGCGATGGCATTCGGCCAATCGCGCAAATGGGCATAGCTGTTGCCGAGATTGTACAGGCTCAGCACCGTCTCGTCGGCGCCGAACATGCGCGCCGCCTGGGCAAAGCGGCCGGCGCGAAACGCCGCGACCCCGCTCCATGTCGACTCGCGGAAGAACAACAGCGCCAGCTCCGGCCGCTGCTCGTTCAGGTACGCCACCGCGATCTCGAAATCCGTCGGCACGCGCTCGATCCGCGGCCACAGCCAGGATATCGCGAGCGCGATCGCCACCACCACGCCCCAGCCGACACCGCGCCACGTCATGACGAGCGGACCCGGCGAAAGAATAACAGCCACAACGCGGTCGCCGCCGCCACCAGCCAGGGCGACAATTCGAACTCCCCCGCCTGGTCGCTATCGCGTAGGGCGTCGGTCACCTCGCTATCGAGATCGTCGATGATGGTTTGGATCGAGGTCTCGTCGGCCAGCCGCGCGCCGATCAGGTCGGCATGGCGTTCCCAATCGGCCACCGAATCGCGATCGACCACCAGCGCGCGCAGCCAATCGCCGGCCGCCGTGGTGTCCGACACCGGCGCCACCCCGCCGGACAGCAACACCACTTGACCGACGACGATATCGGCGCGCGCGAGCAGCGACTCGGCGTGGGTGATCGCCATCCCCGTCGCGCGGCCGGAGACCGGCATGACGTCGGGCTCGATCACCTGCAGGTAGCGGTTGAGGTGGGCGTGATCGGTGGTCAGCGGCACCACGTCGAATGCTTCCGAACTGGCGACCACGAGGGCGGTCGGCACGGTTGGCGCGGCGGCCAAAATTCGATAGGCGATCAAACGTTGGCGGTCGATGTTTTTGCCGGCACCGACGTCGAGTGCGATCACCCGTCCGGCGATGTTGCCATAGTCCGCGGGCTCGCCGATATCGAGGATCGGGCGCGCCAGGCCAAGCACCATCAGCGCCCAGATCGCCGACCAGAACAGCAGCGGCAAGCGGTTGCGCGAGACCACTTGTTTCGCCATGAACGACTGCATGGTGATATCAATGATACGATGCCAATGCCCGGGCAACCGCATCACCGCCTGGCCGTGCCACAGCGTGAGCCAGGCCATCAGCGCCAAGGCCGGTAGCAACAGCAGCAGCGCCCAGGGATGTATGAGACTCATGTCTTGCGAAGCTCCTGCGCCACCAAGGTGGCCAAAACGAGCAGCGCCAGCGTCACCGCATAGAGCGCCCAATCGCGCTTGATGAAGTCCTCTTCCTCGGGCCGGATGGCGGGCTCCAAGGTGCTGATCTCGCGCGACGTGGCGGCCAGATCGGTGGCCGATGCCGCCCAGAAGAACGCGCCGTCGGTGTTGGTGGCGATAGTCCGCAGGATCGCCACGCCGTCGGCTTTGATTTTTGACGAGAACCCGATGGTGTGAATACGAATACCGTTTTGCGCCGCCAAATCAGCGGCGTCCGGGCCGGTCAATTCGCCCGAATTGTCCTCGCCGTCCGACAACAGCACCAGCACCCGGCTCGACTCGACTTCCGGATCGAAGGTCTTGACCGCCAGACCGATGGCGCGCCCGAGATCGGTTCGATGCCCCGCCAGGCCGATATCCAAATCGTCCAACACGGCGGCGACGGCGCCGACGTCGTAACTCAGCGGCGCGATCAGATAAGCCTCGTCGCCATAGGCGATAAGCCCGACCCGGTCGCCCTTGCGCGCCGCGATAAAGTCGCTGACCATTTTGCGGACGACGACGAAACGCGGTACGCCAACGCTGGCGAGGACCATGTCTTCCTGTTCCATACTGGCCGAAAGATCGATCGCCACCATCAGGTCACGGCCGCTCGGGGTCAGCAGGGTCGACTCGCGGGTTTGCGGCCCCGCCAGCGCGACCACGAGCAAGACCCATCCCAGAGCCTTGAGCCAGAGATCCTCGGGTCTCGCCACATGCCGGCGTTGACCCTGGTC
The DNA here is from genome assembly GCA_047517485.1 of Alphaproteobacteria bacterium. Classification (GTDB taxonomy): domain Bacteria; phylum Pseudomonadota; class Alphaproteobacteria; order UBA7887; family UBA7887; genus JAKZSU01. Next base: position 13,750 of record JAKZSU010000118.1, read on the forward strand.
GGACAGCGCGACGATCAAGTTGCGGATCGGCAAGGGCACCGGCAAGGCGGCATTGGCGGCCAGCGGCGGGAGAAATCGCCAAGCCAGGAACGGCAGCGGCAGCAGCGCCAGCACCCAGGGGCGCAACAGCTCGATCATCGCCGCACTTCCGTGCTCAAGTAGGAGATGAACTCGGCACGCTCGGCGTCGCTAATCGTTGCCGGTTGACGATAGGCCAGCGCCGGCAAAATGACCGCGCGTCCCGCGCGATCCGCCAGAGCGCTGGCGAAGCCAAGCAGCATCGACCACTGCGCCGCCGCGTCCTCGATCTGTTCGATGCGCGACAAATCGGCGCTCGCGTGCCGCCGCCATCGATTACGCCGCCAATACCGGGCCAGCAGGATCGCCGCCGCGATCCCCGCCACCGCGATGATCGGCCAGGCGGCGAACTCGATCGATGCCGCCGCCGCCAGCTCACCCGGCAAGTGAATGTCGCGCAATTGCGCCAGGACCTCGTCTTCGTTCACCGTTCCGATCCCGGCGATAAATGGCCGCTCCTCGCGGCCTCGGTAATCCGCCAACCGTCCTTGATCAACTGGCGGCGCAGGGTGCGGCGCACCTCGTCCACGGTATCCCCGTGCCGGTCACCCATCGCCTTCGAGACCGTCGCCAGGTGGCGCCGCGGATCATCCGCGGTCTGGTACGGATAGCGCCCCGCCGGAGCGCGCTGATGAAACATCGCGTCCTCGACGATGATCGCGCGAAAATGACGGATCGCATTCAATTCGCGCACCTTGGCGACCAGGCCCGGCGTCACTTCGCCAAAGTCGCTGAACACGCAGAGCTCATCGCCAAATGCCAACAGGCTGCTGGCGGTGTCGATCGCGGCAACCAGATCGTCGCCGCCACCGGGCTCGCTCGGTGCCAGCGCGGCGCCATACTGTTCCTCGAGATGTCTCAATAGAAACAGCACATGACCGCGGCCGCGACGCGGCCGAACCACCACCTGGTCGGGCACCACGATCAAGCCGACGGGCTCTTGCAGGGTGAAGGCTTCCCACGCCATGTGCGCCGCCAACAGCGCCGCTGTCTTGGCCATCGGCCGGGTCTCGGTGCCGAACAGAAGATGCGGTCGCAAGTCGACGATCAGCATCCGGGCGAGGTGCGATTCGGCGACGAACCGCTTCATTTGCGCGCGCCCGGTGCGCGCCGTGGCGCGCCAATCCATCCAACGAATATCATCGCCGGGCACGTACGGGCCGACGCTGTCGAGGTCCATGCCCTGCGCGCGGCGCCGTCCCGGACGCATGCCGGTGGGATAGCGTTCGCCGGGCGCCAGGCGACCGCGGACATGGCGCGGTTGGGTCGCCATCAGTTCGCCGAGCGTCAGTTTTCCAGGATCTGAAGCATCCGTCGCATCCCCTTCGGACGCCCTGGCACGGCTAAACCACACTGACCTGTTCCACCAAACTCTCGATAATTTGATCCGGCGTCACCCCGTCCGCCTCGGCGCGATAGGTCAGGCCCATGCGATGACGTAGCGTGTTGAAAACCAGCGCCTGGACATCCTCCGGCAGTACGTGATCGCGTTCCATCAGCCAGGCGCGCGCCTGCGCGGTTCGCGCCAGCGATACCGAGCCGCGCGGACTCACCGGATGCGACAAATGCTCGTCGACACCGTTCAGGCTCTCCGGATCGCCCCGGGTCCCCGATATCAAGCGAACGATATAGTCGCGGATCGGATCGGACAGATGGACGTCGAGCACCAGACGCCGCCCCTCGGCCAAATCCGCCTTGGAGATCGGGGTCGGTGCTTCGCTCGGGGTCAACGCCTCGACCGCCTCTTGGAGGACCAGATCGAGAATATTGCGCTCAGCGATGAGCGCCGGATAATCGATCGTCACATGCAGCAAAAAGCGATCGAGTTGGGCCTGGGGCAGCTCCCACGTCCCCTCGTGCTCGATCGGGTTCTGCGTCGCGATGACGAAGAACGGCGCCTCAAGCTTGAAGCTCTTGGTGCCGCTGGTGACCTGGCGCTCCTCCATCGCCTCGAGCAGCGCCGATTGCACCTTGGCGGGCGCGCGATTGATCTCGTCGGCGAGAATGAAGTTGCCGAATACCGGACCCATTTGGAAATCGAATTTCTGTTCGCGGGAATCGTAAATCGACGATCCGGTCAAATCGGAAGGCAGCAAATCGGGGGTAAACTGGATCCGGTTGAACACGCCCTCCATCGCCTCGGCGAGCAGCCGCGCGAGGCGGGTCTTGGCCAGCCCCGGCGCGCCTTCCAACAGGATATGGCCGTCGGCCAAAAGCCCGATCAACAGGCTGACGACGGCCTGGCTCTGGCCGATCATGTCGGCTTCGAGCCGATCTCTCAGGTCAACGAATATCGGACGAACGGACACGTTACCATTACTCCTTATTCCGCGTAACCAACCGGCCCCGAAGTCACGCTACGCAAACATTTTCTCCGCGGCTTGGCATAAGCCAAGCACGATCGACCATCACTGAAGGACTCTCGATGATGAACCTCTGAGCCACGCCATGGCGGAAATGACCGTCCTTGACCGGATGGCAATCGAATCCGGGCGGCACAGTAGCCATTCGCGCCGCCGACGGCAATTCAGAGATTGAACAGGCCGGGTAACAGCGGGACAGCGGTCCGAAATGGCCCGCGAACCCAAACACCGCCGCCTTAAGCCGCGTCCTCGTCGAACAGCTCGCTCAGCTTCTCGGTCATCGTGCCGCCCAGTTGTTCGGCGTCGACGATGGTTACCGCGCGGCGATAGTAGCGGGTGACGTCGTGACCGATGCCGATGGCGAGCAATTCGACCGGCGAGGCGTTCTCGATATAATCGATCACGTCGCGCAGATGGCGGTCGAGATAGTTGCCCGAATTGACCGACAGGCTGGAATCGTCGACCGGCGCGCCGTCCGAGATCACCATCAGGATGCGGCGTTGTTCGGGGCGCGCGATGAGGCGATTATGCGCCCACATCAGCGCTTCGCCGTCGATGTTCTCCTCGAGCAGCCCTTCGCGCAGCATCAGGCCGAGATTTCTGCGCCCGCGCCGCCATGGCATGTCGGCCGACTTGTAGACGATATGGCGGAGCTCGTTGAGCCGCCCCGGCATCGCTGGCTTGCCCTCGCCGAGCCACTTTTCGCGCGCCCGCCCGCCCTTCCACGCCCGCGTGGTGAAGCCGAGGATCTCGACCTTGACTCCGCAGCGCTCCAGCGTCCGCGCGAGAATATCCGCGCTCATCGCCGCCACCGAAATCGGCCGCCCGCGCATCGAGCCCGAATTGTCGATCAACAACGTCACCACCGTGTCGCGGAAGGTGTGCTCGGTCTCCTGCTTGAAGCTCAGCGGATAGGCCGGATTGGTCACCACCCGGGTGAGCCGCGCGGTGTCCAGAATGCCTTCTTCGAGATCGAACTCCCACGACCGCATCTGCTTGGCGAGCAAGCGCCGTTGCAGGCGGTTGGCGAGCCGGGTGATCACCCCTTGCAGCGCCGCCAGTTGCTGGTCGAGATGGGTGCGCAGGCGCGCGAGCTCTTCCGGATCGCACAGCTCGGCCGCGTCGATCTCCTCGTCGAATTCGGTGGTATACGCATGATACGCCGGCTGCCGGCTGTTCGAGCGATCGGGCGGCGGGCGCCACGGCTCGGCGTCGCCCGACGCTTCCTCGTCGCCGGCCATGGTGGCGTCGTCGGTGGTGTCGATATCCATGTCCGCCGAGTCGTCCGCGGATTCGTCGGACTCCGAATCCGGCGTCCCCGACATTTCGGTCTCGTCGTCCGAGGCCTCGCCTTCCGACTGCGCGTCCATCTGCTCGTCGGACTGATCCTCGGCGCCGGAATCGCTATCCAGATTGGCCGCGTCGTTGGTGTCCTCGTCGGCGAACTCGAGATGCGCGATCAGCTTGCGAAGATATTCCGCGTACGCCGCCTGGTCCTCGACCCGGTCGGCGAGCTCGTCGAAATCGTTGCCGATCTTGTCGTCCAGCCAGTCGCGCCACAGCTCGCACATATAGCGCGCGGACTCGGGCGGCGCCGTGCCGGTGAAGCGTTCGCGCGCGAGCAGGCTGACGACGTCGACGATCGGCGCGTCGACCCGGTTCTCGACCTGGTCGAACCGCTGGCCCTTACAACGCGACTCGATCGCCGCGGTTAGATTGTCGGCGACCCCGGTCATCCGTCGTGCGCCGATCGCCTCGCAGCGCGCTTGTTCGAGCGCGTCATAGAGCCCTTGCGCGACCTGGCCCGGCGGGCGCCGCTTGCCGTGCAGGGTGTCGTCGTGATGGCGTTTTCGCAACGCCAGCGAATCCGCTTCGCCGCGGATCTCGCCGATCTCCTGGCGTGTCAGATCGCGCGACGGCGGGGTCAGCACCACGCGCTCGTCTTCCATGCGCGGCCCGTTGGCGCCGAACGTCACCTCGAGCTCGCCATCGCGCGCGATCGCCCGCGTGGTCGCGGTGATCGCCCGCTTGAACGCTTCTGACGGCAGCTCGCCTTGATCGGCCATCGGGCGTGGCTCTTAGCCGACCGCGGAATGGACCGGCGACTCGGGCAGTTCCTCACCGATGCAGCGCTGATAATATTCGGCGACCAGCGCGCGCTCGGTCTCGTCGCATTTGTTGAGGAAAGTGTAGCGGAAAGCGAAGCCGACACTGCCGAAGATGTTGCTGTTCTCGGCCCAGGTGATCACCGTCCGGGGCGACATCACGGTCGAGATATCGCCGTTCATGAAGCCGCTGCGGGTGAGGTTGGCAAGCTCCACCATGCGCCCGATCAGGCCGCGGCCGTCGTCATTGTCCATCTCCGGTACCTTGGCGAGGACGATGGCGATCTCGTGCTCGGTCGGCAGATAGTTCAACGTCGCGACGATGTTCCAGCGGTCCATCTGACCCTGGTTGATCTGCTGGGTGCCGTGATAGAGCCCGGTGGTATCGCCCAAGCCCACCGTGTTGGTGGTCGAGAACAGGCGGAACGCCGGGTGCGGGCGGATCACCCGGTTCTGGTCGAGCAGGGTCAATTTGCCCTCGACCTCGAGCACCCGCTGGATGACGAACATCACGTCGGGCCGGCCGGCGTCATATTCGTCGAACACGATCGCCGTCGGGGTTTGCAGCGCCCACGGCAACAGACCCTCGCGGAACTCGGTCACTTGCTGGCCGTCGCGCAGCACGATCGCATCCTTGCCGACCAAGTCGATACGGCTGATATGGCTGTCGAGGTTGATCCGGATCAGCGGCCAGTTGAGCCGCGCCGCGACCTGCTCGATATGGGTCGATTTGCCGGTGCCGTGATAGCCCTGGATCATCACCCGCCGGTTATGCGCGAAGCCGGCGAGGATCGCCAAGGTGGTTTCATGATCGAACTGATAGGCCTCGTCCAAGTCCGGCACGTGTTCGTCGGTGTCGGAAAACGCCGGCACCATCATGTCGTGGTCGATGCCGAAAACCTGGCGCACCGAGATCTCGAGATCCGGCACACGCTTGGCGAAATTGGCCGCGTCGGCCGCGGCTTGGCTATTGGCCATGGGGGTATTTCCTGCGTGACAAATTAGGGAGGCGACGAAACGCGACGGAAACTACCTCAACCCTCGTCGCATTTCAGCAGATATGTATAGGCCTCGTTGATCAATTTAAACCTTTCCTCGGACGCTTTGCAGCCGCCGTTGGCGTCCGGGTGGTGTTTTTTGACCAAAACCTTATAGCGCGCCTTGCGCTCCGCCGGCGAGGCATTGCGATCGAGATCCAATTTCGCCAATGCGTCGTCGCGTTGCGACGGCGGGTGACTGGGCCGCGTCCGGCGCTTATTCTCGCCACCGAAGGCGCCTAGGGGATCGGCGAAACCATCCGCCGCCGCGGCCGCGAACGCCGCCCCCGCCGCGCCGCCGCCAAGCGGCCAACTCGGCCGGTGCCACACCGAATCCTGTCTCCGGATGAACTCGATATCGTTCTCGTCGAGGCCGGTGAAATAGTTCCAGCCCCGGTTATATTCGCGCACGTGCGCGAGGCAGAACCATTGAAAATCGCGCAAGCTGTTCGCCGACTTCGGCGCGCGAAATTCGCCCGCCTCCGCACACCCGTCCCAGGCGCAATCCTGCTCGCCGGCATCGCTGTCAGGCTGATACCAACGCCGCCGCGAAGAGGTCCGTTGTTTCGACGTTTGGCTCGTCATAATGATCAATATGCCGGTGACCGCGCCAGGAAACAAGCGGCGGAGTTGCTTGACATTTTCGCAAAACTGGCGACACCAAGGGCATCCCCCACCCGACAACGGACTTCGTGCCATGAGCATCCGCGACGCGATCGAAAAGAAGATCACCGAGGGCCTGACCCCGACGGCGCTCGACATCGCCGACGACTCGCACCTCCACGCCGGCCACGCCAGCGCCCGCGCCGGCGGCGACAGCCATTTCACTGTCACCATCGTCGCCGAAAGTTTCGCCGGAAAAGGCCGCGTCGAGCGTCAACGCCTGGTCAATGCGCTGCTGGCGGAAGAATTCGAGGCCGGATTGCACGCGCTGTCGCTGGTCACGTTAACACCGGAGGAAGCGGCGCGGCGGAGCGAGTGAGGGGGCCGCCCGGCGACAAGCTTGAATCAGAGTCGCCATTGGCGCCGATAGTTTGGTAGCATTCTCAAGTTGAATTTCGACCAGAGCGGGATCATCCGACTAAATTATAGGGCGATCCGAACGGAGATTGTGGAACACAAGCACATGGCGACGGCGCAAAACATGAAACCTGAGAATCTTGATAGGCCGGAGTTCGAATTCCGGCCCGAGTTTTTTAGGAGCCTGCGGTGGTGCTCGGAAATCTTGTTCGTAACATTTATCGGATGTTTTTTGCTTGCCTATCCGGTTAACGCCCATGACCGCTACATGTAGGGTGCCGCCACTCTCCCGAGTAAAGCTCGGCATAGGTTGGAGCAGAGGTGTCACCCGCGATGCCGAGCAATGAGCGGAAGGCGTTGAACGGGTAGAACCGCCTGTTGAAGCGGAAGGTGAACTCGTTGAGGTAGGCTTGTAGGTGCTGGTGGCTAACGCCGTGGTGGATACCGATCAGCCACGTCTTCAGGTT
>JAKZSU010000119.1:0-6954 GCA_047517485.1 Alphaproteobacteria bacterium
CGCTCTTCCAGGTCTACGTAGCTGAATAAATTGCCACTGCTTTGATCTCGACCCCGCATGCCATCCTCCATCACTCGAAGGAATCACAGAATCATGTCACAACTGCAAATGCGAGGACTTTTTCAGCAGCCTGCTAGAGCAGGTGGTTGTGGCAACGGGTCGTCGTATGTCGGCACGAATTCCTTCGTCGAGAGGTGTCTGGCGAGGCGGTGGGTCACGGCGCAAGCGTGCCTCGGCCAAGCGATCGGCGACGATGTTGGTCGGCACGCCGTCCTCGTCGGAGCGGCGGAAGATCGAGGTCAAGGTATCGGCGATACCCGCGACTTCGTCGAGCACCCGGCGCTGGTCATATTCGGGCCCCTCGTGGGCGACATCGATCAGGCCGCCGGCGTTGATCACATAGTCCGGCGCGTAAAGAACGCCGCGCTCGCGCAGACGCGCGCCATGGCGCTTTTCGGCGAGTTGGTTGTTGGCGGCGCCGGCGACGATCGGCGCGGCCAGTTCGATGATCGTCTGGTCGTTGAGAATTCCGCCGAGCGCGCACGGCGCGAAAATGTCGGCGGCGACGCGATGGATGGTGTCGGTCGCCACGACTTTGGCGCCAAACTCGTTTGCCGCGCTATTGGCGGCGGCCTCGTTGGGGTCGGCGACGACGAGCCGGGCGCCGGCCTCGGTAAGATAGCGACACAAGCGCATGCCGACGTTTCCCACCCCTTGGACCGCGACGCGAAGACCGTTGAGATCGTCCCGTTCCAACGCGTTCCGCACCGCTGCCCGTAAGCCGACGAAGACGCCGAACGCGGTTGCCGGACACTGTTCGCCGGCGGCATTGGTAAAGCCGTGCGCATAACGCGTCTCGCGGCGCAGCACCGCCATGTCGGCGACCGACGTCCCGACATCCTCGGCGGTTTGGTAGCGCCCGCCCAGGGATTCGACGAAGCGGCCCATGGCGAGCAGCAAGTCGATGGATTTGTCGTCGCGGGGATGCCCGATGATCACCGATTTTCCACCGCCGAAATCGAGGCCGGCAACCGCCGCCTTGTAGGTCATGCCCCGGGACAGGCGCAACACGTCGTCGATCGCGTCCTGTTCGCTGGCATAGGGCCACATGCGGCAGCCGCCGAGGGCCGGGCCGGGCGTGGTGGAATGTATCGCGATATAGGCGGTCAGGCCGCTGACCGGGTCGCGGCAACAGACGGTCTGTTCGTGGTCGTCGAAGTAAGGCGAGTCGAGTATTGCCATCGGAAATCCCCTCTAGCATTGTCCCGTCCCGCGTGGTCTGACTGGGCGTTTCTTCCCACCATAAATTGGATCGGTAAGGCGCCGCGCCAAGAGGCATCTCGCGAAGCGCGCCGAACGCAGGAGCACGAACGATGGCGGACGATCAAACGATTACCGAAAAGCGGTCATGGGTGGCCCGCATGGCGGCGCGCGACGATTGGCTTGCGCTGGTCGACGAGCCGATTCTCGATCCCAGTCGCGAAATCGTCGATCCGCATCACCACCTGTGGGACCGCGGCGGCTCGACCTATCTGCTCGACGAGCTTTGGGCGGATACCGGGTCCGGCCACAACGTCGTCGAGACCCTGTTCGTCGAATGCCGGGCGAATTACCTGACGGACGGCCCGGCGCATCTACGCCCGATCGGCGAGACCAAATTCGTCGTCGAGATCGCCGAGGCCTCGGCGCGGGGTGACGGCGGCGCGACAATCGCCGGGATCGTCGCCCACGCCGATTTGCGTGGCGCGGACCTCGACGAGGTGCTGGACGCGCACGCGGACGCGGGACGCGAATTATTCCGCGGCATCCGGCACAGCGGCGCCCATGACCCCAATCCCGAAGCCCTGCGCATCGCCGGGCGCGCGCCGGTTGACCTTTATAAGGACGAGGCCTATCGCGCCGGTGTGGCACGGCTCGGCGAACGCGGTTTGAGTTTCGATACCTGGCACTTTCATCATCAGAACATGGCGTTTCGCGACCTCGCCGAGGCGGTCCCCGGCACCACCATGGTCCTCGACCATTTCGGCACGCCGCTCGGGGTCGGCGCGTATGCCGGCCGCCGCGCGGAGATCTTCGCCGCCTGGAAAGACGATATCGCCGCCATTGCCGAATGCCCGAACGTCCACGCCAAGCTCGGCGGGCTGGCGATGCCCGACAACGGATTTGGCTGGCACGAACGGGACGTACCGCCGAGTTCGGACGAGTTCGCCGCGGCGCAGGCGCCCTACTATCATCATGCGATCGACTGCTTCGGGCCGGCGCGCTGCCTGTTCGAAAGCAACTTTCCCGTCGACCGGATCACCATCGGTTATCCGGTGCTGTGGAACGGCCTGAAGAAGATCGCCGCCCGATACGACAACGCGGCACAAGACGCAATGTTCGCCGGCACCGCGCGGAAAGTTTACCGGCTTTGAGGACCGCGAGACGGCCGCACCAAGTGACTCGACCGCCAGTTCACGTCTAGTATCCCGATCCCGGCCCGTCTCGGCGCCGGTTTGGGAGGGGATTCGTGACGTTTGCGCGCTGGTTGGTTGCTGGGCTCGTGGTCGCGTTGTTGGCGACGGCGCCGGCGCGCGCCCAGGATGGGGTGCCGGTGGTGGTGGTCAGTCCGACACCGGCGCTAGGTGGATTGCCGCTGCGGCTCAGCGGCACGGTAACGCCCGAGCGCTTCGCCGCGCTGTCGCCGCGGGTCGATGGTCTGGTGATCGCGGCGGACGCCGATGAAGGCCATGTGGCGAAGAAGGGCGATGTCTTGGTCATGCTCGACACTACCCTGGCCAAAATCGAACTCGCCGGAACCAGTGCCCGGTTGGCCGAGGCGCGCGCCCAGCTGGACGAATCGCGGCGGATGCTCGCCGAAGCCGAGAGGCTGGGCGATAATATTCCCCAATCGACCCGGCAAACCCGCGGCGCCGTGGTCCGCATTGCCACCGCGGTAGTCGCCCGGCTCGCGGCCGAGCATCACTATCAGGTCGAATTGGTCGATCGCCATGCGGTGTTGGCGCCGTTTGACGGCGTCGTGGTCGACAAACTGACCGAAGTCGGGGAGTGGGCTGAGTCGGGGCGTCCGGTGCTCGAATTTCTCGCCACCGACCGGCTTCGCCTCGATGTCCAGGTGCCGCAGGCCTATTACCCGATGATCAGCCGCGCCTCCTCGGCGATGGTGCGCATCGATGCCTTTCCCGATGACTTGTTTACCGGCCAGGTGTTGGCGGTGGTGCCGGCCAGCGATCCCGACGCGCGCACTTTTTTGGTCCGCTTGCTGCTCGATAATCCGTCCGACGAAGTGATCTCCGGGATGTCCGCCGAAGCGAGTTTCACGGTTTCAGACGGCGTCGCGGTGGTCGAGATCCCACGCGACGCGGTGGTGCGTTATCCCGACGGCAGCACCAGCGTATGGGTGGTCGAGGAGACCGCCGACGGCGTCGCCGCCCACGAGCGCCAGGTGGTGCTGGGCCGCGCCTTGGGCGAGATGGTGAAAGTCATCGACGGGCTGGACGCGACGATGCCGGTGGTGGTGCGCGGCAACGAAAGCCTCGACGACGGCGCGGCGGTTCGCCTGGTCGAGCGCCTCCCCGAACGCAACGGGTCCGGCGAGTAGCGAGTCGGCATGTTCGAGGGCGCGATCAAATATGGCACCCAGCTTACCGTGATCGTGCTCACTATCTGTGTGATCGGGATTATGTGTGCCCAGCGCCTGCCGGTACAGATGATCCCCGATCTCGAGGTTCGCACGATCACCGTCAACACCTCATGGCCCGGCGCCACGCCGCAAGACGTCGAGAAAGAGATCCTCATCCAGCAGGAAGATTACCTGCGCACCTTGTCCGGTCTCCAGCGGATAATCTCGACCGCCAATATGGGCGCGGCGAGAATTCGGCTGGAATTTCCGTTCGGCACCGACATCAACCAAGCGCTGATCAAGGTCAACAATGCGCTTTCCCAGGTCCCGTCGTATCCTGAGAATGTCGACGAGCCGAGGCTTTACGCGTCGTCGTTTTCGTCGAACGCGTTCATGTTCTTCCGCATCCAGCCGCTGCCGGGCTATCCGGTGGAACTCGATATGGTGCGGATGCGCGATTACATCGACGACAATGTGCGCCCGCGCATGGAGCGCGTTCCGGGGGTCTCCAGCGTGTCGGTGGTCGGCGGCGCCGAGCGCCAGGTGCAGATTCGCATTGACCCCAACAAGCTGGCCGCCGCGGGCATCACGCTCGCCGACGTGCGGCGCTTGATCCGCGAGCGCAATCGCGACTTTTCCGCCGGCGATCTCGATGCCGGCAAGCGACGCTATCTGCTGCGCACCGTCGGTCGCTTCGAAACAGTGGAGGAGTTGGAGACCGTAATCCTTGCGCGCCGCGGCGACTCGATTATCCGCCTCGGTGATGTCGCGACGGTATCGCTGGAAACCTTCGAGATTCGCCGCGAAGCGTACGTCGATGGCGAGCCCACGATCAACATGTTCGTGCGCAAGGAAGTCGGCTCGAATGTCATCGCCATCAAGGAGGCGATGATGCCACTGGTCGATGAGCTCAATCGCGAGGTGCTGGCGCCGGCGCGGGTGGTGATGACCCCGATCAGCGATGACGTGCGATACGTCCAGGCCTCGGTGGCCAATGTATGGCGCAATCTGGCGATCGGTTCACTGTTGGCGACGATTGTCATGTGGCTGTTCCTGCGCTCGCTGCCGGCGACCATTATCGGGGTCATCGGTATTCCGGTGTGCACCATCGCCGCTTTCATCGGCCTGTTCATCTTCGGGCGCACGATCAACGTGATATCGCTCGCCGGGGTCGCGTTCGCCATCGGCATGACATTGGATAACTCGATCGTTGTGCTGGAAAGCATCGAGCGCTACCGGCGCCAGGGCCTGGAAGGGGCCGCGGCCTCGCTCGCCGGGGTGCGCCGGGTATGGCCGGCGGTGCTCGCCTCGACGCTCACCACGGTGTTGGTGTTCGCGCCGATCCTGTTCATCGAGGAGGAAGCCGGGCAGTTGTTTTCCGACATCGCGATCGCGATTTCCGGGGCGATTATCGCCTCGATGTTTATCGCGATTACCGTGGTGCCGTCCGCCGCCGCGCACTTCCGTCTGTCGCGCGAGGGGACTTGGCGCGACCCGCTCGACTGGTTCGGCATCGGCTTCCGCGTCGCCGTGGTCGGGTCGATCGGCTGGCTGGTCCGCGGCCGGGTGCGCGCCGCGGCGGTTTCGCTTGGGGTCCTCATCGGCGCCGCCTGGGTGATCGTCGCGCTGACCCCGCCGGCGGAATATCTGCCCGAGGGCGAGGAAGCCAAGACGTTTTCGGTGATGATCGCGCCGGCCGGCTACAACCTGGCGGAAATGTCCGATATCGCCAAAACGCTGCACCGCGACTTCGTGCCCTATGTCGGCCTCGATCCAACGCTCTATACGGAAGGCGAGTCCGACGTGCCGGCGATGGAATGGATCGTTACCTTCGTTAATTCCAAGCGCGTGTTCATGATCGCCGAGACCACCGACCCCGCGCAAATCGACGATTTGATGAAGATCTTCAACACCCGCTTTCGCGAGTTTCCCGGAATGCGCGGATTTTCCTCACGCGGCTCGATCATCTCGAGCAACGACGGCGGCTCGCGCAGTGTCAATCTCGATATCGCCGGGGCCAGTCTGGAGGACATCTACCAGGTGGCGAACGCGGCCTACCGGCGTGCCAACGAGGTGTTCGACGAGCCGCACATCGACTCCGACCCGCGCAGCCTGGTGCTCGCGCAGCCGCTGATCGAGCTGCGGCCGAAATGGACCCGCGCCGCCGAACTTGGCTTCTCCGCCCAGGAGCTCGGCTTTGCCGTCGCCGCGTTGACCGACGGCGCCTATGTCGGAGAATTCCTGCTCGACGGCGACCGCATCGACATTTTCATGTACGGCTCGGGCGCCGCCGATACCACGCTCGCGAACTTGCCGGGCCTGCCGCTCTATTCGCCGGAAGAAGGCATCGTGCCGCTCGGCGCGGTCGCCGAGCTGGTCGAGCGGGTCGACACCGATACCCTGCGCCGGCTCGACGGCAGGCGCACGGTCAGCGTCAACATTATCCCGCCCAAGACGGTGGCGCTGGAGACCGCGGTCGGCATCGTCGAAGAAGACGTGGTGGCGCATTTGCGGCGCACCGGTCAAGTTCCCGCCGGGGTCAGCATCGATATCTCGGGCGCCAGCGATCAGCTGGAGACCACGCGCAAGGCGTTGTTTGGTAATATCCTGGTGGCGCTGATCCTATCGTATCTATTGCTGGTGGCAATCTTTAGCCACTGGGGATTTCCGTTCATTATCATGACCTCGGTACCGCTGGGGGTCGCCGGCGGCATCGTCGGACTGTGGTTGCTCAACAATTCCGGCGCCCTGCTCGCCGAATTCGGTATCGCCTTCAGCCATCAGCCGTTCGACATGATCACCATGCTCGGATTCGTCATTCTGTTGGGCACGGTGGTCAACAACCCGATCCTGCTGGTCGACCAAACGATCCACAATATCCGCGATGACCGGATGGCGCCCGAGGACGCGGTCAAGCAGGCGCTTAGCGTTCGCCTGCGGCCGATGATGATGTCGACGGTGACCACCGTGTTCGGCATTCTGCCGCTGGTGGTGATTCCGGGCGCCGGCACCGAGCTCTATCGCGGCGTCGGCGCGATCGTGCTGTTCGGCCTGCTGTTCGCCACCTTCGTCACCATCGTCTTCCTGCCGCCGCTGCTGACCATCGTATTGCGGGTTGGCGCCGCGTTCCGCCAGGGCTCGGGAGAACAGGTACTTTAAAGGGCGTTCATTCGCCGGCCAAGCTGTCCTCGCATAACAGCCCGTTGACGAAGTCGGCACTGGACACAAGCGGCCTGGTCTGATTCTTTGACGTTCTGATTTGACCGGGGGATTCGCTGATGACGATGGGACAGCAGAAGGATCGTCAGGGGGACTTGATGGTAGGCTGGGCG
>JAKZSU010000120.1:0-2593 GCA_047517485.1 Alphaproteobacteria bacterium
GTAACGCAAGCGCTACACGAAGCAGCGCGGGTCCCTCCTATGGACTACCGGGACAACCCCCCAACACCGCGTACCGCATAACATTAAGTGGACTAGTTTTGCTCCGCCCGGGTGGACTAATTTTGCTCCGCCGTTGACACGGCTGGGCGCTGAGTTTGGCGGCCTTGCTGCTGGTGATCACCGCTGGCGGCGCCGGCCTGGTCCAACATGGCCCGGTGTTCTCGTTCGAATCGATCAAGCCCGATCTCAGCAAAATATCGTTGATCAAAGGATTTAAGCGCCAATTCTCGCTCAAGCAGTTCGTCGAGTTTCTCAAGGGCATACTCAAGATGGTGTTGGTCGGCGCCATCGGCTTCATGGTGGTCGCGCCCAATTTCGACACCTTGCCGTTGTTGATCCAGGTCGAGCCGGCGACGGCGTTCAACGAGCTCTTCACTTTGGCGGTGCTGCTGATGGGCGGTGTGTTGGGAGCCGCGGCGGTGCTCGCCGCCGCCAATCTAATGTATCAGCGTTATGAATTCACCAAGCAACAGCGCATGTCGCGGCGCGATATCAAGGACGAGTTCAAACAGGCCGAGGGCGATCCGATGGTCAAGGCGCGGCTGCGTTCGATCCGCATGGAAAAAGCGCGCCAGCGGATGATGGCCGCGGTCCCCCTCGCCGATGTGGTGGTCACCAACCCGACCCATTTCGCGGTGGCGTTGAAATATGACGAGGCGGAGATGGAAGCGCCGGTGGTGGTCGCCAAGGGGGCCGATTTCGTCGCCCAGCGGATCCGCAAAATCGCCCAAGAGAACGACGTACCGATCGTCGAGAACCCGTCGCTCGCGCGCGCCCTGTTCACCGTCGACATCGATCACCCGATTCCGGAAGCCAGCTTCAAGGCGGTCGCCCAGGTGATCTCCTACGTCTGGCGTCTGAGGGGCCACAAGCGGGCCCAGCGGTGAAGTATTTAAAGGGCGTTCAAGCGCCGGCCAAGCTTTCCTCGCATTAGCTCGGGCGCGCGGTCGCGCTTGCCGGCCCGCGAAGGGCGGGGCGGGGCGGGGGATTTGTGTGGGGCGTTAAGTGATTGGCCAGAGGTCGCGGCGCCGCGCGCATAGGGTGGCGTGATCGGGGGCGACCATTTGCAGGCGCATCGGCGCGGTCGCGCAGCTCTCGATCGCATGGCGGCATGACGGACGCCACGGGCATCCGGCAAGCGCCGCCGCCGCGTCCTCGAGTCGGTTATCGCCGGCGATCAGGGCTTCGGTGTACGGGTGACGTGGTGCCTCGAGCACGGTCTTCGCCGGGCCGCGTTCGACCAATCGGCCGGCGCACAGCACGGCGATGTCGTCGCAAATCGGCGCCAGGGCGGCGGGCGATCGATCGATCACCAAGGTGCCGATCTCGCGCGATGCCGGGGCGGACGGAACATCGGCCGGGCTATCATAAATGGAGATCAAAACATCGCGCAGGCGATCGCCGTCGATGCCATACGCGACCACCCCGTCGTTTTGCCACGGCGTGGCCGCGAGATCGCGATTTCCCAGCAGGATGCGTCCGCCGACGACGCTCAATCCGTCCGGTATCGCGCCGGCGACGATGGAACAGAGCAGCGATTTCCCGGCGCCGGGCCCGCCGGCGATTCCCACCACCTGGCCGGGATCGAGATGCAGCGACACGCCGTCGAGAACCAACCGGCCGCTGGAATCGGCGGCACTCAGTTGATGAACATAGAGCAGCGTCACGCGAGATAGGCGTCGAAATGGGCAAGCGTCCGCCGCATCGCCAAGGCCGCCGACGGCGCGTGATAGGGCGGATAGCCCTGGCGGTTGAAACCATGCTCGGCGCCGTCATAGACATGGATCGTCGCGTTTTCGCGGGCGATCATGCGCGCGGTGACCGCCACCACCGCTTGCGGCGGGACATGGCTGTCGTGTTCGGCGAAGTGAAACAGGATCGGGCAGGAGATCGCGTCCGCCTCGTCGAGATAGGTGTCGATCTTGACGCCGTAATAACTCACCGCGGCATCGATGGGGAGGCGCGCGGCGCAGAGATAGGCGAGCTTGCCGCCGAGACAAAATCCGGTCGCGCCGACCTTGCCGGTGCATTCGCGCCTCGCCCTCAAAGCCTCGACACAGGCGCCGAGGTCGTCGACCAGATGATCGACATCGAGGCTCTGATTGAGCGCCCGCGCCTCGGCCTGTCCGGCGGTGGTGTAGGGCAGATAGGTGTCGGGCTTGAGTCGCCAAAACACGTCCGGCGACATGGCCACGAACCCCTCTTCGGCAAAGCCGTCGGCGACACTTCGAATGTGCTCGTTGGCATTATAAATTTCGGGCAGCACCAGCAAGCCGGGCCCGTGCCCCGACGGTGGGGTCGAGAGATAGGCGGTGAACGTCCCGCCGTCGGCCGCTGTCACTTGGATGTCTTCGCCTGGCATCGGTGATCCTTGTTATGACGATGATCAATGCCCAAGAATATTCCTTGCCTATCCGGTTAACGCCCATGACCGCTACATGTAGGGTGCCGCCACTCTCCCGAGTAAAGCTCGGCATAGGTTGGAGCAGAGGTGTCGCCCGCGATGCCGAGCAATGAGCGGAAGGCGTTGAAC
>JAKZSU010000121.1:0-11334 GCA_047517485.1 Alphaproteobacteria bacterium
CAGTTCTACGGCACGTCGGAGAACGCGGTGAAGACGCAGATCTGGATTGCCGTCTCGGTCTACGTCCTCGTCGCCATCGTCAAGAAGCGCCTCGACCTGGACGCCTCGCTCTACACTTTGTTACAGATCCTCTCGGTGACACTCTTCGAGAAAATGCCCATACATCAAGCACTTGCGGGAGACGAAAACAGATGCAACGCTTCGCAAATAACCAACCAATTGAATTTATTCGATTTTTAACCGGACACTAGTGATGCACAATTATAATCCAGCCGACTCTCATGAGGAATCGACTTTTTACCGCTCCGTCAACTTTTGACAATAGCTCCGATACCCTATTAGACTTGCTCTCTCGAATTCGACCTTTGCGACTGATTTACCCAATACGACTTCGAGGAGATCAACGTCTTGTAACGATCCGAAAAAAAAGAATGATACCATGTCTATTGGCCGGATTTGGCGCTCCTCGTTAGATTATCGCGTGAAAGGAACCCAATTAAGAAAGCTTTTTGAATTCCATCAGATTTATAGCGATCGACATCAAAAATGAACCACAATTGTTATAACCAATGGGCAAGGACGAACCAGCGCTCGTCAATGCCATTACTAAGTCACTTCCATTCCCCCCCATCACCGCCCCTTCCAAACCGCCTTGCGCTTTTCGGCAAACGCATTGATCCCCTCGATATAATCCTCGGTGCGGCGCAGCTTCTCATACGCATGCCCCTCGACCTCGAGCGCGACCTTGAGGCTGGTGTCGTAGGCCGCGTTGAGCACCCGCTTGAGCGAGTGCAGCGCGATCGGCGCCATGGCGTTGAGCCTCTCGCAATACTCGTTCACCAAAGCGGTCAGCGCGTCGCTGTCCGCGGCGACCGCGGTGATCAATCCCCACTCCAAAGCTTGGCTCGCCGGCAGCCGTTTGCCGAGCATCACCATGTCCTTGGCGCGGGTCAGGCCGGCGATGCGGGCGACGCGGACGCTGCCGCCCGAGCCCGGCATTTGGCCCAGCGTAATCTCGGGCAGGCCGACCAAGGTGTCGACGGTCGCCAGGCGATAGTCGCACGCCAGGGCGAGCTCGAAGCCGACCCCGAAGGTGTATTTTTCCAGCGCCGCGATCACCGGTTTGGCGCAGCGCTCGGGGGCGCCGATATTATCCGCCAGGTCCGACATTTTGTTGACCGGGATATCGGGGAAGCGCTTGACGTCGCCGCCCGAGGTAAAGGTGCCGCCCGACCCGCGGATGACGATCACGCCGACCTCGTCGTCCTCGTCGAACGCCTCGAGGATCGCGCGGATCTGGGCGCGAGCGCGGAACGAGACGGTGTTCAACGGCGGCCGGTCGAGAATCAGATAGCCGACGCGCGCGCCGGCATCGACTTCGACGCGCAGCCCGTCCAGTTCGGCGAGCAGCGCGCCGCGGGCACCGGCGTAGTCACGGGGTTCGGGCATGGGGGTCTCCTTTTTAAAGGGCGTTCAAGCGCCACGCAGGCTTTCCTCGCATAAGCTCGGGCGCGCTTGCCGGCCTGCGCATCGCGCAGTCCGGTTGTTTAAAGGGCGTTCAAGCGCCACGCGGGCTTTCCTCGCATAAGCTCGGGCGCGCGGTCGCGCTTGCCGGGCTGCGCAGGCGCAGTCCGGTTGATTTAAAGGGCGTTCAAGCGCCACGCAGGCTGTCCTCGCATTGGCTCGGGCGCGCGGTCGCGCTTGCCGTTCGCGTTGCTCACGGGCGCTTGCGTGGTCTGGAAATTGAACGAGACTGGTTTCGGCTCGGGCGCGCGGTTGCGCTTGCCGTCCCGCAATCGGATTGCGGACCGGGCGTGGTCTCGGTCTAAAATTCACCGCGGTCGCCGGAGCGACCGGCGGAGCAGCTTGCCGCTTGCGGAGCGGGGGAGGGTGTCGACGAACTCGTAGCGGCGCGGGCGTTTGAAGCGGGCGAGGTCGCTGGCCAGGCAATGGGCGTCGAGCGCCGCGGACATTGCCTCATCCGCTGCCGGCGTACCGGCCGCGGCCGCCTCGATAAAAGCAACGACCTGTTCGCCCCAGCGTCCGTGGGCTTCGCCGATCACCGCGGCGTGGCGCACCAGGGGGCTTTTGGTGAGCACGGCCTCGACCTCCTCGGGATAGATGTTTTCGCCGCCCGAGATGATCATGTCGTCGACCCGGCCGATGACGAAGAGCTCGCCGTCGGCGTCGAAATAGCCGAGATCGCCGGTGTGGTACCAGCCGTCGCGGATCGCTTTCGCGTCGGCGTCGGGCCGTTTCCAATAGCCGGCGAAGGCGTCGGGGCACGCCATCGAGGCGATTATTTCTCCCAATGTGCCCGCTCGCACCGTGTCCCCGGGGCCGGCGTTCGGTTCGCGGCCGACGTTCGGTTCGGGGCCGACGTTCGGCTCGGCATTGACCACACGGATCTCCTGGCCGGCTCCGGCGCGGCCGGCACAGCCCGGTTTTTCGGTCACGTGGTCGCAATTGGTGAAGGTGAAGATCTCGCTCGAGCCATAGAAATTACTAAACCGCGCGGGCGCGAACGTCGCTTGGCAGCGCTGGGTCAATTCCGAAGTCATTGCCATGCCGGCGTAGGCGATGTTGGTGATCGAGG
This sequence comes from Alphaproteobacteria bacterium, assembly GCA_047517485.1. Classification (GTDB taxonomy): domain Bacteria; phylum Pseudomonadota; class Alphaproteobacteria; order UBA7887; family UBA7887; genus JAKZSU01. The sequence goes on from JAKZSU010000121.1 coordinate 2,597, forward strand.
TCACGTCCGCGGCGGCGATATCCGGGTGGTTGACCAGGTTGTGAAACAAGGTGGGCACCAGGAACAGCGCGTCGATGTGCTCATCCTCGATCAGGCGCAACGCCGCGGCTGCTTCGAAAGCGGGCAAGCAGATATAAGGGCCGCCGAGGACCGCCGACATCAACAGCGCGCGCATGCCCATGGTGTGGAACAGTGGCATCACCCCCAGTTGCGACACGCCGGCGCCGTAGTCCAGCGCGTCAATACACGACAGCGTCGCCGCGTGCTCCGCCGCGTGGCTGCGCGGCACCCCCTTGGGCCGCCCGGTGGTGCCCGAGGTATAGAGCATCAGCGCCGTCGTTTCGCTTCCGCAACAAGTGGGTTCCGCCACCGGGGTCGAATTAAGTAGGGTGCTATATGATCCGTCATCCAGGGAAACGAGCACCGGGGGTGTGGTGCCGTTGTGCTCGCGCACCGCCGCCGCCGAGCGATCCTCGAACACCAGCGCGCGGGCCTCCGAGTCTTCCAGCACAAACTCGATTTCCGCCGCGCCGGCGCGCCAGTTGTACGGCGTAAAAATCAGCCCCAGGATTTGGCACGCCCAGTAGAGCGTCGCGCACTCCGCCCGGTTCGATAGCACGGTCACCACATGATCGCCCGGGCGCAGCCCCGCGTCCCGCAATCCTCCCGCCAGGCGGCGTACCGCCTGGTCCCATTCGGCCCAGGTCAATCGCCGCGCGCCGTCGACGATCGCCAAACCGTCTGGAGCCCGCGCCACCGCGGCGCTGAATATCTCGCCGAGAGTCATTGTCATTCGCCGGCGACCTCCAGGATCGCGCGGACCATGCCGTCGTAGCCGGTACAGCGGCAGATGTGGCCCGACAGCATGTCGCGCACCTCGGTCTCGGTCGGGTTGGCGAACTCGGCCAGGAATTGCGTCGTCGAGGCGAGAATGCCCGGCGTGCAATAGCCGCACTGCAAGCCGCCGTGGCGCGAGAACGCGGCTTGCAAAGCCGACAATTTTTCGCCGTCGCCCCCGTCGCCCAAGCCCTCGACGGTGGTGATCGCGCGGCCCATCGCTTGCACCGCCAGGGTCAGGCAACCGCGCTCGGCGCGGCCGTCGATGAGGATGGTGCAGGCGCCGCACACCCCGTGCTCGCAACCGACATGGGTGCCGAACAGCCCGAGCTCATGGCGCAGGAAATCGCTGAGCAAAGTGCGCGGCGTGGCGAAGCCGACATGCTCGCGCCGGTTGACGGTCAGGGTGATCCGGATCTTTTCCGATTTATCCGCTCTAAACATTGTCGAACGCCTGGTGGATCGCCCGCGCGCCGAGCAGCGCGGCGAGGTGGCGGCGGTAGTCGGCGTTGGCCTGAAGATCCGCGACCGGATCGACGTCGCGCGCCGCCTGGTTGGAGATTTCCCCGGCGGTCTCCAGCGTCGCCGGCGCACCGATAAAGGTGGTGGTGTCGAACGCCCGCGGTCGGTCCTCGATGCCACCCAGCGCGAAGCTCAAAGAAATAATCGATCCATCGCGAACGATGGCGCGGGCGGCGGCGGCGGCGATGGCGAAGTCGCCATGACGTTGCGCGATCTCGGCGAATCCGTCGGCCGCGCCGGCGGCCCGCGGCCAATTTAGGCCGGTGACCAATTCGTCGGGCATTCGCGCGGTGGTGAGCGGGCCGTGAAAAAAATCCGCCGCGGCGACAGCTCGGGTGCCGCGCTTCGAGGCCAACACCACCTCGCCGCCGCACGCCACCAGGCACAGCGGGATTTCCGCGCTCGGGTCGGCGTGCGCCACCGAGCCGCCGAGGGTGCCGCGATTGCGGGTCTGGTAATGCCCGACATGAGGCAGCGCGAGACCGAGCATGGGAATGGCTTCGATGAGCGCCGAGTCCTTCATCGCCACCGCTTGGCGCACCCGCGCGCCGGTGGTCACGCGGTCATTCTGACTTTCGATCCGGTCGAGCCCGGGCACCCGGTTGAGATCGATCACGATCCCCGGCCGCGCCAGGCGCATGTTGAGCATCGCGCCGAGCGACATGCCGCCGGCGAGCAGCAATGCGTCGGGGCCGAACTCGGATAGCAAGCCAAGCGCTTCGTCGAGGGTGTCGGGCCGGGCATAATCGAAGGCCGATGGTTTCATCGCGCCCACCATCGCTTGAGGCGGGCGAGGGGGCCGGGCGCGGCGGGGCCGAGGGCCGCGTTGAACGAGTCGAAGAACCGTCCGATCAGCGCTCGTGTCACGGTGCCGAGCATGCGTTGGCCGACCGCCGCGACGCGCCCGCCGACGTCGGCGGAATAACGGTAGGCGAGGCGGGTCACCGCTCCGTCCGCCTCCAATGTCACTTCGGCCTCGCCGGTGCCCCAGCCAAGCGCGCCGCGCGCTTTCCCCAGCAGCCGGAGGCTGTTTGGCGGCTCGAGGTCGCTCATCTCGATCCGCGCCTCATAGTCGCCGCGAATCCCGCCGACCGCGATCGTCACCGTCGCGTGATAGCGGTTCTCGCCGATCCGTTCGATCGATTGGCACCCGGGGATCACCGCCGCGAGGGTGTCGGGATCGAGCAACATCCGCCACGCCGTGGCCGGCGCCGCGTTGAGGGTGACGGTGCCTTCGCCGGTCAAGCCGCCAGCGCGTTCACCGGTCTTTTTCGTCGTTGTCGCCCTCTGGTAAGTTCGATTGTTGGCGAGCGCCCAGACCTTGTTGAGGGTGAGCGGCAGTTCGATGTCGGAGCGGCCGAGCGCGTCGCCGACCGCGTTGGCGAGCACCGCCGGGGTGAGCATCGACGAGCCGTCGCCCATGCCTTTCGAGCCGAGCGCGTTGCGCGGTGACGGGGTGGTCACGTGACCGATGTCCACGGTTGGCATCTCCGGCGCGGTCGGACACAGATAGTCGGCGAAGCTTCCCGACTGAAAATTCCCCGCCGCGTCATAGACCAGCTCTTCGAACAAGGCCGCGCCGAGGCCGTGCGCGAAGCCGCCGTGGATTTGGCCCTCGACCACCAGCGGGTTGAGCTGGGTCCCGGTATCGTGCACCGAGACATATTTGACGATCGCAATTTTCCCGGTCGCGCGATCGATCTCCACCGCCGCCAAATCGCAGACGAAGCCGAAGGTGACCGCCGAGCCGACGCGATCGTTCTCGTCGGGCGCGTCGAGCATGTCCGGCGAGACGATCGCGGTCTCGCGCATCAGCGCGTCCTCGCCTTTCGGCAAGCCTACCGGGTGCCAATGCGCCCGCGCGGCAACCCGCCGGATGGCGATGCCGCTGCCCGGCGCGCCGACGATCCGTGCCTCGCCGCCGACCAGTTCGACATCGTCGGGCGAGACCTCGAGCATATCGCCGGCGATGCGCTTGAGTTTGGCCCCAATGCGATCGGCGCTGGCGGCGACCGCGCCGACCACCACCGAGGCAAACCGGTTGGCATAGTTTCCCGACGCCAACGACCAGGCGCTGGTCAGGGTGTCCATCTCGGTCACGACATGAATGTCGTCGGGATGCAGGCCGAGCGCGTCGGCGACGATCTGCGCGGCGACCGTGGCGTGGCCCTGGCCGGCGGGGGTGGAAACGGTGCGCACGGTCACCGCGCCGGTCGGATCGAGCGATACCGTCGCCGAGCCGACCCCGCCGGAGCGCCCGCCGGCCTTGGCGCGTTCCTCCGGCGTCTGCGCCAAGGTGACGTAGGCCATGTTCGAGCCCGACGGCTCGACCCCGCAGCCGAAGCCGATGCCGAACAGCCTTCCGTCCACCCGCGCGGCGTCGCGCCGGGCGAGGAGGGCGCCGTAGCCGGCGAGGCGTAAAGCTTCGTCGAGCGACGCCTGGTAATCGCCGGCGTCGTACGCCGCGCCGGCGGGGGCGTCGTAGGGGAAGGCGTCGGCCGGGATAAAATTGCGCCGCCGGATCGCCGCCGGATCGATGCCGAGTTCGCGCGCCGCGGTGTCCATCACCCGCTCGAGCGCGTAGTAGAATTGCGGCCCGCCATAGCCGCGATTGAGGCCGATCGGCGCGCGGTTGGTCACCACCATCGAATTGTCGACGGCGATATTGCGCACGCGATAAGCGCCATTCGAGGCGGCGTGCATGCGATACAGCGAAGCGGGCTCGGGCGCGCGCACGTAGGCACCGGCATTCATGATGTTTGAATATCTTAGGCCAAGAAGTTCACCCTCGGTGCTAAACGCCGCCTCGACCGCGTCCGCGCGGTCCGAGGAGCAAGAGGAGGCCTGCAGGTGTTCGAGCCGGTCCTCGATCCACTTGAGGGGCGCGCCCAAAATCCGACTCGCGGCCGCGAGCATGACGATGGTGGGAAACATTGCTTGTTTGACCCCGAAACTGCCGCCGCTGTGGGGCGCGGTGATCAGTCGCAGGCGGTTGCCCGCCACCTTGAGCGAGCCGGCCATCAGCGCGTGCAGAATGAACGGGCCCTGGAAGTTCGACCACACGGTATAGCGCTCGGGCGCCGCCTCGAAATGGGCGATGATGCCGGCGCACTCCATCGGTGTTGCCGCTTGACGGGGGTAACGCCAATCCAGCCGGACGACATGATCGGCGGCGGCGAACGCGGCGTCCGGGTTGCCGTAGGAAAAGGTGCGCCGGTGGATCCGGTTGGTCCCGGCGTCCTCGTGCACCAACGGCGCGTCATCGGCGAGTGCCTCGATCGGATCGACGACCGCGGGCAGCGGCTCGTACTCGACCGCGATCGCATCGAGCGCGTCCTCGGCGGCATAGCGATCGACCGCGGCGACCAGCGCGACCGGCTCGCCGACGTAGCGCACCTTGTCCACCGCCATCGGCGGCATGCCGATCGGCGCGCGGATGGCGCTCGCCAACGGTTTTGTCAGTTCGGCGATCTCGGCCCCGGTGACCACGCCAAACACCCCATCGAGGCCGCTGGCGCGGCTGGCATCGATTCTGCGAATCTTCGCGTGGGCATGGGGCGAGCGCAGGATCGCGACATGGCGCAAGCCCGGCACCGGCGCCATGTCGTCGATAAACCGCGCGTTGCCGGTCAGCAACGCGGCATCCTCTTGACGCGGCAGGCGCGCGCCGACCCAGGTGTCGGCGGCTGAGCGGTGCGGTTCGGTCATGGGAGGGGTTTTAAGGGGATTCTGGGATGGGCTCAACGGGGGAGCGGTGGTGCGAGGGTGAAGTATGCGCTTCGCATGGAATTGCGACATGGCGAAAACGTTGACGCCATGACGTCAGCTTCTTAACGATATAGGGCAGCTTATAGTCGAACACCTGACGCCGATCATCTGCCGTCTATTTCAGCTCGTCCAACAGCGCCTTCGCGTCCTTCATATCGGCCGTGTCGAAGCCCTCAGTAAACCAATCGTAGACGGGACACAGCAGTTCGTGAGCTTGCTCGAGCTTGTCCTCGGATTGCCAGAGCTTGGCGAGTGAGCAGGCAGTGCGAAGCTCCCAGGCCTTAGCCTGTTGACGACGGGCGATTTCCAACGATCGGCCAAAACACTCTTCCGCCACGGGCGCAGCCGTTGGTCCATCCTCGTCCAGTGCGAGTTCGCCCTGTATGCGATGGATCTCGGCTTCATACCAGCGTTCGCTCGATTTCTCGACTTTAGTGAGCGATTCGGCCAAGTGTTTTTTCGCCGCGTCGAAAGCTCCCGACGCCGCGGTGCCGACGGCCAACGACGCGAGATTGAACGAGTCATTGAATCCTATGCCAATCTCTTTGCCTTCTCGCAAGGCCTCGTCGATCAAGGCGACCCCGTCTTCGGCGTCGCCAAGATCAATCAGCGCCCGGCCGCAATGCGCCTTTGCATAGGCCAGCCATTGGCCAAACCCTTGCTTTTCCGCCAGATCCATCGCGACTCTCGCTTGTTCGAGTGACGCTTCCGGCTCGCGCCGCAGAAAATGAATCAGGGCAACCCAAATCTGAGCGTAAATGACGCTGTAAGAATGCTCCAGCGTTTCGGCGTGACTGAGGGCGTCCTGAGCCAATGCCAATGCCTGATCCGGCCGGCCCATCAAAAGCGCGACTTGCGCCAGGAACGCTTGACCGCCCGCCTTAAAATCCACGCTGTAGACCAACATTGATTCCCTGTCCCGCTCGGGATCGTAAAGGCGTCTCATTTCTTCGAGATGATCCGCCGCCGCCATCAGCTGGCCGCTCTGCACCAGCGGCGGCCCGACCATCCGATGGGCAAGCACGAGAAGAGCAGGCTCCTGGAGCCGTTCCGCCCGCCGCAGCGCGTCCTCGGCCACCTCTTGGGACAGGCGATACTCCGCGCGGACATTGCGGAAGGTGAAGATGCCCCACAGGGCGGGAAAAGTTTCCTCGATTTCCTCGCCAAGTCGCTTGCAGAGCTCCCACGCGGAACCGTAGGCCTCCCCGGTCTCGTCGGCCGACATGCCCTTTGTCGCGAGAAGCGTTGTTGCCCGTGAAATCTGCAGCTGCAATTGACGATGAGTTCTATCGTCGCCGTCGGGCAATCCCGCGAGTACGCTGTCACCGGAGTCGAGATGCGCAAGCGCCTCAATGTAGGCGGAACGGCTAGCGGCGCGCTTGGCCGCCTTGAGCCAGTGCTCGATTGCCTGTGGTGCCATATCCGCGCCGGTAAAATGATACGCCAAAAGCTCTGGCTCGGAGGCAACCTCTTGCGAAAAATGCTCTTGGAGGACACCCGCCACATGGCGGTGATACTGCTGACGAGTGCGCTTGAGTAGCGAGTGGTAGGCCGCATCGCCAATCAAAATATGCTTAAAGACATATTTCGCTCGCGGCGGTCGTCCGCGCTGGTACAACAGTTCCTCGGCCACCAGTCGGGCCAGCCCATCCTGAAGGATAGTATCGTCTATGTAGCCGAGTGCCTGCATCATGTCGTATGCGAATTCTCGGCCCAGCACCGCCCCCAACTGGGCAACTTCTCGCGCCGTCGGCAACCGGTCGAGCCGGGCCATTAAGGATTCCTGCAGCGTCGCAGGGATTGCGACGCTCGAAAGCAGCCCGGTCAGCTCGTACCGGTTGGCCGTCTCTTGCAGCACCTCCGACGCGATGAGAGTCTTCGTCAGCTCTTCAACAAATAGTGGAACACCATCTGTCTTACGAATGATATACTCCATAACTTCACCGGGAAAATCTTTGCCTTGTGCGAGGCGCTTCACCATGAACTCGATCTGTGGCCGCTCGAGTCTGGCGAGGGTGATCGGTGTCATATGAGAGCGGGCGCGCCATCGCAGCTCGAAATCGGGTCGGAAGGTGAGAACCAAGAGCAGAGAAGTGGTTGGGGCCTGATCGAGCAACATGCCGAGATACTCCAAGGTCGAGGGATCCGCCCAATGCAAGTCCTCGCATATCATCAGTGTCGGCTTGCGCTCCGCTTCATCCAATGTCCAGGCGACGAGGCTGTCGAGAATTTGCTGTTTCAGCTCCTCCGGGCCAAGTGACGGCTGCGGATATCGCTCGGGCGGCAGGGACACTGACAGAAAGGCCGCGAAAAGCGGGACGACTTCTTCCTTTGGGAGGTCGTAGCCGCCGAGCATCTGCTCCAACTTGTCTTGATGAATTTCCGCCGAATCCGTCGCGCGCCATTCCATCAGGCGCTTGACGTGGGCGATGACGGGGTACATAGCGCTATTGGTATGGAAGGCAGAGCATCGAAAAATGATCCGCGGCGAGCCTTCTTCGCGAGCTCTCGCTGCCAAATTTTCGATTAGCGCCGTCTTCCCGATGCCGGGCTCGCCGTTGACCAGCACCACCTGACCGAGCCCTTCCTTGCTCTGTTGTCGAGCCCGGTGCAGAAGGGCGATCTCCGCGTCGCGGCCAACCAGAATCAGTGGGTTCGCGCGGCTCTCGCCGCCGGCATCACTTTCGAGGTCTAGAAGGCCGAGCACGACCGATGGTCGGAGGCTTTCGCCAATGCCTTTTAATTCGTGGCTGCCGAGATTTTCGCAAGAAAACTTGCCGGCCACGAGATCTCTGGTAACCGGGCTGATTACGATCGCGTTCGGCACCGCCAACCCTTGCAAGCGGGCGGCAAGGTTTGGGGTTTCGCCGACCGCGAGCTTTGGCACCGATGCATCGCCATCGCCGGTCTCACCCACGACCACGGGTCCAGTGGCGATGCCGATGCGCACGGCGAGCCGCTCCGGCGTGTCGAGCGCGGCGATGCGGCCCACCATCTCAAGCGATGCCATTACGGCCCGTTCCGCTTCGTGCTCGTGGGCCTTTGGCCAGCCAAAATACGCCATGATTCCGTCGCCAAGGTACTGGGCGACATGTCCCCCGTAACGTTCTATGACGTTTCCCGCTGCCTGCTGATAGGATTGCATCACTTCGCGCAGGACTTCGGGGTCGAGCCGCTCCGATAGCGCCGTGGAGCCCACTAGATCGCAGAACATTACGGTGATCTGTCGGCGCTCCGCTTGGCGCCCAGCGGCTTCAACTTGCGTGACGACAGGCGCCATATCTTCCGCGGGTTCACTGACAGGGTCCGTGTGGATGGCGATCGCATCAAGCAAGCGGATGCGGTGGCCCATCACCGCCACGCCCAGTTTTTCCAGCGCTTCGTCTGTAAGTCGAGGAAGCAAGTCCACGCCGATTTCGTTCGCATCGAACGTATCGGCGTACTGGCCTAAGCCCAACTCCTCCAACCACGAGCTATTGTCAAAAGTTGTGTATGGGCTGATCATGCGGCGGCGCGATCCTGGCGTTCTCCATCTACGAATTTGACGCCGCGAATGATCTCGGCGAGATGGTTCGATCCATCGAGTTTTCTCCATTTTCTCTGAGCGCACT
>JAKZSU010000122.1:0-16714 GCA_047517485.1 Alphaproteobacteria bacterium
GCGCAGATATAGGTCCACGGTGTACATCCTCCCGCCTTCCATCTCAAAAAAGATCGAAGGCTACAGGTGGCAGAGTTTTACTCCGCCCGCGGCTGGGAAATCCCGCCGCTTCCGTGGACTAATTTGTCACCGCCGTTCTCAGGTGAAACACTGGCTGGGGCGCCTGGGATCGAACCAGGGATCACGGGATCAAAACCCGTTGCCTTACCGCTTGGCTACGCCCCAATCGGCGGGCGCCATACCTATCCTCTTCTCCAATGGTTGACAACGCCCGGTGATCGGATAGAGAGGCGCGTCCAATCACTTTTTCCCATGCGGAGTGGCCGATGGCGGCGCGGATCATCGACGGCAAGGCGTTCGCGGCCAATTTGCGCGCCGGCGTGGCAACTCAGGTCGCCGCGCTGCAAAGCGCGCACGGGCTTACCCCGGGGCTCGCGGTGGTCCTCGTCGGCGAGGATCCGGCGAGCCAGGTCTATGTCCGCAACAAGGGCAAGCAGACCCGCGAGGCCGGGATGAACAGCGTCGTACATCGCCTGGCGGCGACCGCCCCCCATGAAGAAGTGCTGGGCACTGTCGCCGCGCTCAACGCCGATCCCGCCGTGCATGGCATTCTTGTCCAGCTCCCCCTGCCGCCGCAAGTCGATGCCGACGCGGTGCTCAAGGCGATCGACCCGGCGAAGGATGTCGACGGCTTTCATCCGATCAACAGCGGCAACCTGTTGGCTGGCCGCCCCGGCCTGGTGCCGTGTACGCCGCAAGGCTGCGTGATGCTGATCAAGGACACGCTCGGCGACGATCTTTCGGGCGCCGAGGCCGTCGTCGTCGGGCGCTCGAACATCGTCGGCAAGCCGATGGCGGTGTTGTTGATCGCCGAAAGCTGCACCGTGACCGTCGCCCATTCGCGCACCCGCGATCTCGCGGCGACGTGTCACCGGGCCGATATTCTGATGGTCGCGGTGGGTCGGCCCGAAATGATCAAGGGCGAATGGATCAAACCCGGCGCGACGGTGATCGACGTCGGCATGAACCGGATTCCAAAAGACGACGGCCAAACGCGTTTAGTCGGCGATGTCGCCTACGACGACGCATTGCAGGTCGCCGGCGCGATCACCCCGGTGCCGGGCGGGGTCGGGCCGATGACCATCGCGTGCCTGCTGCGCAATACCGTGCTCGCGGCGTGCGCCCAGGCCGGGGTCGCGGTGCCCGAAAACGGCATTTAGACCCGGTCGGGGTACCGACTAGTCGTGCTTATGCACTTCCTTGAACGCCTCGACTCGGTCTTTCGGCTGCTCGGTCTGATGCTTCGCCTTCCAATCGGCGTAGGGCATGCCGTAGACGATCTCGCGGGCGGCGTCGTAGGAGATGTCCTCGCCACGATCCTCGGCCTCGGCGCGGTACCATTTCGACAGGCAATTGCGGCAGAATCCGGCGAGATCCATCATGTCGATGTTTTGTACGTCGGTGCGTTCGCGGAAATGCGAGACCATGCGGCGGAAGGCGGCGGCCTCGATCTCGGTACGGGTGGTGTCGTCCATAACTCTCTCCTTGGCAGGGCTGGGACGAATTTAGAATATTTACCGGGTCGGTGTCACCCGTGAGCAATCGCGTCGCGCTGTTCCTGTTGCTCGCCGGCACCTTCGCCATCGGCTTTTCGCCAACCCTGGTTCGGCTCAGCGAAATCGGCCCGGTGGTGACCGCGGTGTACCGGGTGGCGCTGGCGCTGCCGGTGTTGTTCGCCGTCCTCGCGATCGAGCCGCGTGCCGCGGCGGTGACCCCGGCGCGCGCGGTGCCTGTCGGCTGGCGCGAGTGGCGCGATGTGGGTCTGACCGGGCTGTTTTTCACTGGCGATCTGGTGTTCTGGCACTGGCCGATCACCGAGACGACGGTCGCCAACGCGACCCTGTTCGCCACCTCGACGCCGATTTTCGTCACCCTGGCGGCCTGGTTATGGCTCGGCGAGCGGATCACCGGGCGCTTTTTGGCCAGTTTGGCGCTCAGCCTCGGCGGCGCGGCGCTGCTCGCCGGCTCGAGTTATCAGAGCGCGCCCGGACATTTGACCGGCGATTTCTACGGTGTCGTCACCGCGCTGTTCTTTTCCGGCTACCTGATTATGGTCAAGCGGTTGCGCGCTACGCTCTCGGCCGCCGCGATCATGGCCTGGTCGGGCATCGTCACCGCCGCCGGCTTGGCGGGGTTCAATCTATTTATCGGCGAGGACTGGATCCCGTTGAGCCTCGCCGGTTGGGCGGTTCTGATCGCCCTCGCGGTGGTTGGCCACGCGGCGGGTCAAGGCCTGGTGGCGCACGCGCTGGCGCGCCTGCCGGCGTCGTTCACGGCGCTGGCGATGCTCGCCGAGCCGCTGTTCGCCGCCGCCATTGCCTGGCTGGTGCTCAACGAGGCGGTGACCCCGCTGCAAGCCGCCGGCGGCGTGGTCATCCTGGTCGGCATCGTCACCGCGCGGCCGCGCGAGACGCCACCCTAATACCAAGTGTGGTTAATAATGACCCTTGGTATACATCCTCGTTAGGGTGGAGCGGACAGAGGAGACGGCATGGGGCTAACACCGATAGAGATACTGCGAAATATGTTCGACGCCGCGGTGGCGTCGGCACTGCCGGACGCGCGGTTGCAAGTCCACTTGCCGCCGGCGCCGCGCGGGCGCACCGTGGTGGTCGGCGGCGGCAAGGGCGCGGCGGCAATGGCGCGCGCGGTCGAGCAGGCGTGGGCGGAGGCCGGCCGCGCCGGCGCGATCGAGGGGCTGGTGATCACCCGCTACGACCATGTCGCGCCCTGCGCGCATATTCGCGTCATCGAGGCGGCGCATCCGGTGCCCGACGAAGCGGGCCTGGCGGCGACGCGCGAGATCATGGCGCTGATCGCCGGTCTCGGTGAAGACGACCTGGTGCTGTGCCTGATTTCCGGCGGCGGCTCGGCGCTGCTGACCATGCCCGCCGACGGCGTCTCGCTCGACGAGAAACGCGCGGTGACCGGCGACCTGCTGCGCTCCGGCGCGACCATCGGCGAGATCAACTGCGTGCGCAAACATCTGTCCGCAATCAAGGGTGGGCGGCTCGCCGCCGCGGCCCACCCGGCGTCCGTGGTGACCCTGATGATCTCCGACGTCCCCGGCGACGACCCGGCGGTGATCGCCTCGGGCCCGACGGTGGCCGATCCGAGCACCTTCGCCGAAGCCCGCGCGGTGCTCGCCAATTACGCCATCACCCCGCCGGCGGCGATCGCCGCGCGACTCGAGGCAGCGGCGGACGAGACCCCCAAACCCGGCGATCCACGCCTTGCGCGCAGTGTTGCAACGGTCATCGCCACCCCGCAGGATTCGCTGGAAGCCGCCGCCAGAATCGCCGAGAGCGCCGGATTTACGCCGCTGATCCTGAGCGACGCGATCGAGGGCGAGGCGCGCGACGTCGCCCTGGTGCACGCCGCGATTGCCCGCCAAGTCGCCTTGCGGGGCCAGCCGGCAGCGGCGCCGTGTGCCTTGATATCCGGCGGCGAGACCACCGTCACCGTGCGCGGCCACGGCCGCGGCGGGCGCAACGCGGAATTTCTCCTAGGCCTCGCGGTCGCGCTCGACGGTCTCGCCGGAGTTTACGCCATCGCCTGCGATACCGACGGCATCGACGGCAGCGAGGACAATGCCGGCGCGCTGATCGGCCCTGACACGCTCAGCCGCGCCGCCGCGATCGGCGTGGACGCGCGCGCCCATCTCGCCGACAATGACGCCTACGGCTTTTTCGAAAAACTCGATGATCTGCTGATAACCGGACCGACCTTGACCAACGTCAACGATTTCCGCGCCGTGCTGATCACCACATCCGGAGACCCACAATGAGCCACCGCGAGCGCAAGGCGAAAATTCTCGCGACCCTGGGCCCGTCGACCGACAGTCGGGACATGATTGCCGCGCTCTATAAAGCCGGCGCCAATGCTTTTCGGCTCAATTTCAGCCACGGCGACCATGCCGCGATGGAGCATACCTACCAGGCGATCCGCGAGATCGAGAAGGACGCGCTTCATCCGATCGCCGTGGTCGGCGACCTGCAAGGGCCCAAGCTGCGGGTCGGCGAGTTCGCCGGCGGTGGGATCGATCTCGAGGTCGGCGCGCGATTCCGCCTCGATCTCGACAAGGCGCCAGGCGATGCGATGCGCGCGCCACTTCTCCACCGCGAAATATTCGCCGCGCTGGCGCCCGAAATGGACCTGTTGCTCGACGACGGGCGCCTTCGCCTGCGAGTGGCCGCCTGCGGTGACGATTACGCCGACACCGAGGTCATGGTCGGCGGCCGGCTGTCCGACAACAAGGGCGTCAATCTGCCTGGCGCGGTGCTGCCGCTGGCGGCGTTGACGCCGAAGGACCGGCACGATTTGGCGTTCGCGGTCAATCTCGGGGTCGACTGGCTGGCGTTGAGTTTCGTCCAGCGTCCCGAGGATATTGCCGAGGCACGAAAACTCGCCGGGCGCGACGTGGCGATCATGGCGAAAATCGAGAAACCCGCCGCGGTGGAACGGTTTGACGAAATCCTCGAGGTCGCCGACGGCATCATGGTCGCGCGCGGCGATCTCGGCGTCGAAATGGCGCCCGAGGAAGTCCCGAGCATCCAGAAACAGATCGTCCGCGCCGCGCGTGAAGCCGGAAAACCGGTCGTCGTCGCGACCCAAATGCTCGATTCGATGGAGCGGTCGCCGGAGCCCACCCGCGCCGAGGCCTCCGATGTCGCCACCGCGGTCTACGACGGCGGCGATGCGCTGATGCTGTCGGCGGAAACCGCGGTCGGCGCCTATCCGGTCGAGACCGTCGATATGATGCATCGCATAATCACCCGGGTCGAGCGCGACCCGCTGCACCGTCAATTCCTCGATGCGGCGCGCACCCCGCCGAGCCCGACCGCCGCCGACGCGCTCAGCGCGGCGGCGCAGCAGGTCGCGCAGACCACCGGCGCGGCGGCGATCCTCACCTATACCCAATCCGGCGCGACGGCGTTGCGGGCGGTGCGCGAACGGCCGGAGATGCCGGTGCTCGCGCTCACCCCCAATTTGCGGATGGCGCGCCGGCTCGGCCTGGCCTGGGGGCTTCGCTGCATTCACGGCGACGACGCCAAGGACTTCGACGACATGGTCAACCGCGCCTGCCGCGCCGCGCGCTTTCGCGGCTACGCCAGCTCGGGCTCACGCGTGGTGATGATCGCCGGCGTCCCGTTCGGCACACCCGGATCGACCAACTTGTTACACATGGCGTACATCCCGGCGTTCGACGATCGCCGCGAAACCGAGCGCCCGCTGATCGGCGGCGATTGAAAGCAAAAGAAACAACCAGACTGTACGGCTCGTGCAGTCTGGCAAGCGCGACCGCGCGCCCGAGCTTATGCGAGGCAAGCCTGCGTGGCGCTTGATCGCCGTTTAAATTAGCCGCCCCGCGTTCCGCGGGGCGGCAAGCGCGACCGCGCGCCCGAGCTTGTGCGAGGCAAGCCTGCGTGGCGTCGGAACGCCGTTTAAGACTCAAGTCTCTTGGCCGAGAAGCTGCTCGATCTGTTTTACCCGCTGTTGAACACCCGGTGAGTTGGGGTGCACCATGAGCATGCGCTGCAAGGCTTCGAGCGCTTCGAGATGGCGGTCCTGTGCCGAGCGGATCATCGACAGTCCGGAGAGCGCGCCGAAATGGCGCGGCTCGAGCGCCAGGGTGCGATCGATGTCGGCCACCGACGCGTCATAATCGCCCATCAGCCAATAAAGCGTCGCCCGCTTGTTCCAGCCCTCGGCGAAATCCGGCGCCGCCTCGACGATGGCGTTGAACGCCACCAGTGCCGCCGCGTGATTGCCCTCGTTCATCGAGCGTACGCCGGCTTCCATCATCAGATCGACCCGGTCGTCGCCCGAGGCGAGCCATAGGAGCCAGATCGAGCGCTCGATCTGGCCCAGTTCGCTGGGCTCCGCTGTCGCCGCGAGCGCCTGAAACAGGTCGTCGAGGCGCGGGTCATCCTGTCGCGACCAGCCGGGCTGGCCCCACGTCAAGGTCATCGCGAGTATCACCCCAATGGCTATGATGTGCTTATTCATGGGCCCAGTATGCCTTACCCGACGGCGGCAATAAAGCACCGCTAAAACCCAACCGCGATGAGTAGAACTCACCGCGGTTCGTAATGCGTTCAAGCGCCACGCAGGCTAGCCTCGCGTAAGCTCGGGCGCGCTTGCCGAGCTGCAATGAGTTGCACTCATTGCAGCTCGGTATAATTCCCCGCCAAGCCCGCCGGCCTCGGACCGCCGGTCGCCCAGTCGAGCAATTCGACGGTATGCACCACCGGTATCCCCTCGCCGGCGAGCTGGGTCATGCAGCCGATATTGCCGCTGGCGATGGCGTGCGCACCGAGCGCGGCGATGGTCGCGAGCTTGCGCGTGCGCAACTGGCCGGCGATCTCGGGTTGCAGCAGATTGTAGGTGCCGGCGGAGCCGCAGCAGAGATGGGCGTCGACGGGCTGCACCACGTCGAAGCCGGCCGCCGTCAGCAGAGCCTTGGGCTCGGCGGTGATGTTCTGGCCGTGCTGCAACGAGCACGCGGCTTGATAGGCGATCTTCAGACCCGGCGGATCGATCGCCGGTTTCAGTCCGAGGTCGGCCATCACCTCGGTTACATCGCGGGCGCGGTCCGCCACCGCCGCCGCGCGCGCCGACCATTCGCCATCCTCGCGCAACATGAAACCATAGTCCTTGACCGTGGTGCCACAGCCCGACGCGTTGATGACGATTGCGTCCAGGCCCCCGGCCTCTATTTCTTTATGCCAGGCCACGATATTCGCCTTGGCGCTTGCCATGGCATCGGCCTCGCGCCCCATGTGGTGGGTAAGCGCGCCGCAACAGCCCGCGCCGTTCGCGACCACCACCTCGCAGCCGTGCCGGGTCAGCAGGCGCACCGTGGCTTCGTTGATCGCCGGGTTGAGCACGCGCTGGGCACAGCCGGTGAACATCGCCACCCGCATCCGCCGCGGCCCCTCGGCGGCGAAGGTTTGCGGCCGGTCGACCGTCGACGGCGTTGGAATTTGCGTCGGGGCCATGTCGAGCAGTGTCCTGAGGCGGCCCGGCGCCAGGATCTTGAACGGTCGGCCGAGCCGCGCCGCGTGCAGCGCCAAGCGAAACAGCCCCGGGCGCGGCAGCAGCCAGGCGAGTAGGGCGCGTAAGCCCCGCTCGGGCCACGGCCGGCGAAAAGTCTCCTCGATATGGCGGCGCGCGTGATCGACCAGATGCATGTAATGCACGCCCGACGGACACGTCGTCATGCACGACAGACACGACAGGCACCGATCGACATGTTTAGTAACCTGGGCGCTGGCGTCTTGGCCGCCCTCGAGCATCTCCTTGATCAGATAGATTCGCCCGCGCGGACTGTCGAGTTCGTCGCCCAACAGCACATACGTCGGGCAGGTCGCGGTACAGAAACCGCAATGGACACACGCGCGCAGGATCGAATTCGCCTCGGCGATATCCGGGTCGGCCAATTGGGCCAGGCTGAATCCGGTCTGCATGGCGTTCTAACTTTCCGCGACCATGCGGCCGGGATTGAGCACGCCGCGGGGATCGAATTGGCTCTTGAAACGAGCGCTAAGCGCGGCGAGCGGCGCGGGCTGGGGGTGAAACACCGGAACGCGGGCACGCAGATCCGCGTCGGCGCGTACCAAGGTCGCGTGACCGCCGTGGCCGGCGCGCGCGATCGCGCCGCGCACCACCGACGCCCCGCCATCCTCGGCCGACCCCTCGACCGCCAGCCACACCAAGCCGCCGGCCCAGTCGAAAAACCACTCACAGTCGCAATGCCGGGCGATATCGGCGACGATCGCCGGCGCCGCCGCGGGCGGCACCGACAGCCGCCAAATCCGATGCTCGGGCAGCGCGACGAACGGCGTGACGTCGCCTATCTCGCGCCACAAGCGGCGCGAATTCGTCGCGTGCAGTTCCTCGATCGCGCCATGAGCGGCAAGGTGATCGCGCAATCGATCGCATCGATAGAGCACGGATTTTTCGGTTCCCTCGAGCCGCACCGCGGTCACCGACGTACCGGCGCCGGAGACGTAGTCAACGCCCGAGCGCGCCGCGACCGCCGTTGGAATATGAGCCAGCGCGGTGGCCTCGAACGCGGCGCCGGCGACGCCCGCGAGGACCGATACCGCTTCACTGTCGGCCAAACCCTGAACCAGAACCGTCCGCGTCTTCTCGGCCGCCGGCAGCACCTTCAGTGTGACATCGGTAAGCACGGCAAGCGTACCATAACTGCCGGCCAAGGCCTTGCAGAGATCGTAACCGGTGACGTTCTTGACCACCTTGCCACCCGACTTGAACAGCTCGCCGCGTCCATTGACCGCCTTGAGCCCGAGAAAATGATCGCGCGCCGCGCCGGCCGCGATCCGTCGCGGGCCGGACTGGTTGCACGCCACCACGCCGCCGATCGTCGCCTGGCCCGCCGCGCCGCCGAACAACGGTCCGAAATCGGGCGGCTCGAACGCGAGCTGCTGATGGTTCTCGGCCAATAGCGTCTCGATAGACTCGAGCGAGGTGCCGGCGCCGGCACTCAACGCCAGCTCCGACGGCTCGTAATAACCGACCCCAGAGAGGTCGCTCAGGTCGAGGGTGGCGCTGTAATTGCCCGGTCGCCCCAAGCCCCGCTTGCTGCCGCGGCCGAGCACTTCGAGCGGCGTCTCCTCGGACACCGCCCACGCCACCGCCTCGCAGACATGGGCGTCATCGGTCGGCCTGAAGTGATGGCTCATCAGAACCTAGGTATGTCCGGGAACGGCAGCTTACCGTGATGGACATGCATCTTGCCGAGTTCGGCGCAGCGGTGCAGTTCAGGGAAAACTTTGCCCGGATTGAGCAAGCCCTCGGCATCGAAGGCGCATTTCACGCGCTGCTGCTGGTTGAGGTCGATCTCGTTGAACATGGTCCCCATCAAGTCGCGTTTCTCCACGCCGATGCCGTGCTCGCCGCTCAGTACCCCACCGACCTCGACGCATAGTTTGAGGATCTCGGCACCGAACGCCTCGGCGTTGGCAAGCTCGCCCGGATTGTTGGCGTCGTACAGAATCAGCGGGTGCATATTGCCGTCGCCGGCGTGAAAAACATTGGCCACGCGCAAATCGAACCGCCGCGACAATTCGGCGATGCGCGACAGCACCTCGGGCAAGCGGCTGCGCGGGATGGTGCCATCCATGCAGAGGTAATCGGGCGAAATCCGGCCGACCGCGGGGAACGCCGATTTGCGACCGAGCCAGAAGCGCAGCCGCTCGTCCTCGCTCTCGCTGGCGCGTACCGACACCGCGCCGCAGCGTTCGGCGATCGCGCGCACCCGTTCGATGAGATCGTCGACCTCGACCCCGGGCCCGTCGAGCTCGACGATCAACAGCGATTCGACGTCGAGCGGGTAGCCGGCGTGGCAGAACGCTTCCGCCGCCTCGATCGCCGCCTTGTCCATCATTTCCATGCCGCCGGGTATGATCCCCGAGGCGATAACCTCGGTGACGCATCCACCGCCCGCCTCGACGCTGGGAAATCCGATCAGCAGCGCCCTCGCGGTCTCGGGCTTGGGCAGGATCCGCACCGTGACCTCGGTGATCACCCCGAGCAAACCTTCCGACCCGGTCATGATGCCGAGCAGATCATAGCCCTCGGAATCGAGATGGCGCCCGCCGAGACGGAGGATCTCGCCGTCCATGGTCACCATTTCGAGGCCAAGAATATTGTTCGTGGTCACGCCGTACTTGAGGCAATGCACGCCGCCCGAGTTCTCCGCCACATTGCCGCCGATCGAACAGGCGATCTGGCTCGACGGGTCGGGCGCGTAATAGAAACCGGCCTCATCCACCGCTTGGCTGATCGCCAAGTTGGTCACCCCGGGTTGGACAACGGCGCAGCGATTGGCATAGTCGATGTCGAGCACGCGATTGAATTTGGCGAGCCCCAGGGTGATGCCATCGGCGAGCGGCAAGGCGCCGCCGGAGAGCCCGGTCCCGGCGCCGCGCGGCACCACTTTGACGTCGCCCGCCGCGCAAAGTTTCATGATTTCGGAGACTTGCGCGGTGGTTTGCGGCAACACCACGATCATCGGCAGCGCCCGATAGGCGGTCAGCCCGTCGGTCTCGTAGGCGCGCAGCTCGTCTTCCTCGACGATCACGCCCTCGCCCGGGACAATCGCGCGTAACGCCTCGATCAGTGCCGGTCTGGCGGCGATGACTTTGGGATCAGGCTCGGGCATAATCATGGCGCATCCTCGACTCGACACGGTTCACGGCCCGATCGTCGGGCCCCGGTACTCTCACGGGGGATTGTGGAACCGGAAACGGCGCCGGTCAATCGGCGCCGTGCGACGGAGTCGATACGCGGGGGATCAGCCCTGGCGCGCCTTGAACCGGGGATTGGTCTTGTTGATGACGTAGAGCCGGCCCTTGCGCCGAACGACGCGGCAATCCTTGTGCCGCCGCTTGGCGGATTTGAGCGATTTCAGGACTTTCATCGTCTGACTTTTCCTGCCTCCAACCTGGGCTCCAAGAACCGGTCACCTCGACCGTTTGCGCCGGCCACCACTGCCGGCGGCCGTATCGCGAAGGCGCGGACAATAAGGGCCCGGCAGGGGGCTGTCAATCGCCGCTAAAGCCCGAATTCGTGCTTCAGGGCGTGGATCCGATAGCACCGCAGTTCGTTGGCGTCGAACAGCGCCAACCGGCGGCACCAGATTTCGGCCTCGAGGACGATCGCCAGCGCCGTCTCGCGGGGCACCTGGCCTGGCTTGAGGCCGCTGATCAATCCGGCCCAGCTCTTGATGACCAGCGATTTGATCTGGTCGGTTATGTCTTCGTTGACCCGCACCTGGAAGCCGATATCGGTAAGCCGAGACACGGTTTGATCCTTGGTCCAGGGTCGGGGCGTGGGCCGTTCGGCCGCCAGCCAGGCGTCGAGCCCGGCGGACGCGGTATCCTCCGCCGGCAGCATATAGTCGGTGAAGAGAACCTGCCCGGTCGGCTTCAGCGCCTTAAATATTTCCTCGAACAAAAGCTCTTTCTCGGGCATGGCATATAGGGCTTCCTTCGAGATCACCGCGTCCATGGCGGTGCCGTCGAGTTCGATCTTGGGCGGCGTGTACAGTACGATCGGCGCTTTTTTCGCCATGCCCGCCTTGACCGATATTTCCATTCCGGCGGCGACCAGATCGGCGTCGGCCTCGAGACCGGTGACCCAGGCGCCGGTTGATTCGGCGATCACGCGTGTCGAGCCGCCCAGGCCGGGATTGAGATCGAGCACGCTCATCGTTTCGTTCAGGCCAAGCGGCTTGACCAGCATCATCACATGTTCGGCTTCGCCGGGGCTACTGAACCCGTCGCCCCACAGGCGCTGAACCACCTCGCATCGCGCCGGCGACCAGTTGATTTCGGGTTCGGCCGCGGCGGCCGGCTCGGCGGCCGGCTCGGGTTCCTCCGCGGCGGGCAGTTCGCCGGCATATTCGTCGCCTTCCCACCACGCGTTCAAACGCGCCAGAATCGGGCTAAACTTACTCGATGCGGACTCGGAATCGTGTTCGCCCTCCGCCGATGTCTCGGAAGAGGGAGCTTCGTCCTCGTCGGACTCTTTCCCGCGTTTCTTCAATAATCCAAACAATAATCCGACCCACAAGGCACCCAAATCGGTGATTACGGCCTTGCTTCAAAACGCCCCATAACAGCAATGTATATAGGTCGCACGGACAAAAAGTGTCGTGGATCACGCTTGCTTGAAGCCCGAGACGATGGTGGGCGCGGCTGGGATCGAACCAGCGACCCCCACGATGTCAACGTGGTGCTCTCCCGCTGAGCTACGCGCCCTGTCTCGTCGCGCCGGCGATCACGCCGCCCGCGCGCGGCGCACTATAGCCAACGTCGAGGGCTTGGCAAGCATCCGTACAGCTCAGCCGATCCGTATTCCGGACTAGCGAAATGCGGTCGCTTGTGCGTAGACTTCGAATCGATGACCAACCAAATTCGGGGCCCCCGTTACCGTGTCTCATAAGGTCGCGCTGCCCAAGATCCAGACGCTGCCGCTGGTGCTCGCCTCGCCGCACAGCGGCCGCGACTATCCACCCGCGTTCCTTCGCCATGCTCATCTTGCCAAGAGCGCGCTGCGGATGTCGGAGGACGCCTTTGTCGATACCTTGTTTGCCGCCGCGCCGGATCGCGGCGCGCCGCTGATCACCGCGCTGTTTCCGCGAACCTTCGTCGATGCCAATCGCGAACCGCTCGAACTCGATCCCGCGATGTTCTCCGATCGGCTGCCGTGGCCGGTCAATCGAACCTCGCCACGGGTGCGCGGCGGCCTCGGCGTGATCGCCCGCGTCGGCGCCAACGGCGCGCCGATCTACGATCGACGGCTCCCGGTGGCCGAGGCGCGCGAGCGGATTCGACAGCATTATTTTCCCTATCATCGGGCGTTGCGCCAACTGGTTCACGACACCAGGCAGCGGTTTGGCCACGTCATCCTGCTCGATTGCCACTCGATGCCGTCGCAAGCCGTGGCGCGCCTGTCGGTGACTATCGGCCGCGTGTCCAACGAGCCGGCGCGGCCCATCGACTTCGTTCTCGGCGACTGCCACGGCGCGTCGTGTACCAGTGATATCACCGACAGCGCGGAAGAAGTTCTGACCGACCTCGGCTATACCGTGGCGCGCAATAGCCCCTATGCCGGCGGCTTCACCACGCGGCATTACGGACACCCCGAGCGCGGCATCCACGCGTTGCAGATCGAGGTCAATCGCGCGCTCTACATGGACGAGGCGACACTCGAACGCCATGCCGGCGCCGATCGCTTGGCCGAGGAGCTCGGCGAAGCGATCGCCCACATCGCCGCCGCATCGCCAATCGCGCGCGCCGCCGAATAATACCAGCTCGCAAAAAAAGGCCGCGGCATATGCCACGGCCCAAGTTTAGGGAGGATACGCCCCAAAGGGCGGGGCAGATCGGCACGCGAAGCGCCAATGCCAAGGTCAATATAGGACTCTGATTGCTGCATTGCAACATATTTTCCGCGCTCGATTAAGGATATTCGTAACTTACTGCGACATAAGTGTTAATTTTATTGTTGCGGCGCAATAGGTGCGTCCGATTCGGGTTACTCGGCGGCTTGCAATACCGCATCGCCACGATACTGTTGGAGCAGCGCCGCCTCGGCTTTGAGCGCGGCTTCGAGATTGCGCTCCTTAACATGTCCGAAGCCGCGAATCCGCTCAGGCATGCGGGCGATTTCGACCGCCGTCGCGTGATTGACCGCGGTCAAATCGCCAAGCAGGCCGTCGATGGTGGCAAAATACGCCTCGATCAAGCGCCGCTCCCCGCGCCGCTCGGCGCTATAGCCGAACGGATCCAAAGGCGTGCCGCGCAAGAACCGGAAATTCGCCAGGGTTCGAAAGATCGCCAACATGGGGCCACCGAAAGAGCGCTTGATCAAGTGTCCGGTGCGCGGGTCGCGGCGCGCGAACAACGGCGGCGCAAGGTGAAAACGCAGGCGGTAATCGCCGTCGAAGGTGTCGCGGAGGCGCTTCAGGAAGCGGCCATCGGTATAGAGCCGCGCCACCTCATATTCGTCCTTGTAGGCCATCAGCGTGTAGGCGCCACGCGCCACCGCGGTGGACAAAGCCTCATCCTCGCCTACCGCCGCTTCGGCGGCTCGCACCTTTGCTACAAGTTCGCGATAGCGCCGCGCGTAAGCGCGATTCTGGTAGCGCGCGAGCTCGCCGCCGCGCCGGGCGATCAGCGCGTTGAGCGAAATCGGGGCTTGGTCCGCGGCCGCGGTCAAGCGTCCCCAGGCAAACGCCCGCTTGTTCATCGCCACCGCGACGCCGTTGAGTTCCATGGCGCGATGGAGCGCGTCCGCCGAGACCGGAAGCAGTCCCTTTTGATACGCCACGCCGAGCAGGAACGCGTTGGTCGCGATGGCATCGCCGAACAACGCGGTCGCGAGTTCGGTGGCGTGGCAAAATGTGGTGTGATCCGTGCCGACCGCTTCGGCGACCAGGCGCTGATTGAACGAGCCGGCGAAATCGAGATCGGGATTGTGGATGAAGCCGGCGACCGGCGTATCGTGATCGTTGATCACCGCGTGGGTAAGGCCGGCGCCGACTTTCTCGAGCGCCTCGCGCCCGGCGGCGACCACCAGATCGCAGCCCAGTAGCAAATTGGCGCGTTGGGCGCCGACATTGAGCGCATGCAGTTGGTCGGGGTTCGCCGCGACCTTGATCTGACACAGCACCGCGCCGTTCTTCTGCGCCGCGCCGACCTTGTCGAGGACCGTGCACGCCTTGCCTTCGATATGGGCGGCGATGCCGATCAGCGCGCCGATGGTAACCACGCCGGTGCCGCCGACCCCGGTAACCACGATGTTCCACGGTCGCTCGAGCGACGGCGCCGTCGGGTCGGCAAGATCGGCGACCAGATGGTCGCGCTCGGGGCCGATCGCCGGGGTCGCCAGGCTGTTGCGCAGCGAACCGCCCTCGACGGTCACGAAACTCGGACAGAATCCGTCGACACACGACAGGTCCTTGTTGCAGGACGACTGATTGACTTGGCGTTTGCGCCCGAATTCGGTCTCCAGCGGCTCGATCGAAACGCAATTCGACGCGACCGAACAATCGCCGCATCCTTCGCACACTAATTCATTGATAAACGCGCGGCGCGCCGGATCGATCATCTTGCCGCGCTTGCGCCGGCGGCGTTTCTCGGTGGCGCATACTTGATCGTAAACCAGCGCGGTCACCCCTTCGACCTCGCGCAACGACCGCTGCAGCTCGTCCATTTCATCGCGATGGTGGATGGTGACGCCCGGCGCGAATTCGCTCGCCACCGGATATTTGTCGGGCTCGTCGCTCACCACATAGGTCTTACGCACGCCCTCGGCGGCGAGTTGGCGGGTGATCTGCGGCACGTCGAGATGCCCATCGAGCGGCTGGCCGCCGGTCATCGCCGCGGCGTCGTTATAGAGAATCTTGTAAGTCATATTGGCGCCGGAGGCGACCGCGGCGCGGATCGCCAACAAGCCGGAATGAAAGTAGGTGCCGTCGCCGAGATTGACGAAAATATGCTGGCGGTCGGTAAACGGGGCCTGGCCGGCCCAACTCACGCCCTCGCCACCCATTTGGGTATAGGTGGCGGTCTCGCGGTCCATCCCCGGGACCAGATAGTGGCACCCGATGCCCGCCAAGGCCCGGCTGCCGTCGGGCACCTTGGTCGAGCTGTTGTGCGGGCAGCCCGAGCAGAAATAAGGCGTGCGCATCAACTTGCCGCCTTCGACGGTGCGCGCCTCGGCGGCTTCGAGATGGATCAGCCGGTTGGACAGCCGACCGCCGTCATCGAGCGCGGTCAGTCTGCGGCCGAGCACCCGGGCGATCGCATCGGCTTCGAGTTCGTTGGTCTCGGGCAACAGCGGCGCGCCGGTCTCGTCGCGTTTGCCAACGATACGCGCCGGCCGGTCGGGCGCATTGTAGAGCAGCTCCTTGATCTGATCCTCGATCAGGCCGCGCTTCTCCTCGACGACGATGATTTCCTCGAGACCGGCGGCGAATTCGCGCACTCCCTCGGGCTCGATCGGCCAGGTCATCGCCAATTTGTAGACCCGCAATCCCATTGCCGCCGCCAAATCGGCGTCGATGCCGAGATCCTCCAGCGCCTGCATGACGTCGAGATAGGATTTGCCGGCGGTGACGATACCGATGCGCGCGTCCGGACTGTCATAGATCGTCCGGTCGAGCCGGTTGGCGCGGACGTAGGCTTGCGCCGCCGGCAACTTATGCTCGGTCATCCGAACCTCGGCGCCGAGCGCGGTGTCGGGCCAGCGAATATTGAGCCCGTCCTCGGGCATGGCGAAATTGTCGGGGGTGGTGATCTCGATCCGGCTCGGATCGATGCTGACCGAGGCCGAGGAATCGATCGTCATGGTGACGCATTTGAAGCCGACCCACAGGCCCGAGTAGCGCGACAGCGCGATGCCGTGCAGGCCAAAATCGAGCAGCTCCTGCACCCCGGCCGGATTGAGCACCGGGATCATCGCATGCATCATCGCGTATTCGCTCTGGTGCGGGATTGTCGACGACTTGGCGCCATGGTCGTCGCCGAGCAGCACCAGCACGCCGCCGCCCGCCGCCGTGCCCGCCGTGTTGGCGTGCCGGAATACATCGCCCGAGCGATCGACGCCGGGTCCCTTGCCGTACCAGATGCCGACCACGCCATCCTTGTTCGAGGGCTCGATCAAATTGACTTGCTGGCTGCCCCAGACCGCGGTCGCCGCCAAGTCTTCGTTGACCCCGGGTTGGAAATGGATGCCGTCGCGCTCGAGAAAATTTTTCGCCTGCCACAGCGCGCGATCGTAATTGCCCAGTGGCGAGCCACGGTAGCCGGATATGTAGCACCCGGTGTTCAGTCCCGCCGCGGTGTCGCGTCGCCGCTGCATGAGCGGCAAGCGCACCAGCGCCTGGGTGCCGGTGAGAAAGACCGTCCCCGACTCTTGGGCATATTTGTCGTCGAGTGTCACCGCTGCGAGCGTCATGGCGTGGCTCCCGGGCGTAGCGCTGAGTCGGACCCGATTTCCTTGGACACAGAATTGGCTTAATCGAAGTGTCCAAGGAGGACCGGAACATGACCGATAATTTTGAGAAGAAAGTTGCTGTTGATGGGCCTGTGGTAAATGCGGGCGAGCTTGGCTCGTC
>JAKZSU010000123.1:0-2918 GCA_047517485.1 Alphaproteobacteria bacterium
GCGATTCCCGTCTCCAAATCAGGTAGATATGGAGCGGGGCCCGTTTTGGCGCGCCGGTTTACTGCCGGAGTCGCCGTGGGAAGCGCATCCTGTTACCATCATCGCCAACCTGGGAGAGCCAATTGGGGAATCCCGGTTAAAACAAAAGAACCCAGTCTCTCACACCATCCAGCCCGCACCAGCGCCCGTGAGCTCCGCTCACGGCAAGCGCGACCGCGCGCCCGAGCTTATGCGAGGAAAGCCTGCGTGGCGCTTGAACGCTCTTTAAAACCAAACCGCGATGAGTCCCACTCATCGCGGTTTGGAATAACTCTCCAGCAACACCTCTTTCGCCTGGTTGATCTTGGCCGCGAGATAGTCGGTGCCGCCGTGGTCGGGATGGTAATGCATCATCAGCTGGCGGTGGGCTTCTTTGATCTCGGCCTGGCCGGCGTCGTCGCCGAGGCCGAGCACGTCGAGCGCCTCGCCGCGGGTCATCGGGCCGCCGCCACCGGCTGACCCGCCGCCGCTTCGCCGGCGGGCGCCGCCGGCCGCCTCCTCATAGCGTGCATAGTCGGCCTGCCAGTCGCCATGGCCGCGGTTAAGATAGGCCTCGATCAGCTGTGCCGATTGCGGGTCGTCGCCGCTCATCGAATGGAGCAGGGCGAACACCTCGTCGCGATCGAGGGCGCTCAACAAGCGGCCCGCGAACGCGCCCTTTTTTACCGTGCCGTCCATCGCGCCGCTGGCGTGATCGAGCGCCATCGACACCCACTCGGACTCGACTGTCGAGGCACCGCCGCCCCCAACACCGCCACCGCCACGCGCACCACCGCTCGCCGCTCGCCACTTGCGGAATTTCGCCCCCGCCGAGGCGACGCGCCCCGCCCGCCACACCAGCGCCGCAAAGGTGCCAAACAAGGCGGCGAGCGCGGTCTGGCCGCGCAGCAGCAGCGTGACCGCGACGATTGTCGCGAGCGCGATCAGGCTCAGTTTGGCGATCCGCGCGAGCGTTGTCGGATTGGCGATGACGAATAGCCGGCCGATTACCAACACCGCCAACAGCAGCGCCAAGCCGAGCAGGGCGTAGGTCAGCATCGCGCGCCGCCGTCAGCGGCCGCCCGGGCCCGCGAGCCGCGGCACCGCGCGCCCGGTGCGCTGGCGATAGTCCTCGAGCGCCGGCCGGCCGCCCACCGCATAGACCGCGACCGCCGACAGCAGATCGCGCAGCAGGCGCGCGCTGGCGGCATCGAAATGGCAATAGGCGCCGCCGGACAACCGCGCGACCTGACGAAACGCCCGCTCGGCGATTGGCTCTCGGCCCTCGTGAAACATAAACGCTGGCACGCCGTGCAGGCCGAGCTCGCCGGCGAGATGGCACAGCTCGTCGACGCTTTCCTCGCAGGCATCGCCGACGAACACCACCGCATTGACCGCCTCGCGGCCATTCTCGGCCAGCGCGTGTTTGAGCACCTTGGCGATCTGGGTGCGCCCGCCGAGGCAAAACACCCGCGTCATCCGCCGCAGCAGGCCGTCGCTGTCGGTCTCGAACGGCGTCGCCTTAAATTCGCCGAAGCCGCGATAGAACGCGAGCTGCACCGCCAGCGTGCCGAGCGCCGCGGTCTCGCTGAACATTTCCGCCTGGATGTCGCACGCCTGGTCCCACGACGGCTCGCGGCTCGCGGTGGCGTCCATGGCGAAAATCAAACGCCCCTTGCGCGCGCCGCCGGCGGCCGGCGCCAACGCCGCGGCCTTGTCGAGAAACGCCGCGATATCGGCGTCGCTCGATTGGGTGGAAACCGGGTCGCGCTTATCGGCCATGCCAACCTCCGCGCTCGGCCGCGAGCACCGCGCCCGGGCCCCTTATAGATTGGCGCGATTGCCGTCAGTTCCAGAGCGTAGCATGGGTCTCGCCTGGGTGCCGTCGCGCGCCGCCGCGATGCCTTGCAGGACCACCGCGAGGAGTTGGCGCACCTCGTTGCGCGCACCGACGTGCGACATCGTCATTTTCATCCCCGCCGCGCCGACGTCGAGCACCGTGAGTCCGCGCGGAAACAGTTCGCGATAAATCACCCGTTCGCTGAAGCCGGTCGCGGTGCGAAAGCCCACCCGCGGGCCCAAGGCTTCCAGCGCCGCCAACACCCGCCGCTTATTGTAGGCATCGAGATGGGCCAGGCGGTTGCGAATGACGATCCACTCGATGCCACCGCCGTCGCGCGCGGCGCGGCGCTTTTTCTGCTCCCACACCATCACGCAATAGCGGCTCGGGCGCAGCGCGCGAAACGTCTCGGCGTCGATATCGACCAAAACGTCGAGATCGACAA
This sequence comes from Alphaproteobacteria bacterium, assembly GCA_047517485.1. Lineage (GTDB taxonomy): Bacteria > Pseudomonadota > Alphaproteobacteria > UBA7887 > UBA7887 > JAKZSU01. Next base: position 2,304 of record JAKZSU010000123.1, read on the forward strand.
AGCTGTCGTTGACCGGCGTGACCAGCACATCGGCGTGGCTGTGGGCGTAGCGCGACAGGGTATTGTCGCTGCCCGGACTGTCGATCACCACATAGTCGGCGATGTACTCGAACCCGCGCAGCGCCTCGTCGAAGCGGTGCTCGGTTTCGCTGTCCGCTAGCGCCAGACTGTCATCGAAGCTCGGCACCAACAAGCGATGATCGGGCAGCGGCAACGCCAAGCCATGCTTCGTCGCAAAAATGTCCCGGTTGGAAAAAAAGCGGGTCATGGTTTGCTGGCGGGTGTCGATATCCAGGGTCGCCACCCGCTTGCCGAGCAACAACAGGCCGAGCGCCAAGTGCGCGGCGGTGGTCGATTTGCCCGAGCCGCCCTTCTCATTGCCTACGACAATCACGCGCATAATGCCGGCTCGTCCCCTGCCCTTGGTGATTCGTCGCTATTCTACCATGTCCCGGGTGGTCGGCGCGGGCGGCCCTGTCGGTAACACGCGATATGTCCGGTTTATGTACCAGATGATCTGTCCGGTTTTAGATTTCCTCCAAATCTGGAGGAATCGGATGCGCCGGACGGAGCAGTTGCAGGGACTGAGATTGATGAAGTTCGAGGATGTCTACG
>JAKZSU010000124.1:0-10547 GCA_047517485.1 Alphaproteobacteria bacterium
GAAAAGTCGCTGGAACTCGGGTAGCGAATGCGGGAATGGGAGATCGGCGCGGTCGAGAACATCCATGGCGCGCTCCCCTATATCCGGTTTGCGCCCATTCTAGCCCTAGTGGGTGTGGGTGTAAACCGGATAGGCAAGCAATAAACTATAAAACGAGGTTGGGAAAAGATGTCACTGACATATTCGAATTTCGCGAAATTCATGATTTTATTAGAATCGACGAAAAGTAACAGACCGTAAGATATTATTTAGGCATTCGATTCTGGGCACACAGTACTGAATTAGGAATTACAGCGACAGCCCACCAAAAACCCAACCACCCCGGCGCCTGCTAAATCCGGATAATCTTGCCCGGGTTCATAATGTTATCCGGATCGAGGCCCATTTTGATCGCCCGCATCACCGACACCCCGTCGCCCAGCTCGGCGTTGAGATAATCGATCTTGCCGTAGCCGATACCATGCTCGCCGGTGCACGTGCCGCCCATCGCCAAGGCGCGCGCGACCAGGCGGTCGTGTAACGCCGAGGCCTCGGCGATCGCCGTCTCGTCGTCGGGGCGCATCATGTAACTGACATGGAAATTGCCGTCGCCGACATGGCCAACGATCGGCGCCGGGATAGCCGAGCCGTCGTTGTCGGCCCGGGTCTCGGCGATACAATCGGCGAGGCGCGAGATCGGCACGCAGACGTCGGTGGCCATCGCCTTGGTCCCGGGATAGGCCGCCATGATCGCGTACAAGGCATCGTGGCGCGCCTGCCACAACCGATTGCGGTCCTCGGCTTTGGTTTCCCAGCGAAAATCGCCGGCACCGAACTCTGCGGTGATCTCCTGGACCTGGCCGGCTTGCTCGGCGACCGAGCTCGCGCTACCGTGGAACTCGAAAATCAGGGTGTAGGCGACGGGATAATCGGTTTTCGAGAAGGCGTTGATCGCGGCGACCGACATTTCATCGACCAGCTCGACCCGCGCCACCGGAATACCCGACTGGATGGTCAGGATCACCGCGTCGACCGCGCCTTCGATGGTCGGGAACGTGCACATCGCGGCGCTCATCGCCTCGGGAATGCCGTAGAGCCGCACGGTGACCTCGGTGATCACTCCCAAAGTGCCCTCGGAGCCGACGAACAGCCGGGTGAGATCATAGCCGGCGGCGGATTTCCGGCTGCGCCGCGAGGTCTTGATGATCCGTCCGTCGGCGAGCACCACCGTCATCGCCAGGACGTTTTCGCGCATCGTGCCGTATCTGACCGCGTTGGTACCGCTGGCGCGGGTCGCCGCCATGCCGCCGAGCGACGCGTCGGCGCCGGGGTCGACGGGAAAGAACAAGCCGGTATCGCGGAGGTACTCGTTCAGCGTTTTACGGGTAACCCCGGCCTGCACCGTGCAGTCGAGATCCTCGGCATGAACTTCGACGATCTCGGTCATCTGGCTGACGTCGAGGGATATGCCGCCCTCGAGCGCCGCGACATGGCCTTCGAGCGAGGTTCCCGTGCCATACGGGATCACCGGCACCTTGTATTTCGCGCACGCCTTGACGATCGCGCTCACTTCCTCGGTCGATTGCGCGAACGCCACCGCGTCGGGGCTGACCGGCTGGTGGAACGATTCGTCGCTGCCATGGCGCTCGCGCACCGCCGCCGACGTGGTCATGCGGTCGCCGAGCAAGGCGCGCAATTCGTCGAGCAACAGGCAGGCGGGGTCGAGACGGCTCTCTTTGATCGCGGGTAAGGTGGCCATGGGTGCGGGCAACTCCTCGACGGACATGATCTTGATTCGGTTGGCCAGAGTGTGCGCAACTGCGCCGGATTGCTAGCAAGAAAAGGACCAACCCGTCGATGACCGCCCCCGATCCCGCCAACACCGCCCCGCTCGGCCTGCATCGCGAGCGCGTATTGCCCGAGTGGCTCGACCACAACGAGCACATGAACGTCGCCTATTATGTGCTGGCGTTCGATCACGCGACCGACGCGTTCGCCGACCATATCGGCATCGGCTGGGACCATACCAAGACCACCCGGGGCTCGATTTTCATCGTCGAGGCGCACGTCGCCTATCTCCGCGAGGTGGTCAAGGACGATCCGCTGCGCTTTACCACCCATGTTCTCGATTTCGACGAAAGGCGCATTCACTTCGCGCATGAAATGTATCATGACGAGGCCGGCTATCTCGCCGCGACCAACGAATTGATGATGCTGCACGTCGATCTCGACGAACGCCGCGCCGTGGCGATGCCGGAGGCCGTGCTCAACCGCCTGGCCGACCTACGCGACAGCCACGCGAAACTGCCGCGACCAAAAGGGTTAAGCCGGCCGATGGGCCTGTCAATCGCGAAATCCAGCTAATAACCCAGAAATTGCATGAGTTTCGAGGATAAGTGTGACGGCGGTCACAGTTAGCCGCTCCGCACCCGCTATATTAATCCGGTGAACCCCAACGGGGCAGATTGGAGTCTTATCGTGTCTACGTCACCCGTCGCATTTCCGTATCCGTCGCCGATTGCAACGGCAGTACGGGCGATAAAAGAGGCGAACGAAGACATCGCCGAGGTCGCTCAGAACGTCGCCGAAAACGGCGCCGAAGGGCTTGCCGAGGACGTCGTCAAGCTGAGCATGGCCGAAACCGCCGTCAAAGCGAACGCCCAGGTCGTGCGCGCGGCCGCCGAAATGCAAGACGAGGTTATCGACATCCTCGCCTGAGACGTGCTCGCGCCTTGCAAGCCCCGTCGCGCGACCCCATCATAGGTCGGCGACGTCTAGCCGGGGAGCACACCACCATGTCCGACACAAATCCCACCGGCCGCTCGGCCACCACGATCGGCGGCGAAGACCGTTGGCTGCGGCTTTTGTATATGGTGATCTTCGCGATCATCAGCTATTCGCTGCTGTGGCTGATCCTGTTCCTCGCCGCGGTTCAATTCATCCTCGCCTGGATCAACGGCCAGCCGAATGACAATCTGCGCGATTTCACCGTCAAGCTGGATGCCTATTTCCGCGATTGTCTCGATTTCCTCGGCTACGCCAGCGCGGTCGTGCCGTTCCCCTTCTCGCCCTTTGCCGCCGCTGGCGAGGCGGCGGCGCCGGCGAAACCCGCCGCCAAGGCGAAACGGCGATCGAGAAAACAAAAACCGCCGCCCACCGACGAGACCGCCCCCCTCGAAGACGACTGATCCGCCCCCGCGATGACACCCCGAGACGGGTCGCGCGAAAGCCTGTGGCGGCGCCTGCGCCGTAACGACCATCTGGTGGTGTCCGCGCTCGCCGCGGTGATCGGCCTTTCCGCCGGCTACGGGGCGATCCTGTTTCGCACCGCCATCGACGCGGTCCAGCGCGCCGCCTACGGCTCCGGATCCGACCATGTGATCGCCCTCGCCGCGACCTTGCCGTGGTGGCAACGCCTGATCGTGCCGGTGATCGGCGGCCTGGTGATCGGCCTGTTCGTCCACTTCGTTTTGCGCGGCCGTCGGCCGCAGGCCGTCGCCGACGTGATCGAGGCGTGCGCGGTGCGCGGCGGGCGGATGCGCCTGCGCGACGGCATCGCCCAGGCGCTCGCCTCGGCGGCGTCGATCGGCGCCGGCGCCTCGGTCGGCCGCGAAGGGCCGGTAGTGCACCTCGCGGCGACCATGTCGAGCTGGCTCGGCCAGCGGGTCGGCCTCGGCCGGCCGCAAATGCTGACCCTGCTCGGCTGCGGTGTCGCCAGCGGCGTCGCCGCGTCGTTCAACGCGCCGATCGCCGGGGTGTTTTTCGCCCTCGAGGTGGTGGTCGGACATTACGGCCTCGCCGCCTTCGCGCCGGTGGTCGTCGCGGCGGTGATCGGCACGATGATCTCGCGCGCGCATTTCGGCGATTACCCCGCCTTCGTCGTTCCGCCGATGGAAATCTCCTCCTATTTCGAAATGCCGGTGTTTCTGCTGCTCGGCATGATCTGCGCCGGTATCGCCGTGCTGTTCATGGCCGGCACGATGTGGAGCACGCGCCTCGCCGGCCGCGTGCCCATCCCCGAATGGACCAAGCCGGCGCTCGGCGGCATCGCGATCGGCGCCATCGCCGCCGCCTATCCCGAGATTATCGGCGTCGGTTACGAGACCACCGACCGGGCGCTCGATACCGGCTTCGGGCTCCAGCTGGTGCGGATCCTGATCGTCGCCAAGATCGCCGCGAGCTGTATCAGTCTCGGCGCCGGCTTCAGCGGCGGGGTGTTCTCGCCGTCGCTGTGTATCGGCGCGCTCACCGGGAGCGCCTTCGGCATGATCGTCGCGCTCGCCGCGCCCGAGGCGCCGATCAGCACCAGCGCCTACGCCATGGTCGGCATGGGCGCGGTCGCCGGCGCGGTGCTCGGCGCGCCGATCTCGACGATCCTGATCATCTTCGAGCTCACCGGCGATTACGCGATCACCATCGCGGTGATGATCGCCGTCGCGGTGGCCTCGCTGATCACCCGCCAGGTGATCGGCGGCTCGCTGTTTACCTGGCAGTTGCGCGCCCGCGGGGTCGATCTGGCGAGCGCCCAGGATCGCGCCGAGACCCGCGCCATCGCAGTCGGCTCGCTGATGACCGACCGCCACAAATCGGTCGACCAGCACACCTTGGCCGCCGAGATCCGCGAGGCCCTGCGCACCGCCCCGGACTACGATCTCTACGTCACCGACGCGGACGGCAAACTGGTCGGAGTCGTCACTTTCGAGCGCTTGCGCGAACTCCTGTTCGATCCCGACCCCGATCCCACCGCCACCGCCGGCGCGCTGGCGGAGACCGATCTCGACTATCTCGAGCCCACCGATACCCTCGATCACGCCCTCGATCTGCTCGAGACCGCGCCGGCGCGCCACCTGCCGGTGGTCGACGACCGCGCGTCGCCGCGCCTGGTTGGCGTGCTCTATCGCCAAGACGCCCTCGCCGCCTACAATCTCGCCCTGCTCCGTCAACGCGCCCAGGAACGCGGCCAAACGTGAGCGGGTCTTGAGTAGGAAAATCGCCTCATGACAGCGACGCCACTCTACGCGGCCCTCCTCGCGCTCTTGTTCGTAAGGCTTAGTCTCGGCGTCCTTCGCCTACGGCGCAGCGAAAAAATCTCGCTCGGCGACGGCGGCGACGGCGGCGACCGCAAGCTCATGCGCGCCCAGCGGGTGCACGCCAACTTCGCCGAATATGTCCCCTTCGCGCTGATCCTTATGGCTTTGGCGGAAGCGCAGGACGCGTCGATCTGGCTGGTGCACGGCATGGGCGTCGCCTTACTGATCGGCCGTCTCGCGCACGCCCACGGCTTCGGCCAGGAGCCCGAAACCACCAATTATCGCACCCGCGGCATGCAGCTGACTTTCGCGGTGCTGATCGTCGGTGCGCTCACCAACATCGTGGTCGCCTTTCAATAAAGACCGTCCACCTTTGACGACCGAGGTTGGTTCGCGGCCCGCCGATCCGATATAATCGCCCGAATCATGTCAGACCCCTTCGATCTCAGCGATATCGAGCCCGAGGCGGCGGCGCCGACGGGCGCCCGCTATTTGGATGTGCTCAACGCCGATCAGCGCAGCGCGGTCGAGGCGGTCGACGGTCCGGTGCTCGTGCTCGCCGGCGCCGGTACCGGCAAGACCAGCGTGCTCACCACCCGGCTCGCGCACATTATCGAAAGCGGCCACGCCCATCCCGGCCAGACCCTGACCGTCACCTTCACCAACAAGGCGGCGCGCGAGATGCGCGAGCGCGTCGAGCAGCTGCTCGGGCGCTCGGTCGAGGGCTGGTTCCTCGGCACTTTCCATGCGGTCGCCGCGCGCATTCTGCGCCGTCACGCCGAGGTAGTGGGCCTCACTTCGAGCTTCACCATCATCGACACCGACGACCAGGTGCGCTTGATCAAGCAGCTGCTCATCGCCAACGACATCGACGACAAGAAATGGCCCGCCCGGGTCCTCGCCAGCATCATCAGCCGCTGGAAGGATCGCGGCCTCACCCCGGACGCGGTATCGGGCGAGAACCAGTCCGAATTCGCCAACGGCCGCGCGATCGAGCTCTACCGCCAATACCAGGACCGCCTGGCGACCCTGAATGCCGCCGATTTCGGCGACCTCTTGCTGCATAACTTGCGGCTGTTCAACGCCGAACCCGCGGTCCTCGCCGACTACCAGGAGCGGTTCCGCTATCTCCTGGTCGACGAATACCAGGACACCAACGTCGCGCAATATCTCTGGCTCCGCCTGCTCGCGCAAAAGCACAAGAACATCTGCTGCGTCGGCGACGACGATCAGTCGATCTACGCCTGGCGCGGCGCCGAGGTCGGCAACATCCTGCGTTTCGAGCACGACTTCCCCGGCGCCAAGGTGGTGCGGCTTGAGCGCAACTACCGCTCGACCCCGCATATTCTCGCCGCCGCCTCGGGGCTGATCGCCCACAACGAGGGCCGTCTCGGCAAGACCCTGTGGACCGAGGTCGAGGCCGGCGACAAGGTCGCCGTGCGCGGCACCTGGGACGGCGCCGACGAAGCGCGCACCGTCGCCGAGGAAATCGAAAGCCTGCAACGCCGCGGCCACCTGCTGGCGCAGGTCGCCATTTTGGTGCGCGCTAGCTTTCAAACCCGCGCCTTCGAGGAACGTTTCATCCAGATCGGCTTGCCCTATCGGGTGATCGGCGGGGTGCGCTTTTACGAACGCCTCGAGTTGCGCGACGCCATCGCCTATCTCCGCTGCATCGCCCAGCCCGCCGACGACCTCGCCTTCGAGCGCATCGTCAACAAGCCCAAGCGCGGCATCGGCGACGCCAGCGTGCAGACGATGAACCTGCACGCCCGCGCGCGCGGCATCCCGCTACTCGCCGCGGCACGCGAACTGGTCGAATCCGATGAGCTCCGCGGCCGCGCGCGCAACGCGCTGCGCAAGCTGTCGGACGACATCGACCGCTGGCGCGTCACGGCCCAGACGACAACGCCCGCGCGTCTCGCCGAAATGGTGCTCGACGAATCCGGCTATACCGAGATGTGGCAGAACGACAAATCGGTCGAGGCCCCGGGCCGGCGGGAAAACCTCAAGGAGCTGATCACCGCGCTCGCCGATTTCGAGGATCTCGAGGAATTCCTCGAACACGTCGGCCTGGTGATGGACACCACCCGGGACTCCGGCGACGACATGGTCAACATCATGACCCTGCACGGCGCCAAGGGGCTCGAATTCGACAGCGTCTTCCTGCCCGGCTGGGAGGAGGAGCTGTTCCCCAACCAACGCTCGCTCGACGAAGGCGGGATCGCCGCGCTCGAGGAAGAACGCCGCCTCGCCTACGTCGGCCTCACCCGCGCGCGCCGCCGTGCCACCATCCTGTATGCCGCCAACCGCCAGATCTTCGGCCGCTGGATGATGTGCGCCCCGTCGCGGTTCGTCGCCGAACTGCCACCAGATCATATCGAGCGTGAATCGGTCTCCGGCGCCTATTACGGCGATACGGTCACCGCCGATACGCATACCGCCTTCGACCGCCCAACCATCGGCAACCGACCCAGCAACTGGCAACGCAACGCCGCCGCGCCGATGATCCCGATCGAGACCCACGACCACGCGCCAGGCACCTTCAGCGCCGGCCTCCGCGTCTTCCACCAAAAATTCGGCTACGGCGTGATCAACGCGGTCGATGGCAACAAACTCGAAATCGCCTTCGACAAAGCCGGCATCAAAAAAGTAATGGACAGCTTCGTCTCACTGGCGTGACGCCTCGCGATAGGCCGCCGGCGATACGCCGAACACACTCGCGAACGCGCGGGTGAAATACGATCGGCTTTCATAACCCACCGCCGTTCCCACCGCCTTGATCGGCGCGTCGCCGGCGGCGAGCAGCGATGCCGCGCGGCGGACCCGGACTTCCTTGAGAAACTCGATCGGCCCGCGCCCGAACGCGGCGGTGAAATGTTCGGCGAACGACGACCGGCTCATGCCGGCGGCGTCGGCCAAACGCTCGACCGTGTGCGGCGCTTCCGGCGAGTCCACCATCGCCTCGACCGCCCGCGCCAGGCGTTCGTCCTCGAGCGCCGACAGCCAGGGAACGCGGCACTCGCCGCTTTCGCAATAGCGCCTGAGCACCAGCACCAGACATTGCTGCATCAGCGCGCGGATCAAGGTGTCGCTGCCCGGTTGCGGATGCAACATTTCGCCGAGCAACGATTCGAACGCGGTGGCGAAAACCGAATCCGTGGTGCCGTCGATGGCGATCGGTTCGGGCAGATACTCGAACAGACCGTGCCCGGTGCGATAAGTCGCGCCTACCGTGCCGCACACCATCACCGCCTCGCCGTCGCGCACCGGCTCGTCGAGCACCAACAGGTCCGAAGCGGAGGCCGCCTCGTGACCTTCGCCCGCCGCCGCGAAACGCTGCGCGGTGGCCGCCGGGACGATCACCGCGTGGCCGGCGGCGAGATCGATGTCGCGGTGTCCGGACAGGTGAATCCGGCCGGCGCCGCTCAGCAAATAATGAATGGCGGCGGTCTCGCTGCGGCCGAGATCGATCTGCCGCCCGGCGCCGACCCGGCACACCGCGAACGGGCGCACCGCGATGTCGAGCCCCTGCATCAATCGCTCAAGCAATATCATCCCAAAACCCCGCGCCGCCGTCGCAACCTGGACGATAGGGCACAGGTCCCGGACCACCGGGAACGGCACTTGCGCCATCCTCCCAGGCACCAGAGGAACACAGTTTTAGGGAGATTCAGCAATGAAATCGCATCACAGCCCCGTCATCGCCAAAGTCACCGGCGCCGCGACCATCGTGGCCGCGCTCGGCCTGCTCTTCGCCTGGCAGGCGCCGCACGGCGCCACCGCCGCCGACGACCCCTACGCCGACCCCGCCGAGCCAGCGCTGCCGCAAACCACCATGGCGGTCGATCTGTCGAATACCGCGCTGGTGATCACCGATCCGCAGATCGATTTCCTCAGCCCCGACGGCGTCGCCTGGGGCGTGGTCGGCGCCAGCGTCGAGCGCCACGACACGGTGGCCAATCTCGAGCGCCTGATGGTCGCGGCGAAAGCCGCCGGGATGACGGTGGCGATCTCGCCGCATTATTATTATCCCACCGATCACGGCTGGAAATTCGGCGGCCCGCTCGAAAAACTGATGCACGCGATCGGCATGTTCGACCGCCCGAGCCCGCTGTCTGTCGACGGTTTCACCGGCTCCGGCGCCGATTTCATGCCGCAGTACAAGCAATATATCGAGGACGGCCAGACGCTGATCGCCTCGCCGCACAAGGTCTACGGCCCCGAGGCCAACGATCTCGCGCTGCAACTGCGCAAGGCCGGCATCGACCGCGTCATTCTCGCCGGCATGTCCGCCAACCTCTGCGTCCAGGCGCACTTGCACGAACTGCTCGAAATGGGTTTCGAGGTCGCGGTGGTGCGTGACGCCACCGCCGCCGCGATGCTGCCCGAAGGCGACGGCTACCTCGCCGCGCTGATCAACTTCCGCTACATCGCCAACGCGCTGTGGACTACCGAAGAGGCGGTGGCCCTGATCGGCGGCGCCTCCTGACCCCATACCCCGAGGTACCGCTGAAGGTGACGCCGGCTCACGCCGGCGTCATCGCCGCCATGGCGCACGGGAGCGAAGTCCGAATGTGGCAATGAGACTTTGGCCTTGCCACCGGCATCGATTGCCGCACACTCCCCGCAATGAGCGACCCGGAGACACCCGAACAAAGGCCGCCCACCGCGTGGCAAGTCGAAATCACCGTGCAACGGCGTGACGCGGCGTTATTCGAAGGCGTTTTCGCCGCCGCCGAGTCGGTCTCCAGCTCCGCCGCGGGCGATGACACCTGGTGCCTGCGGGCGATTTTCACCACCCCGCCGCCGCGCGCGTTGATCGAGGCCTCGATCGCGCTGGCCGCCGGCACCGCGATGGTGGCGCCGCCGCGGCTCAGCATTGAACCCCTCTCCGACAAGGACTGGGTGGCCGAGGGTCTCAAGCACCTCGACGCGGTCAGGGTCGGGCGGTTTTTCATCCGTGGCGGCCATGTCCCGGCCTGTGGCATCCCCGGCCGCATCGATCTGCAGGTCGAGGCCGGCCAGGCGTTCGGCACCGGCCATCACGCCACCAGCGCCGGCTGCCTCGCCGCGCTCGATCGTCTGTCAAGGCGGCGGCGTTTTGAGAACCCGCTCGATATGGGGTGCGGCACCGGGGTCCTCGCGATGGCGATCGCGCGATTGTGGAGGCGCCCGGTGCTCGCCGTCGACGTCGATCCGATTGCGGTCGCGGTCACCCGGCAAAACGCGCTGAAGAATAACCTTCACCATTTGATCCGCGCCGAAATCAGCGACGGCTATGCGTCGCGCCTTGTCCGGTCGACCGCGCCCTACGACCTGATCGTCGCCAACATCCTGGCGCGCCCCCTGGTCGCCATGGCCCCGGCGCTGGCGCGTGCGCTACGCCCCGGTGGCAACGTGACCTGAGCCCCAAAAGTACCCTCATCTGATAGGAGAGTCCGTCACAGAGGAGACGGACATGAGGCAATCACGGTTCACGGCCGAACAGATCATCGCGATTCTGGCGGAGCAGGAGCGCGGCATGAGGACGGCGGAGGT
>JAKZSU010000125.1:0-3920 GCA_047517485.1 Alphaproteobacteria bacterium
CGCAGATATAGGTCCACGGTGTACATCCTCCCGCCTTCCATCTCAAAAAAGATCGAAGGCTACAGGTGGCAGAGTTTTACTCCGCCCGCAGCTGGGAAATCCCGCCGCTTCCGTGGACTAATTTGTCACCGCCGTTCTCACACTGCGTCCACGCTTGTCCGCGCGCATAGTCGCCACCGCACCACCAGGAGAGCGCCATGACCGATCGTTTTGCCGACCTCGAACATCTCGGCGGCAAGACCGCGATGCCGGCGAGCCCCGATGCCGCGATACTCGAGCGGGTCGCCAACGATCATGCCGATACCCAGTATGTCGCGCGCTTCACCTGCCCTGAATTCACGTCTTTGTGTCCGGTCACCGGGCAGCCCGATTTCGGACATTTCGTCATCGATTACGTGCCCGATGCCTGGCTGCTCGAATCGAAATCGCTCAAGCTTTATCTTCATTCGTTCCGCAACCATGGGGCGTTTCACGAAGATTGCACGGTGGCGATCGGCAAGCGCGTGGTCGCGGCGATCGCACCCCACTGGCTGCGTATCGCCGGGTTCTGGAATCCGCGCGGCGGCATTCCGATCGACGTGTTCTGGCAGAGCGGCACGCCGCCCGCCGACATCCATCTGCCGGAGCCGATGCCGCCCGCGTCCCGCGGTTAGTCGAGCCGCTTGCCGTTACGCCATTCCCACGGAGCGATGAACGTTCCCGACCAAATACCGGCCTGGACATCCGCCGATTGTCGTTGCGGCGAGTGGTAAGCGCCCGACGAAGTGCGGACATCGTCGAGCGCGAAGCCGAACGCGACCATCGCCCAGCCGAGGTCGCGATTGTCGGCGCTACACGTCGCCCGTGTCATCCTGAATTGGCCGTCGCTCAACACCCGGCACACCACCATGCGGCCCTCCGCCATCCGCGATAACAATCGTTTGGCATGCATGCCGTAGGGCCATGGAGTGCCATTCGGCTCGCGGCAAAACTGCTCGAGTTCGGGCGCATCGATGCCCCACAAGCCGATGGTCTCGCCGTCGATCTCCAGCGTGTCGCCGTCGATGACGGTGGCGCGACCGATGGTCTCCGCGCGCCCGGGGGCGGCGATCAGCACGGCGGTGAATACCATCAGGGCGGCTCGGTTGAGGGCGCGCATTGCCTGAGTTTATACCAACTTGCGGCGATAAGTCTGATAGAACAGCGGATAGATTACAGCGCGGATTGATGGGGGCGGATCGGTGACAATCGGGGTGCACAAGCTCGAATACGAAGTGCTCGAAGGGTGGGAGCGCCTGCCCGAGGGCTGGTCGTTCGTCGAGGTCGCCGGGGTCGCCGTCGATTCCCGTGACCGGGTGTATGTTTTCAATCGCGGCGCCCATCCGGTCATCGTTTTCGACAAAGAGGGGAAATTCCTCGACGCCTGGGGCGAGGACGTGTTCACCAGCGCGCACGGCATCTTCATCGACCGCAACGACCACGTCTGGTGCGCCGATAATCTCGATCACACGGTGCGCAAATTCACCACCGACGGCGAGCTGCTGATGACCTTGGGCGAGGCGAACGTCTCCGCGGAGACCGGATTCGTGCTCGGCGAGCAGCCGGTGCGTCACGCGGCCGGCCCGTTCAACATGGTGACCAACGTCTCGGTGACCGAGACCGGCGATCTGTTCATCGCCGACGGCTACGGCAACGCGCGGGTGCATCATTTCACCGGCGACGGCGAGCTGGTGACCTCGTGGGGAGCGCCGGGATCCGGGCCCGGCGAATTCAACCTGCCGCATGGCATCGCGGTCGATCGTTCCGGGCGCGTACTCGTCGCCGATCGCGAGAATTCACGCATCCAGTTTTTCTCCAGCGCCGGCGAATATCTCCACAGTTGGGACTGGGTGAACCGCCCCGACGATCTGTTTCTCGATGAGCAGGAAAATCTCTATATCGCCGAGCTCGGCTGGACGGTGCCCTACGTCGAGCGACCACATTTTCCCTTTATGCAGCACCCGCCGCACGGCCACGCGCCGATCGCGCGGGTGACGATTTGCGATCTCGACGGCAACATCCAGACTCAGATCGGCGGCGAGAACCCGGTGCTGCCGGGCAATTTCATCGTGCCGCACGGGATTTGGGCGGATTCGCGCGGCGATTTCTACGTCGGCGAAGTGGTCAAGGCGTCGGGGGCGATCGACCATTTCGCGCCGCTGACCTGCCACGCCTTCCAAAAATTCATCCGCGCCGGGTAGGCGTCATGGGCGATCGTCGCGCCGATATCATCATTCGCAACGCGCGACTTATCGACGGCGGCGGCGGCGAGTCGCGGACCGGCGATATCGCGGTGATCGACGATCGGATATCCGCGATCGGCACCGTCGGGCGGATCGCCGCCGCGGTCGAGATCGATGGACGCGGTCTTGCGGTCGCCCCCGGTTTCATCGATGTGCATACCCACGACGACCGGGCGGTGCTGTCCAATCCGCTGATGGCGTGCAAGGTCAGCCAGGGGGTGACCACCGTGGTCACCGGCAATTGCGGCATCAGCATCGCGCCGCTTTCGCCGAGCGAGACGCCGCCGTCGCCGGCCGATCTCATCGGCGACCGGCCGGAGCATTATTTCAAGACCTTCGGCGAATACCTCGACGCTCTCGACGCCGATCCGCCGGCGGTCAATGTGGTCGCGCAGGTCGGCCATTCGACGTTACGCATGGGGGCGATGGACAGTCTCGATCGCGCCGCGACCGAGGCGGAGATCGGGTCCATGCGGCGCGCCCTCGAAGACTCGCTCGCCGCCGGCGCGGTCGGCATGAGCACTGGGCTGTTCTACCGCCCCGCCAACGACGCGCCGACCGAGGAGGTGATCGCGCTCGCCCGGACGCTGGCGCCGGTCGGGGCAATTCATTCGACCCACATGCGCGACGAGACCGCGGCTATTCTCGATTCGCTCGACGAGACATTCGAGATCGGCCGCGCGGCGGGGGTGCCGGTGGTGATCTCGCACCACAAATGCGCCGGATCCGCCAACCACGGTCGCACCCGCGAAACCCTGCTCAAGATCGCCGGCGCGCGCGGCGATCAGAAAATCGCCCTCGACGTCTATCCCTATGTCGCCGGCTCGACCGTGCTCGACGCGCGGCGGACGATGAACGCCAGCCGGGTGATCGTCACCTGGTCGAAGCCGTATCCCGCCATGGCGGGGCGCGATGTTTCCGACATCGCCGCCGAGTGGGGGTGCGACGATCTGGCGGCGGTCGAGCGCCTGCGCCCTGGCGGCGGGATTTATTTCATCATGGACGAGGACGACGTGCGCCGGGTGCTGTCGTTCCCGCACGCGATGATTGGCTCCGACGGATTGCCCCACGACAGCCATCCGCACCCGCGGCTTTGGGGGACATTCCCGCGGGTGCTCGGCCACTATGCGCGCGACGTTGGCCTGTTCTCGCTCGAGGAGGCGGTGCGCCGCATGACCGGCCTGCCGGCGGCGCAGTTCGGCCTCACCGACCGTGGGGTCTTGCGCGCCGGCGCCTATGCCGACCTGGTCCTGTTCGATCCCGAAACCATCGCCGACCGCGCGACCTGGGAGAAGCCGACCGAGCCCGCCGCCGGCATCGATATGGTGATGGTCAATGGCCGGGTGACGTGGCGCGATCACGCCAGCATCGGTACTCGGCCAGGCCGTGCCCTGCGATTGCAAGACCTCGGACCAAAGGGGCTCGACGCCTAACCGCCAACCGAGAGGAGCGATCGCGATGAAATTTTTACGCACGCTGTCCGTGGCTCTCTCGACGCTTATTTTGAGTTCCAATCTCGCGTCCGCCGACTCGGTCCTGCGTATCGTGCCGCACGCGGATCTGAAAAACATCGATCCGATCTGGACCACGGCGTACATCACCCGCAATCACGGCTACATGGTCTACGACACGCTGTTCGCGCTCGATGAGAACCTCGAG
>JAKZSU010000126.1:0-13168 GCA_047517485.1 Alphaproteobacteria bacterium
CGCCCCGCAGCGCTTCCAGCGCCACCCGGGCCTTGAATTCCGCCGTAAACCGGCGTCGATTCGTCATCTCGTATTCCTCCGTTATCCGGTGGAATACACCTTAGCTCCCTGTCCGATTTTCTGGGACCACCTCACACCTCCGCCGCCTATAATCATTCGCCGACCGTGATCCCGGTGCTCAGACAACGCCTCGCGATCGCCTTGGCGCGGGCCGGCTTCTCGCCCACCAGCCATGACGGCAAGGAACTGCTGCACGTTCTGGAGACTTATCCGCGCAACGAGCTGTTCCAAGCCAGTGAAGACGAGTTGCTGGAAACCAGCCTTGGCATTCTGCATCTCCAGGAGCGCCCGCGGCTGCGCCTGTTCGTCCGCCGCGACACCCTCGGCGGCTCGATGTCGTGCATGGTGTTCCTGCCGCGCGAACGCTTCGATTCCAGTCTGCGACGCGACATCACGCGCATTCTCGAAGACTCGTTCGGCGGCAAGTGCCAGGATTTCTATACCCAGCTTGGCGATAGCCCGCTGGCGCGCTTGCATATTATCCTCGAGACCACCGCCGCCGCGGCGATCGACGTCGAGGTCGTCGAAGGCCGCTTGGTCGATGCGGTGCGCGGCTGGGAAGACAGTTTGCACGACGCCTTGCGCGCGGCCTACGACGAGCATCGCGCCGCGTCCCTGGAACGACGGTATGCGTCGGCGTTCCCCGCGAGTTATCGCGATCATTTCGGCGCGCGCGCCGCGGTGCTCGACATCGAACACATCGAATCCGTATCCGGCGGCGACGGATTGGACCTCAACCTTTATCGCCCGCCCGAGGCGACCGAAGGCGGGCTCCGGTTCAAGATCTATCATCGCGGCGGCCCGCTCGCGCTCTCCGACGTGCTTCCCGTCGTCGAGAACATGGGCCTCAAGGTGATCGATGAATTTCCCTTCCGGCTGATCGTCGGTGATGACCAACCCGAGGTCTGGATTCACGATTTCGGCGTCGTCGACCGCAGCGGCCTGGAAATCAACGTCGGCGAGACCAAACAGCGCTTTCAGGCTGCCTTCGAGCAGATCTGGCGCGGCGATGTCGAGAATGACGGCTTCAACATGCTGATCACCCGCGCCGGTCTCGCCTGGCGCCAGGTTGTCGTGTTGCGTGCCTATGCCAAATATCTCCGCCAGGCGCAGTCACCGTTCAGCCAGGCCTATATGGAGATCACCCTGGCCGCCAATCCGGAGATCGCCCGCCATCTGTTCGAGGTCTTCGAACAACGCTTCGATCCCGCGATCGCTGCCGAGGACCGCAACGAAGCCGCCGTGGCGATGGTCACGCGCGAGCTCGAATCGGTCGCCAGCCTCGACGAGGACCGGATTATTCGCCGCTTCCTCAACGCCATGCAGGCGACACTGCGGACAAATTTCTATCAGCCCGACGCAAGCGGCGCGCCGCATAGCTATATTTCGCTGAAGATTGAGTCGATGGCGATCGACGAGCTTCCACTGCCCCGTCCCGCGGTCGAGATATTCGTCTACTCGGCGCGCATGGAAGGGTTTCATCTGCGCGGCGGCAAGGTGGCCCGTGGCGGTCTCCGCTGGTCCGACCGTCCGGAGGATTTCCGCACCGAGATTCTCGGTCTGATGAAAGCGCAAATGGTCAAGAACGCGGTCATCGTGCCGGTCGGCGCCAAGGGTGGCTTCGTGGTCAAGCATCCCCCCGCGGGCGATCGCGACGCGTTTCTCGCCGAAGGCATCGCCTGCTACAAGACACTGATCTCCGGCATGCTCGATATCACCGACAATTTCGCCGGCGCCGATGTCGTGCCGCCCGCCGACGTAGTGCGCCACGATGGCGACGATCCCTATCTCGTGGTCGCCGCCGACAAGGGCACCGCGACCTTCTCCGATATCGCCAACGGCGTCGCCGAGGACTATGGTTTCTGGTTGGGCGACGCCTTCGCCAGCGGCGGCTCGGCCGGCTACGACCACAAGAAAATGGGCATCACCGCGCGCGGCGCGTGGGAATCGGTCAAGCGCCATTTCCGCGAAATGGGACTCGACACCCAAGGCGACGATTTCAGCGTCGTCGGCATCGGCGATATGTCGGGCGACGTGTTTGGCAACGGCATGCTGCTGTCGCCGCATATCAAGCTGGTCGCCGCGTTCAACCATTTGCACATCTTCATCGATCCCGATCCTGATCCCGCGGCGAGCTACGCCGAGCGCGAACGCCTGTTCGCGCTGCCGCGTTCGAATTGGGCGAATTACGACAAAAGCCTGATCTCCGCCGGCGGCGGCATCTTCGACCGCGCCGCAAAATCGGTGACCTTGACGGCGGAAATGCGCGCCTTGATCGGCGCCGAGACCGAGACCATGACGCCGAATCAGTTGATATCGGCATTGCTCAAGGCGCCGGTCGACCTGCTGTGGAACGGCGGTATCGGCACCTATGTCAAGGCGCGCCATGAGTCCCACGCGGATGTCGGCGATCGGGCGAACGATTCGCTGCGCGTCGACGCCACCGATCTTCGTTGCAAGGTGATCGGCGAGGGTGGCAATCTCGGATTCACCCAACTGGCGCGGATCGAGGCCGCGAACACCGGCGTTCGGGTCAATTCCGACGCCATCGACAATTCCGCCGGGGTCGATTGCTCGGACCGCGAAGTCAACATCAAGGTGCTGCTCGGCGATGTCGAGGGCGACGGCGATCTGACCCGCAAGCAGCGCGACAAGCTGCTGATCAAGATGACCGACGGCGTGGCGTCGCGGTGTCTCGCCGACAATTACCTGCAGACCCTTGGCATCAGCGTCATCGAATCCCTGGCCGGCGCCAGGCTCGATCTCCAGCAACGGATGATCCATGCGCTCGAACGCTCGGGCCGGCTCAATCGCGCGGTCGAGTTGTTGCCCGATGACGAGGCGATCGAGGAACGCCGGACCGCCGAGCAAGGTCTCTCGCGCCCCGAACTCTCGGTGCTCTACGCCTACGCCAAGCTCGCGCTCTATGACGAGCTGCTCGAATCCGACTTGCCCGACGATCCATTTCTCGTCGACGATCTCGAGCGTTATTTTCCCAACGCCCTGGTCAAGAAATACGGCAAGAATATCCGCCGTCACCGGCTGCGCCGCGAGATCGTCGCGACCCAGATTTCGAACAGCATCGTCAATCGCGCGAGCATGGTGTTCGCGCAAATGGCCGAGGAGGAAACCGGTCGCGGCGCCGGCGATATCGGCCGCGCCTACGTGGTGACCCGCGCGGTGTTCGACATGCGCGATTTGTGGAGCGAGATCGAGGGCCTCGACAACAAGGTTCCCGCCGCCCTGCAGCACCAGCTGATCGTCGACCTGCGCCGGCTGCTCGAGCATTCGGCGCTGTGGTTCCTGCGCAATCGGCCGCAACCGCTCGATTGCGGCGCCACCGTGGAGATCTTCCAAACCGGCATCGCGTCGCTCATCGACGGTCTCGACCAGGTGCTGCCAAAGGACCGCGCCGAGGATGCCGCGGCGGACGCCGCCAATCTGGTCGCCCAGGGCGTGCCGGCCAAACTGGCGCGTGTCATCGGTCTCATCGAGCCGCTCCATTCGGCGTGCAATATCGTCGAGTCGGCGACCCAGCTCGGCCTCGAGGTGAGCGCCGCGGCGGCGATCTATTTCCAGGTCGGCCGCCGTCTCGGTCTCGATTGGCTGCGCGCGCGCGGTCGCCATATCGCGATAGACAATCATTGGCAGGACAAGGCGGTGACGGCGATTATCGACGATCTATACGGCCAGCAGCTGGCGCTGACCATCCGCGTCGTCGAGACCGCCGGCAGCGGTGCCGACGCCACCGAAATATGGGCCGCCGAAAATCCCGACATCATCAGCCGCAACGCCCAACTGTTCACCGATTTGCGCACCCAGCCGGGCATGGACCTGGCGATGCTCGCGGTCGCCAACCGCCGCATGCGCGAGCTGATCACCGGGTAATCGCCAGAACGAATTTGCCCCCGGTGGACAGCTAGGGCCGGCCTCGCGTAGGGTCCTCGCGTCGCTCCGCAACCAGGTCTCCAAGGCCGCATGTCCGACACCCCGATCAATCCGACCGAGACCCTCGGCACCGCGCCGGGCCGGCGCGCGGTGCTGTCCTGGTGCCTGTTCGATTGGGCGAATTCGCCGTTTGCGACGGTCGTCGTCACCTTCGTGTTCGCGGTCTATTTCAAGGACGCGATCGTCGGCGACGAGGTGCGCGCGACCGCGTTGTGGGGTTATGCCCTATCGGCGAGCGCCCTCGCGGTCGCCGTTCTCGGGCCGATTTTGGGATCCGTCGCCGACGCCGGGGCGCGGCGCAAACCGTGGCTATTCGCGTGCTCGACGGTCATGGTGGTGGCGTGCGCGGCGCTGTGGTTCGCCACCCCAGACGCGGGCTCGATCTGGCTGGTTCTCATTCTCGTCGGCATCGGCAATCTGGGGTTCGAACTCGGCATGGTGTTCTACAACGCGATGCTTCCCGGTCTCGGCCCGGCCGATCGCATGGGGCGCCTGTCGGGCTGGGCGTGGGGGCTCGGATATGCCGGCGGGCTGGCGTGTCTGGTGGTGGCGTTGTTCGGTTTCATACAGGTTGAGGCGCCGCCGTTCGGTCTCGATCCCGAGACCGCCGAGCCGGTACGCGCGATCGCGATCCTCGTCGCGGCGTGGTTCGTGCTGTTCGCCTGGCCGTTGTTCGCTTTTACTCCCGACCTCGGCGGCGACCGCCGGGGATTTTTCACCGCGCTGCGCCTTGGTCTGGCGACCTTGGGACGCACCCTACGATCGATCCGCGACTACCGTACCATCGCCCGCTTCCTGCTCGCCCGCATGCTGTATATCGACGGCCTCAACACCTTGTTCGCGTTCGGCGGGCTCTACGCGGCGGGCACCTTCGGCATGGATCTGGCCGAGGTGTTGTATTTCGCAGTGGCGCTCAACGTAGCCGCCGGCATCGGCGCGTTCGGGTTCGGCTGGATCGACGATTGGCTGGGGTCCAAGCGCACCCTGATCATGTCCCTGGTCGCGTTGATCATCGTCGGCGCGCTGCTCCTGCTCGTCGAGGACAAGCTGTGGTTCTGGATCCTCGGGCTCGGCATCGGCATCTTCATGGGACCCACCCAGGCGGCCAGCCGATCGATGATGGCGCGCCTCGCCCCTGACGACAGGCAGACCGAGATGTTCGGCCTGTTCGCATTATCCGGCAAGGCGACCGCATTCCTGGGACCTTGGCTGGTCGCCTTGCTGACCACCGGCTCGGGCAGTCAGCGGATCGGCATGTCGGTGGTGCTGGTGTTCTTCGCCGCCGGCTTGGCGATCCTTATCGGCGTCCGCGAGCCCGGCCGCGAGTGATTTTCTGCCACCCTTTGTCGTAGTCCTTCGGTGCGGCATGTATTGATCGCGCTCGGTCACATACCCATTAATAGGATTCCCAGGACGGCATTTCCATGATTCGCTTGTTGGAACCGAAGGAGGTGGATATGGCGCGGTTCGATTTGACGGATTTCGAGTGGTCTGTGATCCAGCCTTTGTTGCCGTAGAAGTCGCGTGGGGTTCCCCGGGTGGATGACCGTCGGGTACTGGATGGGACTTTCTGGCGGCTCAGGACGGGGGCACCATGGGCGGATATACCGGCGCGCTATGGGCCGCATACGACGTGCGTGAACCGGTTCAACAGGTGGCGGAAGGCGGGCATCTGGGCGATGCTTCTTGAGGCAGTTTCAGAGGCTTAAGATGGCGACGTGCAGATGATCGATAGTTCTTCGATCCGGGTCCCTCAACACGCCGCCAATGGCCAAAATAAACCACGCGATCCCGTTACATGGGTCGCTCGCGCGGCGGCTTGACGACCAAGATCCATGCCCTGGTCGATGCCCTGGGCCGGCCGATCCGCCGCAAGCTGACAGAGGGCCAGGCTCATGATGGACGCGCCACCGATGACATATATGACACCGTCTCGGCGGGAACAATCTTCCTCGCAGACCGCGCTTACGACAGCGACGATTTGCGCGCCAGACTTGCCGCCCGCGGCGCTTGGCCAAGCATTCGGCCGATGCCGAACCGTATCAGACATCCGGTATTCAGCACTTGGATTTACCGATAGCGCAACGCCGTTGAAAGGTTCTTCAACAAACTCAAACACTTCCGTGCCGTCGCAACCCGATACGACCAACGAGATGACAACTACCTCGCCTCCGTCCAACTCGCCTCTTTACGGATATGGCTGCGAACTTATGAGTCGGTGACCTAGTGCCTTTTAGTGCCTAGTCGTCCTCGTTGGCCAACCAGGCGCGGGCTTCTTCGACGGTATCGAACAGGCCTTGACCCCAGGTGCCGCCCCTGAGTTCGAATTCAGCGCGATACATGTTGGTGATGCCCCTCAGCAAGGGCTGTTCGCCGACCGCCGCGACGCGGATCGCGGGATTGCGCTTCGAGGCCTGAAGATCGAAGTCGGCGACCCAGCGGACGATTTCCGACGAGCGGTCGAGCGCCGCGATGTCGGTGTAAATGCAGATCTCATACTTGAGCGTATCGAACCGGGGATCATCAAAAATGTCGAGGTTCGCTTGTCGGATGTCGTCGTCGGAAACCACCCCGGCATATTGTATGACCACCCCCTCGGGTTCCCAGATCAATTCGAATGCCATGAGCCCGCCGCTTCTCCGTTGCTTGGCACCCCGGCAATAATAAACATGAACCGCTCTATACCCCAAAAATTCTAATGCCGGAAATGGCGGACCCCGGTGAAAACCATCGCCAGGTCGCGTTCGTCGGCGGCGGCGATTACTTCGGCATCGCGCATCGATCCGCCGGGCTGAATGACCGCGGTGATCCCGGCGTCGGCGGCGGTGATCAGGCCGTCGGCGAACGGAAAGAAGGCGTCCGAGGCGACCACCGAGCCCGCCGTGCGGCTGGCGCTTTCGCCGGCTTCCGCGGCGGCGTCGCGCGCTTTCGAGACCGCGAAACGCGCCGAGTCGACGCGGCTCATTTGACCGGCGCCGATCGCCACCGTCGCGCCGTCCTTGGCATAGATGATGGCGTTCGATTTGACATGCTTGCAGACCGTGAAGGCGAACAAGAGATCGGCGACCTCGGTCGCGCTCGGCGCGCGCTTGGTGGCGACCTCGAGCGCATCCTCCGACGCGATGTGGGCGTCGCGGTCCTGGACCAGCAAGCCGCCGGCGACCGCGCGCACGGTGAGGCCCGGTGCCGCGGGATCGGGCATCGCGCCGCTCAGCAGCAGGCGCAAATTCTTCTTGGCCGCGAAGATCGCCCGCGCGTCGTCGTCGGCGTCGGGCGCGATCACCACTTCGGTGAATATCTCGGTGATCAAGGTCGCG
Source organism: Alphaproteobacteria bacterium (assembly GCA_047517485.1). GTDB lineage: Bacteria > Pseudomonadota > Alphaproteobacteria > UBA7887 > UBA7887 > JAKZSU01. The sequence goes on from JAKZSU010000126.1 coordinate 7,326, forward strand.
GTCTCGCCGTCGATCAATCGGTTGAGCGCGACGATGCCGCCGAAAGCGCTGACCGGGTCGCACGCCCGCGCCCGGCGATAGGCGGCGGCGAGGCTGTCCGCCACCGCAACCCCGCAGGGATTGGCATGTTTGATGATCGCCACCGCCGGGCGCGCGAATTCGGCGGCCAATTCGAGGGCGGCGTCGGTGTCGTTGATGTTGTTGTAGCTGAGCGCCTTGCCCTGGACTTGGGTCGCGCTGGCGATGCCGGGTCGATCGTCGCCCGTGGCATAGAACGCCGCCTCCTGATGCGGGTTTTCGCCATAGCGCAAGAGTTGCCGACGGGTACCGGGGAAGGCGACGCGGGCGGGAAACCGGTCGCCGACTCGGGCGGCGAACCAGGTCGCGATCGCCGCGTCATAGGTCGCGGTTCGGGCGAACGCCTGGGCCGCCAGCCGGCGTCGCAAGGCGCCGTCGGTCCGCCCGTCGTTGGCCGCCATCGCATCGATCACCGCAGGGTAGTCGGCAGGGTCGGTGAGCACGGTGACGAAGGCGTGATTCTTCGCCGCCGAGCGGATCAGCGCCGGGCCGCCGATATCGATGTTCTCGATGCAGGCGTCAAATCCGCCGCCGGCCGCCACGGTCTGCTCGAACGGATAGAGATTGATCGCCACCAGATCGATCGCGCCGATTTCATGTTCCGTCATCGCGTGCGCGTGCGCGGGCAAATCGCGGCGCGCGAGAATCCCGCCGTGGATCAGCGGGTGCAGCGTCTTGACCCGGCCGTCCATCATTTCCGGGAATCCGGTATGGTCGGACACCTCGATCGCTTCGATGCCCGCCTCGCGCAACAGTTTCGCCGAGCCGCCGGTGGACAGGATCTCGGCGCCATGCGCCACCAGCGCGCGCGCCAAGTCGATGATTCCGGCCTTGTCGGAGACCGACAGCAGCGCGCGCTCGATCGGGCGCAGGTCTTCAGGGTCGGCGGTCGCGGTCATTGATCATCCTTGTTGACGTGAGATGGCGACGGGAAAGCGGTTCAATGCGCGGCGGCGGCGTGGTCATCGCTACCCGGCGCCGCGCTCGCGGTATGAAATTCGGGCACCAAGGCGTGCAGGCGTTGGCGCACCGTGTCGTCGTCGTGGGTCTCGGCGAGCGCGGCGATCGCATCGATGGCGTGACGCACGGTCTCCACATCGCCGGCGCGCGGCCGCGCCAGACGGATGCCTTGATGCGCGGTGGGCACCATGGGCTCGCCGGAATGAAACAGTTCCTCGAACAGTTTTTCGCCCGGGCGCGGGCCGACGAATTCAATCGCGATTTCCTCGTCCGGGCGCTTGCCGGCAAGCCGGATCATCTGCCGCGCGAGATCGACGATGCGCACCGGCTCGCCCATGTCGAGGACGAAAATACCCCCCGGCGGCGTTCCCGATTGCGCGTCGAGCCCCATCGCCGAGGCTTGCAACACCAGCTCGACCGCCTCGCGCACGGTCATGAAATAGCGTGTCATGTCAGGGTGGGTGACGGTCAGTGGGCCGCCTGCGGTGAGCTGCTTCTGGAATAGCGGCACCACCGACCCGGTCGAGCCGATGACATTGCCGAAACGAACCGTGAGATACCGCGTGCCGTCGGCGCCCGCATCCACGTCGAGCGCCTGGCAGTAGCTTTCGGCGAGTCGCTTGGTGGTGCCCATGACATTGGTCGGATTGACCGCTTTATCGGTCGAGATCTGCACCATCGCGCGCACCCCGTGACGCCGCGCCATGTCGGCGACATTGCGGGTGCCGGCGACGTTGGTCAGCACCGCTTCGCTGGCGTGGGCCTCGGCGATCGGCACATGCTTGAGCGCCGCCGCATGAAACACCAGCTCGGGCCTGGTCCGCGCGAAGGTGGATTCGAGCGCCGCCGGGTCGCGAATATCGGCAAACACCGCATCATGATCGAGCGTCGGCATCGCCTTGCTCAGCTCTTGATCGATCCGGTAGAGATTGAACTCGCTCGAATCGAGCAGGGTCAACGTCGCCGGCTCGAGCGCGCCGATTTGCCGCGCCAATTCGCCGCCGATGGTCCCGCCGGCACCGGTGATCAGCACCCGCCGCCCCGACACTAGCGCGCGCATCGCGCCACCATCGAGCCGGGTCTGCGGGCGTCCCAACAAGTCTTCTAGCGCGATCGGCCGGGTTTCCACGGTGACGCCGTCACCGGCGCGACCGCCGCCATCTTCGAAGTCGGTCGGGCGCGGCACCCGCGACAAGGTCATGCCGTACGCCTCGGCCTGTTCGAGCAGGGTGCCGACGTCGGCGCCGTCGAGGCGTTCGTCGGCAAGCAGCAGACGGTGCGGGCGCTGGCCGGCGCGGCGCAATCGCTGCACCGTATCGATCAGATCGGCGCGCGGGCCGAGCACCGGAACGCCATGAATGTTGCGGCCGACCCGGCTCGGGTCGTCGTCGAGAATACCGACCACCCGATAGCGCTCGCCAGGGCGTCGCATCGCCCGCAAGAACCCTTCGGCGCGATCGCCCGCACCGACCAGCAGCACCGGAATACGTGCGTCATAGCCGCGATCGGCGAGGCCGATCAGGCTGCCGTCCTTGGCCAACCGATAAATGAAACGCGGCCCGCCCAACAGCGCCAGCAGCAGCAGCCAGTTGATCGCCATCGCCGAGCGCGGCATCAACTCGAGCCGGGTGATCAGGAACATCGCGATGGCGAACAAGGCGACCGCGACCGTGACCGCCTTGGTGATCGCGATCAGATCGTTGAGCGAGGCATAGCGCCAGACTCCGCGATAGAGTCCCATGGTGATGAAGGTAACGGTGGCGATCGCGGTGAACAGCAGCGTTCCCTCGACGAGGAAACCCTGGGTCTGCGACGAAAAATCGGCACCAAGCCGCAAATACAGCGCGGCGACGAACGACAGCGCGGCCATGCCCGAGTCGTGCAGGACCGCCAACCCGGCGCGGCTTCTGGTGATGCTGCGAATGCTCAGTCCGGCCAAGCGAAGGCCTTTTCAGTGATCTGTGTCATGCCGCGTCGGCTCGGCGAAGGTACCACAACAAGACGCCGACAATCACCAATGCGCATACCGCCATTATCGCCTGGCGGGTTGGGCCGCCGAGGCTCAAAAGCGCGCAGCCGACAAGCGCGAGATTGGTCACCAGCACGGCGGAGCTGACCGTCGCGTGACTGGCACCAGCCTGGACCGCTTGTTGATAGAAATGCTCGCGGTGGGCGCGCCAAACCGCTTCGCCGCGAAATCCGCGGCGCGCCAAGGTCACGCTGGCATCGACGAGAAAATAACCCGGCAGGATCACCGCCGCCGCCCAATCACCGTGCGCGGCGAGCGCGAGCAACAGCCAGCCGAGAAGAAATCCCATCGGCACGCTGCCGACATCGCCGAGGAACAGTTTGGCGGGATGCCAGTTCCAAACCAGGAATCCGAGGGCCGCGGCGGCAAGGATCGCCGCCAACAGGGGCGTCCCGTCGCCGATGCCGCCGACCAGCGCGACCAGTGCCGCCCCGCCGGCGACGGTGGCGCATTCGATGCTCGCCAAGCCGTCGATCCCGTCCATGAAATTGAACAAGTTGACGAACCACAGCCACCCCAAGCCGACGCCGCCGATCACGATCACCGGATCGATCACGCCGATGAAAGAAAGCTCGAGCGGAAGTACGGCGAGGGCTACCGCCACCGCGGCGGCTTGCGCGGCGAGGCGGGGGAGCGGGCCGAGGCCGCGTAGATCGTCGGCCCACGACACCATGGCGAGGCCGAACGCGAGGCCGATGAGCGGCCAGACGGCGGTGTTGGGTACCGCGCCCAAAGCCGCCGAAACCGCCCAACAGCCAAGCGTCACCCCAATCACCGCCAAACCGCCGCCACGTGGGGTCGGCGCGGCATGGCTCGAACGTTCGTTGGGATGATCGAGGATCGCGCGGGCGCGCAACAGGCGCAGCAGGACGCCGGTGGCCGCCCAAGTGCCGACCAAAGCGCCGCCCACCAAAAGGATCGCGACAATTAGCTCCATGCGTCCGTTATAGGGGTCGCGGCGGCTTGGTCAAAGCGGCCGCGCTCGGTCGCCGCGACCAGCCGAGCGCGAACAGGACGATCATCGCCGGCTCGATCGGCGCGCGGTATTTCGCCGACGCGACCGGCCCGTTGATGGCGAGGATAAAGCCGATCCAGGCGACCAAGATCAGCCCCAGCGCCAAAGCGAATCGATCGCCGGCGATGGCGCGGCGCAGCCCCCGCCACAGCCCGCGCAGCTGGACCACGCGCCACACCATGGTCGCCGCGGTCGCGATCACCAGCACCCAGCCGTAGAGCCGATTGTCGTTGCGCAGCAAGAAGCCGATGACCTTGTCGACTTTGCTGTCGCCGGGGGTGGCGTAGAATCCGGTGCGCGGCAGCGCGCGGACCGGGGTCGCCAGAATCACCGCCGGCGAGAACAGGTTGATCGCCGCCCCATAACCCCATGCCTTGGCGATCGGTACCTGGCCGAGTTCGACAAGCACTTCGAACGCGGCGCGGCTCATCGCCCGCGATCGGGTGAACGGGTCGATCGACGGGTCGGGATTAATAATGTCGGCGAATTGCTCGTTCATTTGTCGCGCGCCCTCGCCGTGCGGCGTGCCGTCGGCGGCTTCCATGGCCAGCGGCACCAGCCACAGCAGCGCATGGGCGCCGCCTTGCGCGCTCAAGCCCCAGCCGCCATGACGCGCGTGATTGTCGAACACCACCGGGCTCAGCATTGCCACGCCGATGAGCGCCGCCGCCACGCCCTGGCCGAGCGCTTGGCGCGCGCGGTGGCGCATGATCACCGCGCCGATCAGCATGAAGACCGGAAGCCCGATCAGCCACGGCAACAGCATCGCGCGGGTCAGAACGCCCAGCCCGAGCACGATCCCGATCACCACCGCCCCGCGCCACGACGGCGCGCGCAGCCAGCGCGCGTTCGCCAATAAGGCCAGCGCGGCGAAGAAAATAAAAAGGGTCTCCGTGAGCACCAGGGTTGCCATGACGATCTGCACCGGATTGACCGCCGCCGCCAAGCCCGCCGGGATCGCCAACCGGCGGTCGAGCGTGCTCGCCAGCGCCGCGATGGTCACACAAGTTATCGCGTCGAGGCCGCATTGGCTGAGCACCGGCCATAGCGGCGACGCACCGAATATGGTCATGTGGGCGGACAGGAACAGCAGATAGAGGGGGGTGAATTGAGTCTGCTCGGCACCGCTCGCGGCAAGACTCAGGTATTCTTGCGAATCGTTGATCAGCAGGCCGGCATCGCCCCAACCGAACACCAGCACCGCGGCCGCCGTCAGGCGAACCGCGAGCGCACAAATGAAAATTAGAAGGCAAGTGCGAAACGGCATGACTAAGCGCGATCATATAACAGGCTCCGGCAATGCGACCAAGATCGGCTTGGTCGCACCCGGCGCCACGGTCCTCGAAATCGGCGCCGGGACCGGGACGCATACCGTGACGCTGGCGATCATGGTCGGCGAGACCGGTCGGGTGATCGCCATCGAGCCCAACGCCCGCGATTTCATCACGTTATCGGCGAAAATCGCCGACAATCCCGACCTCGCCCCACGCATCACCTGCTATCAAATTCTGCTCACCGATTATGACGCAACCACCATGACCGTTGCCAACGACAGTCCCGAGGTACTGACGCTCGACACGTTCTGCGCCCGGGCCGGTTTGGGCAAGATCGATATAATCAAAATAGGGTATCCACTTAGCTCTCGTGATTGTGAAATTTACCTTTGTTTCCAATGCGATACGAGTGGGTCGAAATAAGGCCGTACATCGGTGTTTTCTTGTGTGTTTTCAACACGCTACGCGACCGGATGGGAGAGCGAAG
>JAKZSU010000127.1:0-7333 GCA_047517485.1 Alphaproteobacteria bacterium
CGGGCGGTTGCCGGCAGTCCACATGGGGCACCTCAAGAGCAAATTCACCACCCCAGAGAATCACAGCTGATTCAGCTCTTCAAGAGGGGGCGCCGGATAACCGATTCATCCGACTCATAAAGTCCCCGGACGGACACTAAGTGTCCCGGCGGCGGCGGCGGATCCCGGCGTGGGCTTCAAGGACTGCCCTGTCTGTCCCGAGATGGTGGTGATCCCGCCCGGCACTTTCATGATGGGCTCGCCGGATACCGAAACCGGGCGAAGCGACCTTGAAGCGCCGCGTCATCGCGCGTCGATCCGTCAACCGATCGCCGTCGGGCGCTATGAGGTGAGCTTCGCGGAATGGGACGCGTGCGCCGCCGACGACGCCTGCGACAGGTTTAGACCATCCGACGACGGCTGGGGTCGAGGCGGGCGCCCAGTGATCAATGTCAGCTGGAACGATGCCAAGGCCTATGTCGCGTGGCTGCGCGAGAAAACCGGCGTCGTTTACCGTCTGCTCAGCGAAACCGAGTGGGAATACGCCGCTCGCGCCGGCACGACGGAATCCCGAATCTGGGGTGCCGCGGTCGAGCTAGCCTGCCAAAATGGTAATACTCTCGATCGCAGCGCGGAAATATCGGCCGACGCGACGGCGCGCTCCCATGCCTGCGAAGACGGTTATGCGGCCACGGCGCCGGTCGGCTCCTACGCCGCCAACCGGTTCGCGCTACACGACATGGTCGGCAATGTGTCCGAATGGGTCGAGGACTGTTGGTACCTGGGATATGTCGGCGCCCCGGCCGACGGCAGCGCGCGCTCGCCATCGCGCGGCGGCCATCCGATGGAGCCCACCGCGCACCTTTCACCCGGCGACTGTCTCGACCGTGGCCACCGCGGCGGGAGTTGGCGCAGCGGCCCCGACGAGACCCGCGCCGCCAGCCGCGCCGGCGACCCCAAGACCTTTCGCGCGAACTATATTGGCTTCAGGGTCGCCAGAAAGGCGCCTTAGAGCCCTTTTCGACCTAATGCGGTCGGTTTGACCGCGCTCCCGCGGCCCCCTGGCTAGGAGCGTGCCGCCGCGCGATGTGTGGGCATCGGGCAAGCCGCGCAACGACGTAAGGGGCCGCGGGAGCGCGGCCTTCGGTGGGCGAACTTGGCTTTTCGTGTGCGTTGCGACGCTCGGACGATGCACCCACATCGCCCCTCGCGCCGCGCCTACCCGAAAAGCCAATTTGGTCCATCAAACCGACCGCATTAGGTCGAATAGGGCTCTGGACCTATTCCACGGCGGCCAGCTTGTCGCTCTCGACTCGTTCCCTCAGGGCGCCGAGGAAGGCCTCATAGGAATCGATTTCGGCGGCGGCATCGCTCAACGCGTTGGGATCGATCGGGCCGGCATCGATATAGCTCGCGATGGCATCGAAAGCCCGCGCCTGGTCGCCGGCGGCGATCAATTCGCCATAGTCCTCGCGCAGGCCCGCGAGCGCGCTGCGGTTGTTGGTCAACGCCAGCGCCACCGCCATCCGCATCAAATCCTCGCCCTCTGCCTCGGTCAGGACCTCTCCCGGCTGCCAGCCGTCGAGCAGCCGCGCGGTCACCGTCGCCGCCGAGAGCCAATCCTTCTGACGCCAATAGATCAGCGTCCGCAAGCGATCCGCTTCCGCGGTGGTGTCGCCGCGCATCAGATCGAGCGCTTGGCGATACTCCTCGGTCTCGGTGAGCGCGCGGACCATCAAACGCCGCCGCAACTCGGCGAGTTCGCTCGGCATGTTGGGCACCGCGCTCGCGCGCAAGGCATGCACCGCCTGCTTGGGCAATTGATCGAGCAAGTAAACCTCGGCAAGCCGCGCCCCCACTGTCGCCAATTCATTGCCGCGAAGGCGAAAATCGATCTGGTGCTGAAGCACCGCGGCGGCCTCGGGCAACAAGTCGACTTCGATCAAGCGATCGGCCAGGCGGAAAATCATTTGATCGCCCACCGAACCGACTGGGGTGAGTTCGCGAAAATCGTAATACAACGCCAGCGCCTCGAGCGGCCATAGAACATCGGCATCGCTATCCAGAAAGAGATCCTTGTAGGTGTCGTTCATGACATTGGCGATCACCCTCACATCGGGCGAGTCCGGGAACACCGAAATGACCTGGCGATAGCTCGCCAAACCGTTGCCGAAATCGCCGTCCTCGATATACATCTCGGCCATGCGTTGCATGAGATCGAGTTCGAACTGGTCGCCGCGCCAAATAAAGCGCAAACGGTCGAATCCCTCGATCACGTCGGCGCGCGAAATCTTGTCCTGCGCGAGCAGGAGTTCGAGCCGGTCGCGACCCGCCGTCGCCCGCGTGTAGCGATCATTGCTCGCCTCCGCGCGCTCGAACATGTCGAGCGCGGTGGTTCCTTTTCCGGCCGCCGCATAGGCCAGACCGCGAACATATGCGAGTCGATCACGCTCGATTTGGCGGAGATTTTCAGCCTTGAGATCGTTGAGAAGGATTTGCGCGCGCCCAACTTTGCCCGAATGCGCCGCCGCTTCGGCGGCCAACAAGCGAAAACGCCGCGACAAGTGCTGTGGATAGTCCTCGGGAATCGCGCCGCCCGCCACGAAGGCGCGATCGGCGGCGCCCATATCGCCCTTTTCGGCATAAAAGGCGCCGCGCCAAATTCGCATTTCGCGGTGAAAGTCGAGCTAGGAGTCGAACAAATCGGCCTGCGCCTCTTCCGACCGGCCGAGCAGGAAGTTGGCGGCGCCACGCAGCGCGCGGATATTGATGTCTTGGTCGAGCCATGGTGCGTCGAGCAGCGCGCGCTCGATCCATCCCAGGGTCTCGGCGGCCTGGCCGTTGGCAAAATGGAAATGCGCGAGATCGAGGCGGGCGTCGCCGCGCTGTTCGCTGTCCGAGGCTCCCAACGCGAGATTGAAGGCATGCTTGCGGGCCAGGAAACCGTCGTCGGGGTCGCCGTTCCACGCCGCGAACTCAAACAAGCGCTCATCGTCGGTGAGAAAATCTTCCTCGGCGAATTGCGATCCGGTGCCGGTGTTGAGCGGCAGCGCCGGCGCGGTCATCCCCGGCGGCGGCGTCAGCAGGCCGGGCTCATCGCCTTCCGCATCCGAATCGGCGACCGAGCCGATGTTGAGACCGGCGAGATTGGTAATCTCAACGCCATCACGGAGGCTTCGAACCGTCACCGTGTCGGCGATCGGGCGTACCACGACGCCCTGCGCAGTTTCCAGCATTTCGAGATCGATCATGCGTCGTGCCGGCGCCACACCGCGGCCGACGGTGGTCAACGGTACGATGAACAGTTGGTCGCCAACCTCGGGGTCGACGATCACGACTTCCGCGCCCGGCGCCTCGTCGAGAACCATCAGATGGGCGCCGACGTCGGCGGAATACTGGCCGACCACCTCGATCGGATCGGAAGGTCCGCCCGAGGCGCCAAGGCTGACGATCCAGGTGCCATTCTCGACCCTGACCCGGGGTTTGTATTGACCGCTCAGGCGGAACCGGGCCAGCGCGCGCCCGGGCACCGGCACTTGCTCGGCGGCGGCAATGACCGGCATGTCCTCGGCGAGCAACCGAAAACTGAACATTGCCGGACTATCGAAGAGAACCCACAAGTAACCGGCGCGGCGAAATATTGCCGCCCCGACCTCGATTGGCCAGGGAAACTCGAGCTCGAGCCCGTTCGTCTTCGCGTCAAAGCCGACCAGCACCGTCGGTCCCTGATCGGTGACTTCGATCTCGACGGGCTCGACATCGGGCAGCGTGTCGTCTTCGCCAACCGCCTCGCCTCCATCCTCGGCCACGTCCTCCTCGTCCACATCCTCATCGACCATTGTTTCGCGCGCGGGCTCGGGCTCGGGTTGCGGCGCAACCCTTTTATCTATCGGCACGACCTGGCCGGGCTTTACCACGGTCCTTACGACCGTGCGCACGGGCTCGGCGACCGCCACGCTATCGGCAGGCGGTTCGCCCGCATCCGCGGCCGCCCATCCGGGCGCGGCCGGCTGTGCCGCTGGCGCCGGCGTTACCGCGGGCGTCTCCACCGGTGGCGTGACCGGAGGCGCCGCCGGCGGCACGGCGGCAACAGGGTCGGGTACCGCCGCCGCGACCTCCACGACCTGCTCGGCCGCATCCGCGGGGGCGTCTTCGGGCACCATCACGTCGAGGACAATCTTCAATCCCGACCGATAGTCGCGCAAACGCGCGTTGGGCACGATGTCTAGCGCCACGGCGAGCCCGCCATCTGACGCGACCGCGCCAATCGCGGTGATCGTCGACGGCAAGTCCTCGGCGGACAGCGGCCCGATGCGCGCCACGGTATCGAACCGCACCACGACTCGGTCGCCTTCGCGCTCCACCCGATACGCGACTTCCTGGTCCCAATCGAATATCGCCCGACCAAAGTCCTCATGCGAGCCAAATTGTATCGCCAGTAGCGGCGCCGGCAATGCCGCCAGATCGTCGGGCGGCGCTACATCCACCGCAACCTGCGCCGGTGTCGGCGCGGTCACCGGTTCGACCGCCGCGGCGGTCAGTACGATCACCACGCCATTGCCTTCGCGGCGATGGTCCAGCACATAGTCCCCGGTCAGTTGGAAGCCGACGGTGCGTCCGCCATCGGTAACCCCGGCGGTCTCGACAATATTGGCAAGCTTGGTGAGGACTTCCGAAAAGCGCGGCATCAGCGGGCGCTCGAAGCGGACTCGCAACGTCCGTCCCTGGATTTGCGCCTCATAGTCGACCGAGTCGGGCCAAATGAATATCAATTGCGCGCCGTTGGGCTGAACCGCGACCTGGATTGGCACCGGTTGGGCGTTCTGCGCCAACGCGCCCTGATCCACGCCCGACCCGAAGGCAATGATGATCGCGAAACAGGCCAAAATCGGTCGGCTCAAAACTCTCATATCGTTAAATCCACGCAATTTCCAATGTTTGAACCGACGGTCATAGGTTGCCTTCCTTGCGCGCGTCCTTACGAATCACGATGTCGATACGGCGGGCCACGCGATAGCGTTCTTCGACCGGCAGATCGAGGCTGATTTCATTGAATCGCGAGTCGGCGAAACCGAATGCATTGAGATTTTCGACATAACCCGCGCGGCGCAGAATATTGGCCACCGCCATGGCGCGCGCCAGCGACAGTTCCCAATTCGACGGAAAACCCCGCTTGGTTGCCGGATCCGGATCGGTGTGGCCATTGACATCGATGCGATTGGAGAGAAATCGAACCACGGTGCCGAGCCGTTCGATGGAATCCGGCGCCCCTTCGAGGAGCACCGCGACGCCGTCCTCGAACAGATTGTCGCTCGGCAAGGAGACAACGATGCGGTCATGCAAGGCATGCATGCGAATGTGATCGAGGATGGGATCGTCGCCCATCTTGTCGCCGATCAGTGCCCGCAGATAGCTCAGGCTATAGCCTTGCGACGAGGCAACCTTGGGGATGTCGAGATCGGCCGACGGCTTCGAGGTAAGCGATTGCGCGGCCGGATTAAATTGTTGGGCAAGCGCGCTCACGATCGCCTCAAACTCCTCTTTCTCCAACGTTGCCATCGAGAACAACATCACGAAAAAAACCAGCATCAGCGACACCAGGTCGCCGAAAGACAGCATCCACGCTTCTGGATCGGGGCCAGGTTTCGGCGGATCCTCCGGCACTTTCTTGGGCGGCGCCGGCTCTAGCGCTTCTTCTTCGGTGACGTCTTCGTCAGCCATCGCCGATCACCGTGAAAAATCGATTTGTGAACCGCTGGTGACCCGGACCTGGAACACCATTTCGATCTCCCCCGGATTGCCGGGTTGCGCGCCAATAACCACCGAGCTTGCCGGCGATCCGCGTTTCTGGACCGCGCGTGCGAACGCTCCGGCGCGGGCAATCTCCAAGATCTGCGCGGTCGCCCCGGCGTCGGCGAGAAAGGGGCCGGTAAAGGTCGAGAATTCGAGTTCGTAATTGAGCCCAGAGACCCGCCGCGACAGCGCCCGGGTGACCCGTTACATCAAATCCTCGCTGTCCTCGCGCAACAGCGTGCTGCCGGCCTCGAACAATTGCTCCGCCGGCATGCGAATTCGCATCACGGTGCCCGCGGAATAGAATTCGACCCGCGACAAGGGGACCGCGACCTGGAAGAAATCCCGCACTTCGCGGTGAAATTCCTCGACCGCGAGCGAATCGCCGACACTGGCGGCGAATTCGGTCGGATTGGCCTTATTGAGAATCTCGGTCGAGAATGTCGACAGCAAACTCCCCATGACCGCCTTCACGCGATCTTGCTTGGGAGTGGCCATCGTGTTGAGCAGTACGAAGAAGGCCAGCAGGATCAGATAGAGCCCCAGAAATAGGGCTAGAGTCGGATCCTTTGGGACTTCCGGTGCTTCAAGTTCTTCTTCTTCGTCCATCGGCAACAACCCGTTCGGGCGCGACCCGCGCCGCCGCGGGCCCCGTCATGAGCGCGAATACTCATCGCCGTACCGATAGCCAGTTTGAACACGAGAGCGAGATCAGAATTCGCCCAGCACCGCGCCCATTTTGGATTTCAACGTTTCGGCGTTGAACGGTTTGACGATGTAGTTGTTGACCCCTGCCTCCTTGGCAGCGATCACGTTCTCGGTTTTGCTCTCTGCCGTGATCATGATGAACGGCACTTGCTTAAGTGCGTCATCGGCACGAACTTCCTTCAACAATTGAAGCCCGGTCATTGGCTCCATATTCCAGTCGGAAATGATCAGCCCGAAATTCGCCTGCCTGGCTTTCGCCAGAGCCGCCGCCCCATCGGTTGCTTCCTCGACATTGTTGAATCCCAACTGCCGCAATAGATTGCGGACGATCCGCAGCATCGTCTTATAATCGTCGACGATGAGGACCTGCATGTTTTTGTCTACCGACATTTCCGTACTCCACCCCTAAGCGGGTTTACCAGCTTGCTCATCCCGTCGCGGCGGACGCGAACCTCGAGCCCGGGTTTCTGCTCCATATCGTCGCTCATTCCGATCTGGTCGCATTCGCCCTTGCCCCCGGCTCGCGCCGTTGCGCGAGTGCTATCGTCAGGACCTTGGCCTTTTGCGTATCCATCTTGCCGATGACATCCGCGACCTTGGCGACTTTCATGCGCCCGACGATCTCTATGAGATAGGGCAGGTCCAGGGTGTTGAACACCCGGGCAGCGTCCTTTGGCTTCATTTTCTCGTAACTGGGTATCCACTTCGCTCTAGTATCCCCTACATTTGGTTTCCGAGGCTGCGATGACCGCCGACTAGGCCCTTGTAGGGGACCGGCTCGTGCTGCACCGCCTGCTGGAGCAGTCGGAAGAAAAGCAGGCCACGAGCCTGCGAACGGCGGCGATTGAATCGG
>JAKZSU010000128.1:0-25827 GCA_047517485.1 Alphaproteobacteria bacterium
CAACCTGAAGACGTGGCTGATCGGTATCCACCACGGCGTTAGCCACCAGCACCTACAAGCCTACCTCAACGAGTTCACCTTCCGCTTCAACAGGCGGTTCTACCCGTTCAACGCCTTCCGCTCATTGCTCGGCATCGCGGCCGACACCTCTGCTCCAACCTATGCCGAGCTTTACTCGGGAGAGTGGCGGCACCCTACATGTAGCGGTCATGGGCGTTAACCGGATAGGCATGGTTGAATCAAATGGTGCTCCGTGCTCGCTGGGCGTGAGAATGACCGCCAGCGCGCTTTCGATGTTGCCCGAAATGCCGAACACTTACAGCCGCTGTTTCGACAAGAACAAGAATGGGCGGATCGATCCCCATGGAGAATGCAATGGAGACTATGAATTCGCGTTTCCGATTCCTCTTGAACTGGCGCAGCAAGGTAATACCGCCTTTACTTGGATAGGGGTCAATTGGAATCCGATGGGGCATCCTCTTCCCGCGCCACCGCCTTGGGCGGAGCCGCATTTCGACTTTCATTTCTATATTCAGCCAGAGCAGTCCGTGCGAGCCATTCGCTCCGGACCTTGCTCGGAGTTGATCGACTGCGACGACTTCAAAGTCGCGCAGAAATCTGTGCCGGAGCGCTACCTCCATCCCGACCATATCGATGTCGGCGCCGCGGTGCCTGCGATGGGCAATCACCTGATCGACTCGCGATCACCGGAGTTGGCACCAGACGGGCCGCGTTTTACGCACACATTCATTTACGGTGCCTATGACGGTCACATCAGCTTCTACGAACCTATGATCACGCACGCCTATTTACGCGGCAAACCCAGTAGTTGCACTCCGTTGAAGCAGCCCCAAGCTTTCGAACAAGCGGGGTACTACCCCAGCGAATATTGCATCCGATATAGCGGCGGGGACGACGGCGTTCACACTATATCGCTCGAAAAATTCGAATGGCGCGACGCCGGTTGATATTCCAAAACCATGTAACGCTGAGCACGGGGCTACACCCAGGCGTCGTAGAGCGGATATCATGACGATAATTGTTGGCAGTAAACGACCCGTTCAGGCGGTCAAATGATACGACCGCTCACATTTATAAATCAGACCATATCGGCCAAAATGCGGACATATGGGCCGAATCGCTCCAATGCACCCGCTACCGACTCAAGCGATAGCCGCCGGTCTCGGTGATCAGGATCTGGGCGTTTGACGGATCGGCTTCGATCTTTTGCCGCAGCCGGTAGATATGCGTCTCCAGCGTGTGGGTCGCGACCGCCGCGTTGTAGCCCCAGACCTCGTCGAGCAGCACGTCGCGGCCGACCACCTTGTCGCCGGCGCGGTAGAGGTATTTCAGGATCGAGGTTTCTTTTTCGGTGAGCCTGATTTTTTTCTTGGTCTCGGGGTCGAGCAGCAGCTTGGCGCCGGGTTGGAAGCTGTAGGGGCCGATCGGGAACACCGCGTCCTCGGTCAGTTCGTGCTGGCGCAGCTGGGCGCGGATACGCGCCAGCAGCACCCCGAGGCGGAACGGCTTGGTGATGTAATCGTTGGCGCCCGAATCGAGCCCGAGAATGGTGTCGGCCTCGGTATCGGCGCCGGTCAGCATGATGATCGGGGTTTTCAGGCCGTTGCGCCGGAGCAAACGACAGACCTCGCGGCCGTCCATGTCGGGCAGGCCGATATCGAGCAGGATCAAATCGAATCGCTGGGATTTGGTGAGCTCGAGGACGGCGGCGGCGGAATTGGCCTCGAGGGTTTCGAATTCCTCGTGCAGCCGCAGCTGCTCGGCGAGCGATTCCCTCAGCGCCTCGTCATCCTCGACCAGGAGTATGCGTTTTTCCGCACCCGTCGTATCCATATTTTCCCGGACGCCGCGAAAGCACCCGCCTCTGCTTCGATCCCTGACCAGGAACGTGGGAAGTGTAACCCGCGTCCGCGAGGTGCGATAGCCCGCACGTGCGCCCGCGCCGGGGCTGGTGTCGGACGCCCGACCGCCTATATAACGGGCGTTGATAAAGACAGCCTTGACCCCCGCAATGACCCAAACCGAACCGCGACCATGGCCGACGACCTGACCGACACCCACCCGATCGACGCGGTGATCCCGGCCGCGGTGTTTGCCGTCGACCGCGCGATCGGCGATTTGCGCCGCGGCGGCACCGTGGTGTTGATCGACGATGCCGGCGGCGCGTCGCTGGTCTTGTCGACCGAATATGCCACCGCCAGCCGCTTGGCGGCCCTCGCGGCCGAACCGGGCGGCCCGGTCTCGCTGGTGATTACCCCGCAGCGCGCCCAGGCACTCGGTCTGAGCGCGACCAGCGGCCCGGCGATCGCGATGGCGCTGCCCGAACCGCTCGATGTGACGCAAATTCACGACCTGTCGGACCCGACCGCGCCGAAAAACGATCTCGCATCGGAAATGGCGGATCTGGTGCCCAGTGTCCCGCAGGCCCGCGATGCGGCGGCAGTGGCGCTGGCAAAACTCGGGAACCTGTTGCCGGCGGTACTCACCCGCAGTCTCGACGAGGCGGCGATCGCCGATCTCGATGACTGGATTCACCAGCGCGACCTGGTGCGCGTCGGCATCGCCGACATCGCCCATCACCGCGATCGCGCGGCGACCGCGCTCGATCGGGTGAGCGCGGCGCGGGTGCCGCTGGCCGACGCCGAGGACGCGACCATCGTCGCCTTTCGCCCCAGCGACGGCGGCACCGAGCATCTGGCGATCGTCATCGGCGAACCGCTGGCGGCGGGCGAGCCGGTGATGGTGCGGCTGCATTCGCAATGTTTCACCGGCGATTTGATCGGCAGCCTGCGGTGCGATTGCGGCGATCAATTGCGCGGCGCGGTGCGCCATATTGGCGCGGTGGGCGCCGGCATCATCCTTTATCTCGCCCAGGAAGGCCGCGGCATCGGATTGGTCAACAAGCTGCGCGCCTACACCCTGCAGGACCAAGGCCTCGACACCTTCGAGGCCAACGAACAACTCGGCTTCGACGCCGACGAACGTCATTATCTGGTCGCCGCGGAAATGCTCCGCCAACTCGGGTTCAGCCGGATCAGGCTGTTGACCAACAACCCGGAAAAGATCGCCGCGTTGCAACGCAGCGGCATCGATGTCGTCGAGCGGGTGCCGCATGCCTTTCCGGCGAACGGCCACAACGAACGCTATCTCGCCACCAAGGCCTCGCGCGGCGGGCATTTGATCTAGGGGGCAAATCCTGCCGACTGACGTATCGGTATAATCCGCCGAACCCCGCGGTTTTGCGCCGTTTCGAGTTGGCCCGTGCCTTGCAGCCTTATTGCCAGGAGGGTCCGCGATGGAAACCAGTACGACCGAGGCCGTTGTCCGCGCGCCGGAAGTGGGACGCGACGTTCATGCCCGTTTGGCCGGCACCCGGCCCAATCAAAACGGCGAAGCGCCGCCGTTCTGGGGCGACGACGGCTTTACCTTCGGCGACCTGATCGATCTGCTCAATCCGTTGCACCACATTCCGCTCGTCGGCTCGCTCTATCGCGGGATCACCGGCGACGAAATCGCGCCCGGCCCGCGCATCCTCGGCGGCGCGGTGTTCGGCGGCGGCCCGATCGGCGCGGCGATCGCGATTGCGTCGGGCGCCGCCAATGCCACCCTGGAACAGAAGACCGGGCGGGATATGGGCGGCCATGTGCTGTCCTGGGTCGGTTTCGATCCCGCCCGCGGGCCAAGCGAGAGCGGCGCGCCAAAAATGGTCGCCGAAGTGAACGGCATGCCTTGGTTGGCCGCCGGGCCCTTGCAACAGGGCGCGCCGGTACAAACGGCGGCGGTAACGGTAGCACCCGAGGCCATGCCGCAGCCGGCGCCGCGGCCGGTCCAGCAGACGATGGCGCGCGAGAAGCCCGCCGCCACCGCGCTCGCTCGCCAAATCCCAGTGGCGTCGGCGGTCATCGAGACCCCGGCCCCAGCGTCGAAATTGACCGAAGAGCAATGGGCGATGCTCGTCGCCTCGGTGGGAGAGGATTCGGCTGGCCCGACGGCGCGGGTGCCGTTGCCGCAAATGCGTACCGGCGACGGACAAGGCGACGCGAAGGTCCGTCCGGCGGATCTCGCGGCGACCATGATGCTGGCGCTCGACCGCTACGAAGCGATCAGCCACGCCCGCAACCTCGAAACCCTGACGGAGTAATCCGGAAAGGCTCAGACGCGCGGCGCCCGCTTGCCGAAAATCGCGGTGCCGACCCGGACATGAGTCGCGCCGCACGAAATCGCGATCTCGAAATCGGCGGACATTCCCATGCTGAGCACTTCGAGGCCGTTGCGCGCGGCGATGTCGGCAAGCAACAGAAAATGCGGGCCCGGATCTTCGCCAACCGGCGGCAAACACATCAACCCCTCGATCGGCAGGCCGAATTCGTCGCGACAGGTCGCGATGAAAGCGTCGGCGCGGTCCGGTGCGAGCCCCGCCTTTTGCGCTTCGCCACCGGTATTGACCTCGACGTAAAACTCGGGCGCGCGTCCGGCGCGGTCGATTTCACGTCGCAAAGCAGCCGCGAGCTTGGGGCGATCGACGGTTTCGATAACATCGAACAAGGCCACCGCGTCGCGCGCCTTATTGGTTTGCAAGGGGCCGATCAAATGGAGCTTTGTTTCCGGGTAATCGATCCGTAACGCCGGCCATTTTTCCATCGCCTCCTGCACCCGATTCTCGCCGAACACCCGCTGGCCCGCGACCAGAGCCGGGCGAATATGGTCGGCGGGAAAGGTCTTCGACACGGCGACCAGGGTAGCGGCATTGCCGATTCGCGCTCTCACCGCGACGAGATTGGCGGCGACGTCAACCTTCACGGGCGCGTTCTCCATGTCGTTGGCGGTCATATTGCTGGGCCCCTCGTCGATTGCGAACTTTGGTGTAGGGTGGCGGGATGACCGTAGCAAAGTGGGCGCGTCGCCTCAATTTATGTGCGCGGCGGCGCTGGCCCGAGGCCGCGAAATTGCCGCCTTTGATCTTGATTACCGACCGCCATCGCCAAGGCGATTCCGCCGCCGCCGCGGCGCGACTGCCGCGCGGCGCCGGGGTGTTGCTACGCGACTATGACGATCCGGACCGCACCGCCGTGGCGCTGCGATTGGCCCGGCTTTGTCGCCGCCGCGGGTTGCTGCTGTTGATCGCCGGCGACCGGCGGCTTGCCGCGAGCGTGTCGGCCGACGGACTTCACCTGTCCGAATCGGCGAGCCGGCGCACACCGAACAGAAGTTACCGGAACACCATAGCCCTGACCGCCGCCGCGCATGGCGAGGCCGCGCTACGGCGCGCCGAGCGGGCCGGGGCGACCGCGGCGCTATTGTCGCCGGTATTCGCCACCGCGAGCCATCCCGGCGGCCGCGCCCTCGGCCCGTGGCGGTTTGCCCGCCTGGTGCGCGACGCCAAGTTGCCGGTTTACGCCTTGGGTGGGATCGATCGGCGCACCGTGCGGCGCCTCGCCGCGAGTGGCGCGTGCGGGGTTGCCGCGATCGGCGCCTTGTCGCCCGACTTTTCCGAATTGGGCGCGCCTGCTATAAGGCGCGCGCCATGAGCAACCGCCCGCAACGCACCCTCGAAAAAGCCATGGATTTGATGGGCCAGCGCCGTTTCGCGGAAGCCCGCCCCCTGATCACGACTCTCGCTCGCAAGGCGCCGAAGCATCCGCTTGTCTGGAACTTGCTGGGCGTCATTGCCGCGTCCGACGACGACCATGAAAAAGCGGCGGAATACTTCAAAAAAGCATGCGCGCTGGCGCCGCGCGACGAAGATTTTCAGAACAATCTGGGCGAGGCTTATCGCAAATCGGGGCGGCCAAAGGACGCTCTTCCCTGTTTCGAGAAGGCGCTGAAAATCGCCCCCGCGCATGCCGCCGCGCACAACAATATCGGCGCGACCCTGATCGATCTGGATCGCGAGGAAGAGGCCGCCGTCCATCTGGCCAAGGCGATCAGGCTTCGCCCCGACAATCACGAGGCCTACACCAACCTTGGTGTCGCGTTGATGAACCAGCGCAAGCCTCACGAGGCCATACCGTGTTTCGAACAGGCGATGAGCCGCAATTCCGACGATCCGACGCAGCTGCGGTATCATATTCACGCGCTAGAAATTGTTGGTCGATTCGACGACGCGCTCAACCTTTGCGAGGCCATGAGCGGCAAAGACGCGCGGAATATCGAGGCGATCGTTTCCCGGATCAGTGTATTCGAACGGCAGGGACGGCGTGGCGACGCGTGGGCAGCGCCTTAACCATTACTGGATAGCGCGCCCGATCATCCGCGGGTCGCCCGCCAGTATGCCAACCTCGCGCGCACCGTCGATCGCCGGGCCGAAGCCCGCGATCACGTGGCGCGGGTCGCCGATATTAGCGATATTAATGACGATGACCGGCAGACGCTGTATTTCGCGCTCGGATCGCTCGAGGATGGGCTGGAGAATTTCGACGCGGCATTCGCGGCGTATGCGCGGGGCAACGCCATGGCCCGACATCATTACGACGTGGCCAAGAATCTTGCCGAGGTGGAGGCGATCGAGGCAACCCATCCGCCGAGCTGGCAAGCGCGCCGGACGAAGGCGAGCAATCGTTCGCGGCTTCCGGTGTTCATAATTGGCATGCCGCGCTCGGGCACGACATTGTGCGAGCAAATCCTCGCCTGTCATCCGGCGGTGTACGGCGCCGGTGAACTCATGCTAATTCCGAAATTTGAGGAATCGGTTAATCCAGACGAGATTACCAGCACTGTGCTCGACCAATTTGCTAATGACCACCTCGACTTTCTTCATGATCAAAGTGGCGGGGCGGCCCGGGTGATCGATAAATTGCCGCACAATCACCGTTTTCTCGGACTTATCGAACGGCTGTTCCCGGAAGCCCGTGTCATCCATTGCACCCGCGATCCGCTCGATACGTGTTTGTCTTGTTATTTTCAGAATTTCTATGGCGGCCACCGGTACAGCTTCTACATGAAAACCTTGGGTGGCCACTATCGGCTTTATCAACGCCTGATGGCACATTGGCGGAAAGTTAGCGGATTGAATATTCTCGACGTTTCGTATGAAAGTTTGGTCGCGGATCAGGAAACGATATCCCGAAGCTTAGTGGCGTTTCTCGGGCTCGAGTGGGATCCAGCGTGCCTCGATTTTCACCGCTCCGACAGACCCGCGTTGACCGCGAGCTACGAACAGGTGCGGCAACCGATCTACAGCCGATCGGTCCGCCGTGCCGAGAAATACGCCGCCCACCTCGAACCTCTGATCGCCGCCCTCGAGGGACGCGATGGAGTCGCCGCCGCATGAACGCACCGACTCGGGCCTTTCACAACGCTCTGACCGCGCATCAGCAGGGGGACGTGCAACGGGCCGAACGGCTATATCGCGGTATCCTAAAGCGGTCGCCGCGACACGCCGGCGCTCTGACCCAGCTCGGCTTGATCGCCCAGACCACGGATAGAAAAAGCGAGGCTCGGGAGCTGCTGGAGAAAGCGGCGCGCGTCGAGCCGGAGAATCCGAGCGTCCGCAATGGTCTCGGCCAGCTCTACTTGTCGGAAACCGACGTCGCGGCGGCGGAAGTCGAGTTTCGCGCCGCGGTCGCCGCCGATCCCGGGTACGCGCCCGCATGGCACAATCTTGGCATAGTTCAGGCCAGCGCCCGGCGCTACGACGAGGCCATCGAGAGCTTTCGCCGCGCCCTTGCCGAAAACCCCAACGACGCGCAGGGCCTGTACAATCTTGGCCAGTCCTTGGGCGAGAACGGCGATTTCGACGCCGCGATCGAGGTCCTCGGCAAGGCGATTCGCCAGCAACCCGCGGTGCCGCAAATTCGCGTCGCCTTGGGCGATGTCCTGATTCACGCCGGCGACCCGGAAAAAGCGATCCACCAGTATCGCGAAGTGGAGCGGTTGGTGCCGGGAAACCCGGTCGGCGCGCACCGAATCGGCACCGCCAGCCAGCAGATCGGCAATATGGCCGAGGCGATCACCGCATTCGAGCGCGCCCGCGCACTGAGCGGCGGCGACCCGACGGTGCTGTGCGAGCTCGCCAATGCCCATGCGCTGGCCGGCGCGCCGGCCCGGGCCCTTGCGCTTTTCGCCGAGGCGGCAGACACAGCGAACGGCGACGCTTCGCTCCTGGCGATGGCGGCGCGGGGTCAAATCACCTGCGGCGATACGGCGGCGGCGCGGGACCTGATGGCGCCTTTGATCGCGGCGCGCAACGGCACCCCCGAGGTGGCGATCGCCGCCGCTGAACTCGCCGAGGACCAAGAAGCGCTCATGCTGGCGCAAAATTTGTTGGAAACCGCCTTGTCCGTGCCCGATCTGGCGCCGCTGCGCCGGCTCGACACTCTGTTCACGCTCGCCCGCGTTAACCACCGCCGCGGTAACCACGGTGCCGCCCTCGAACAGGCTCGCGAGGCAAACCGCCTGAAGAATGCACGATTCGACGCGGCGGCCGAGGCCGCGGTGGCAGCGCACGTGATCGGCGCCGACCTCGCGAACGCCAAAAACAACGCGCCGACCGGCCCGGAATTGATATTCGTGGTCGGCATGCAACGCGCCGGCCTTCGCCTGGTCGAGGCAATATTGTGCGCCCACCCTGACGTCGCATCGGTCGGGCCCGCCGGCGTTCTGCACGCGACGGCGAACACGCTTGGCGGTGGTGGTTTCGGATATCTCGAGTGTATCGACGACGATGACCGGCTCGATGCCGCGGCGGCGGCGCACATGGAAGCGGTAAGGCGGCGAACCGGCGCCGCCCGCGTTGCCGTCGAGGCCGTGCCGGGGAATATATTTCACTTGGCGCTTGTAAATCGTCTGTTTGCCGACGCCAAGATCGTGCTGTGCCGGCGCAATCCAATCGATACGCGGCTTTCATGCTTCTTCGAGGATTTTGCCGGCGCCAGTCCCTATGCCTATGATCTCGATGATTTGGCCGACCACGCCGACACTGTCGCGACGCTTGCCGACCATTGGCGATCGTTGTGGGGTGACGCCTTGATCGAGACCGATTTCGAGGCGCTGATCGAGGCCACTGAAACGGCGGCGCGGCCGGTATTCGATGCCCTCGGCTTAACCTGGTCCGACGCCTGCGCGCAAGTCGTCGACAGCGGTCGCCCGGCGTGGCGAGAAGGCCACACAGATTATGAGAGCTTACTGCGGCTACAAAACTCGTGAGATGTTCCAAGTCCGCCGAACATTGGCAAAAACCGGGTTTGGACGGCGTTTTTGTGGCGTTTATGTCACAGCGTTGCGCGAATGGTTCTCGGAACCCCTCGACACCGTTGATTTTGCTGCCCCCAAGTTATTTAAAGGAGCCTGCGCCTGTGTATGGCGTGAGCGGTCGTGACCGTAAGGAAAGGTTCCTGGGGGGAACCTGTCTTTAAGAGCGCCGCTGCTGATGAATTGGGGTCGGCTCGAACGGACCCTTTCGGACGGTACTGAAACGGGTCTGTTGGACCCAAGTGTGGAGGTCGAAAGACAGATGAGAAAGTATTTACTGGGTACGACTGCGCTGGTCGCAGCATCGGCGATGGCGACGAGCGCCATGGCCATGCCGATCCAGTCGATGTCGGAAACCGGTGTGCCGATCCTGACCGCGTCCATGGTGGCGCAGTGGGAAGCCGGTATCGCCAGCAACGACAATAATGCCGCGAGTGCCAACACTCGTGACAGTGGCTTCGTCAATGGTCGTTTCGCCGAGATCTTCTTTAATGGTGAATTGACCGCCGACAACGGCCTCGTCTATGGCGCGAGGGTGCACTTCGCCTCGAGTGGGCAATTCGGCAACGGTTCCGTTCAGTCGAACGGTTTCCCGGGTCGTCAGTACATCTACCTGTCAGGTGGTTGGGGCTCGATGGAGTTCGGTAACTGGATCGGCGCCGACTCTGGGCTCAACCTTTGTTTGGTTTGTAACACCTACGCTGGTTACGGCGCTCTCGATACGCCGTGGAAGAGCTACATCATCAACCCGGATGGTAACTTCCGCAACGGTGGTGTGAACTCGATGTGGTTCGACCAGTCGGTTAAGATCACCTACTATACGCCCGTAGTCGCCGGCATCCAGGCCGGTGTCAGCTACACCCCGACGCTCAAACCTTTCTGGGGCGTGACGTCGGATAGCCCGTTCCAGGACAATGACGGCTTTCGCAAGGATGTCTTTGGTTTCGGTCTGCAATTTAACCAAGAGTTCGAAGGTGTCGGCATTGCCTTGTCGGCGGTCGGTGCGGTGAGCGACAGCCAAGGTACACCCACGACCAGTGTGAACCGGATCGGGGAAGTGACCGGCGTCGGCTACTACGAACTTGGTGCCCGCGTTAGGTCTGCTGGCTTCCAGTTCGGCGGTAGCTGGTGGGACGAAGGCACTGGCGGCGCCATCAGGGGCCGTGACTATGGCTTTGAGAAGACCGGTTGGTCCCTCGAAGCGGCCTATTCCAGTGGCCCGTACGGCGTCGAAGTTCAGTATGCTTCGACCGAATCGAGCACGGCGAACCGAACGATTGGTATGTTCCCTATTGACGTCTCTCCGTCTACTCTGACTGAGAACTACGATGTGGAAATGTGGTCGGTCAGTTTCGGTTATGCCGTTGCTCCTGGCCTCAAGTGGTATGCTGAAGTTACCGGCGCTGACTTCGATCATAGTCAGTCGGCGGCCGACATCAAGGCCAACGGCGCGATCAACCTCGACAACGATGCCGTGGCGCTTATCACGGGTTTGGTGTTGAGCTTCTAGTCAGACCTACAGTCTCGACTTAGAGAGGGGCGACGGTTATGCTGTCGCCCCTTTTTCGTGGGCGAATCACATCCGTCCCGAAACCGCTGGTGACAGATGTGGTGCAGGAATTGACGATGCCGAATTCGATCAGACGGCCGAGCGTCTCTGGGATTTTTCGTGTCATGGCGTGGTTCGTCGTGGGGTCGCTGACCACCGTTGGGCTCGTCGCCTGCGGCACCGATAATCCGAATATCAAAGCCGAGTACCCGTCCGACACCGAGGATGGTTGGGGCACCTATTCGAACACGGGCCAGCCCGGCATTCGCGAGGAAAGCCTGTTAGGCGACGACGGCCTGGTGCTGTTTGGCGGCCCCGATTACAATCCCGATCAAGGCGGCGGCGGCGGAATTGGCGTCAACAGCTTCCTTTGGCGCGCCTCGCTCGACACCATGTCGTTCATGCCGCTGACCTCCGCCGACCCGTTCGGCGGCGTCATCATCACCGATTGGTATACCCCGCCACAAACCCCGGGCGAACGGTTTAAGGTCACCACATTCATTCTTGACCGTAGCCTTCGCGCCGATGGTGTTCGGGTGTCGGTTTTCCGCCAGACCCAGCAATCCAACGGGTGGATCGATGCGCCGGTTGGCGAAAACATGGCCTCCGACCTCGAAAACACCATTCTGACCCGGGCGAGACAGCTGCGCATTCGCACCTTGGCGAGCCAATAACCGATCCCGCGCGGCGCGCCGGCCGGTGCGTGGATTCGCGCCGAGGGTAAGACCAACACAATACGATCTCACAGGAATGAGGCGTGATGGCGCGATATAACGCCAAGGAAACCGAGGCGAAGTGGCAGGCCGCATGGGAGGCCGCGGGAGTCGACCGCACCGAACCGAAAGCCGAACGACCGAGTTATTATGTGCTCGAAATGTTCCCCTACCCGTCCGGGCGGATCCATATGGGGCACGTTCGGGTATACGCCTTGGGCGATCTTCTCGCGCGGTACAAACGGGCGCGCGGCTTCGATGTTCTGCATCCGATGGGGTGGGACGCGTTCGGCATGCCGGCGGAAAATGCCGCGATGGAACAAGGCGTCCACCCGGGCAAGTGGACTTGGAGCAACATCGCGACGATGCGCGATCAACTCAAGTCGATGGGTCTCAGCTACGACTGGTCGCGTGAAGTCGCCACCTGCTCGCCGGACTACTATCGCCATGAGCAGAAAATGTTTCTCGACCTGCTCGGCGCCGACCTCGCCTATCGCCGCGAAGCCTGGGTCAATTGGGACCCGGTCGATAATACCGTGCTCGCCAACGAGCAAGTGATCGATGGTCGCGGCTGGCGCTCGGGCGCGCCGGTCGAGCGCCGCTTGTTACCGCAATGGATGTTCCGCATCACCGCGTTCGCCGACGATCTGCTCGATTCACTCGATGGCCTCGATCGGTGGCCCGAATCGGTGCGCGTGATGCAGTCCAATTGGATCGGCCGATCGCACGGCGCGGCGCTGCGGTTTCGCTTAACCGGACGCGACGATCGATTGGAAGTTTTCACCACCCGCCCCGACACCATCTTCGGTGCCAGCTTCTGTGCCATCGCCGCCAATCATCCGTTGGCCCTGGAACTCGCCGAGTATGATGCCGATTTGGCCGCATTCATCGCAGAGTGCAACCGAACCGGCACCTCCGAGGCGGCATTGGAGACCGCGGAAAAACAAGGCTATGTAACGGGACTCCAGGCGATCCATCCGTTTGTGGACGGCGTCGAATTGCCGATCTATGTCGCCAATTTCGTGCTCATGGAGTATGGCACAGGCGCCATATTCGGGGTCCCGGCGCACGACCCGCGCGATTTGGAATTCGCCCGTAAGTACAACCTTCCGGTGCCCGTTGTCGTCCGGCCGCGCGACGCCGGCGACGATTTCGCGATCACCGACAAGCCGTTCACCGACGACGGCGTATTGATCAATTCCGACTTCCTCGACGGAATGGGCGTCGCCGACGCCAAGCGAGCCGCCGCCGAACGTCTTGCCGAGCGCGGCGATGGCGAGCCGCGCACCACGTATCGGTTGCGCGATTGGATCGTGTCGCGGCAGCGCTATTGGGGATGCCCGATCCCGATTATTCATTGCCCCGAGTGCGGCCTGGTTCCGGTGCCCGAGGCGGATCTTCCGGTTATTTTGCCCGATGACGTGACTTTCGATCGACCCGGCAATCCGCTTGATCGTCATGACGCGTGGAAAAACGTCGCTTGCCCGTCGTGCGGCGGCCCGGCGATGCGCGATACCGATACCTTCGACACTTTCGTCGATTCCTCGTGGTATTTCGCGCGCTTTGCCTGCCCGGAAGCGGATATTCCGCTCGAACCGGAGGCGATGCGACGCTGGCTTCCCGTCGATCAATATATCGGCGGAATCGAGCACGCGATCCTGCATCTGCTTTATTCCCGCTTTTTCATGCGCGCGCTGCGCCGCTGCGGTTATGTCGAATTTGACGAGCCGTTCTCCGGCCTGCTGACCCAGGGCATGGTATGCCACGAAACTTATCGCGACACAGACGGCAACTGGCTGTACCCCGAACAAGTTGTCCAAGCCGACGATGGATCGTTGCGGCGTGCCGATACCGGGGCGGCCGTCGCTGCCGACCGGTCGGAGAAAATGAGCAAATCACGCCGCAACGTCGTCGATCCGGAGGACATGATCGAGCGCTATGGCGCCGATACCGCGCGGCTTTTCATGCTTTCGGATAGTCCCCCGGAACGCGATCTCGAATGGACCGACGCGGGTATCGAGGGCGCATGGCGCTATGTCCAGCGCCTGTGGAGATTGGTCGACGAGCCGGCGATCGCGCTTCCCGCTCCCGGTATCGAGCCGGCGACGGATGCCGACGGGCCGGCCCTCGACTTGCGGAAGGCCGTGCATAAGACGATCGCCGCGGTATCCGACGACATCGAACGCTTTCGCTTCAACCGCGCGGTGGCACGGGTGCGCGAGCTGACCAACGCGATCAGCGACTTCGAGCCTGAGTCCGTCGGCGCCGGACCGGTGCTCCGCGAGGCGCTCGAGACCTTGGTCCAGCTGGTGGCGCCGATGATGCCGCATTTGGCCGAGGAAATGTGGCGCGGGCTGGGTCGCGACGGCTTCGTCTGCCAACAAACATGGCCGACGGCCGACCCGGCCTTATTGGTGGAACAGAACATTGTTATCGCGGTTCAGGTCAACGGCAAAAAACGCGCGACCGTCGAGATTGCCGTCGATGCCGATGCCCAAGCGGTCGAGAAACGCGCGCTCGAGGAACCCAATGTGATAGCGAGCATCGCCGGCAAGCCGGTGCGCAAAGTGATCGTGGTTCCCAACCGGATCGTCAATGTCGTGGTGTAGACAAATGATCGGCATGGTCGGACACAACGGCGCGATTTTGCTCGCTCTTTTGCTTGTCGCGGGGTGCGGGTTCAGCCCTCTCTACGGCGAGCGAGGCCACGGCCCGATTGCCGACGAACTGGGCACGGTCGCAGTGGCGCCGATCGATCACGAGCTTGGCGTCGTCATGCGCAATCGGGTTCGCGACAATTTGGCGCGGCACGATGCCAGTGAAATAGTTCGCTATATTTTAGTGATACAATTATCGAGCGACAACATTCCGTCGATTACCGAGCGCGACTCGCAGATTCGCCGCTTCGATTACGCTTTGACCGCGACCTACCAATTGAAAGCAAAATCCGACGGCGCCGTGCTGCATCGCGACAGTTTTCGCATCGTCAGCAGTTACAATATTATCGATAGCGCGAATTTGGCCAGTCTGGTCGCCGAGCAAAGCGCGGGCCGGCAAGCGGCAAAGGAAATCAGCCGCGAGATCGTTACCGGACTGTCGCTCTATTTCGACCGCCTGGCCCGGCAGTGAGGATACCTGGGTGAAAGTCGCGGCCCGCGACGCCGATCGGTTTGTCTCGGCGCCCGCCGCCGACATAGTCGCGGTGCTGTTTTACGGGCCCGACCGCGGTCTGGTTGAAGAACGCGCGGCCCGCCTGGCCCGCACCGTGGTCGATGATCTCGACGATCCTTTCCGTGTCGCGGACCTTACCGGCGCGCAGATTGCCGACGATCCGGCGCGTCTTGCCGACGAGATCGCCGCACAGTCCCTGATAGGGGGACGACGATTGGTCCGCGTACGCGCCGCCGGCAACGAATCCGCCGCCGCTTTCGAGTCGATATTGAACCATGTCACCGGTGATACCTTGGCGGTGGTCGAGGCCGGCGATCTGGCGCCGCGCGCCAAACTGCGCGCCCTCTTCGAAGCCGCCGACAACGGCGCGGCGATCGCGTGCTATCGCGATGACGCGGCGGCGCTGGAATCTGTCATTCGCGAAACATTGCAGCGCCATGGCATGACCCCCAGCCCAGGGGCCCTCGCCTATCTGATGAGCCGATTAGGGGCCGACCGGCGGGTCACCCGGACCGAGTTGGAGAAACTCGCGCTCTTCGTCGGCGACGGCGCCGAAGTGTCGGAAGCGGCGGCGGCGGCCTGTGTCGGCGATAGTGCCGAGATTACCCTCGACGACTTAGCGGATGCGGTGGCCGGCGGAAACCAAACCAACGCGGGTCGGGCCCTGGCCCGACTGTCGCTCGACGGCGTCCATCCGGTGGCCATCGTGCGCGGGTTGCAAAGGCACTTCCAACGCCTCCATTTTACCGTCGCCCTAATCGCCGGTGGCACCGCCCATGACGCCGCCGCCGCCGCGCTGCGGCCGCCGGTTTTCTTCAAGCGTAAGCAAGCGTTTGCGGCGCAAAGCCGTGTCTGGACGGTCAAGACCGTCTCGCGGGCCCTCGATCTGTTACTGGCGGCGGAAATCGACTGCAAAACCACCGGCATGCCTGGCGTCGCCGTCTGTGGCACCGTGGTGACCCGACTCGCTGGCGCGGCGGTCAACATGCGGTCTCGTGGTCGACGTTAAATTCGGAGTTATAATTCTAACGCATTGAAATATAACTATATATGAGAATTACCGAGCTCAGCGTTCGGGCAGTTGGATGACCGAGACCGGCGTATCGCGCAGCCGTTCAATTACCGAGTCGAGCTGATCAAGGTCCTTATAGGCAATCTTGACCTCGCCTTTGCCGCCGCGATCGGCGATGACGACATTAAGACCAAGGGCCTCGGTCAGATCATTCTCGAGGCGGCTGACATCAGCGCTCTTGGCGGGGCGGATCGCGCGCGGGGTCGGATTGGTCGCTTGCCTGACCAAGGCCTCGGTCTGACGGACATTCAGCCCTTTCGCCGCCACTTTGCGGGCGAGCGATACCGGCTCCGGCGCGCCGAGAAGCGCGCGCGCGTGACCGGCGGTCAAATCGCCGTTCTCGAGCCATTTTCTCACCGGTTCCGGAAGCGTCAGCAGACGCATCGCATTCGCGACATGGCTGCGGCTTTTGCCGACCGCGCGCGAAAGCTCTTCTTGGGTGATGCCGAACTCTTCGATCAGGCGGCGATAGCCGTCGGCCTCCTCGAGCGGTTTGAGATCTTCGCGTTGGACGTTTTCAATCAACGCCACTTCGAGCGCATCCCGATCGTCCATTGTCCGGATTATCACTGGAACGTCATGCAGTTGCGCGAGTTGTGCGGCGCGCCATCGGCGTTCGCCGGCGACAATCTGAAAGGCGCCCGGGCTATGTGGATCGGGGCGCACCAATATCGGTTGCATAATGCCGTGCTCGTGGATCGAGCCAGCGAGCGACTCGAGTTCCACCTCATCGAAATGCCGCCGCGGCTGGTACGGTCCCGGCGCCAAATCGGCGATCGACAGGGTGG
Organism: Alphaproteobacteria bacterium; assembly: GCA_047517485.1. Lineage (GTDB taxonomy): Bacteria > Pseudomonadota > Alphaproteobacteria > UBA7887 > UBA7887 > JAKZSU01. The sequence continues at coordinate 16,504 of JAKZSU010000128.1, forward strand.
TTGAGCCGCCGCCGCCCTCGTCGCCCGACAGCGCTCCGGCCGCCTCGCCGAGCAAGGCGCCTAGTCCACGCCCAAGTCCGCGCTCTTTTGCACTCATAGCGCTACTTCTCCCGCGGTTTTTTCCTGGCTGGTCGTTTGAGTTTGCTCGCGTCTCAGCATTTCGCTGACCAGATACATGTAGGCGCGGGCGCCGGACGATCGAAAATCATAGAGTAATACGGGCTTGCCGTGCGATGGCGCCTCGGAAACTCTGACATTTCGCGGAATTACCGTGTCGAATACTTTCGAGCCTAGGTATTTCCGAACGTCGTTGGCCACTTGCTCGGACAGATTGTTACGCCGATCGAACATGGTCAGGACCACGCCTTCGACCGCGAGGCCCGGATTGAACCCTTTGCGAACGCGATCGATGGTCGCCAGCAATTGGCTCAGCCCCTCGAGGGCAAAAAATTCGCATTGCAAGGGAATAAGCACGGATTTCGCCGCCGCCAAGCCGTTGAGAGTCAGCAAACCGAGGCCGGGGGGGCAATCTATCAGGACATAATCATAGGCATCGACCGCATCGGCAAGGGCGCGGCGCAAACGAAACGCGCGGTCTTCCTCGGAAACCAACTCGAACTCGACGCCGGTCAAATCGACTTCCGACGGCACCAGCCACAATCCGGGCACCAGTGTCGCCACCGCGGCCTCGGTAATCGTCGATTCTCCCATCAAAACGTCATAACTGGTGCGGATCCGCTCCGCGACGCCGACCCCGAGGCCGGTACTGGCATTGCCTTGGGGATCGAGGTCGATGACCAAGGCGCGCTTGTTGATCGCCGCAAGCGCGGTCGCCAGATTGATCGCGGTGGTCGTCTTGCCGACCCCGCCTTTTTGATTGGAAACCGCGATAATTCGGGCCGAGCCGGCCAAATTAGGCTCTCCTACGCCGTCCATCGACACGTCGAATATCCCTTATTTCAAGAATCTGACCGCGCGGATCGCTTTGGCTCGAATGCCGAGTCAGCGATATTGTCCAGGCTTTGTTCGCTTCGGTCAATTCCTCATCGACCGATTGACCCTTCAAAATCAAGGCGGTGCCGTCGGACCTCAACAAAGGCGCCGTATATCCGAGCAATTTCGCCAGTGGGGCACAGGCGCGCGCGCAAACAATTGCGGCCGGCGGAACCGGATTTTCCTCGATTCGCGCGACAACGACAAGCGCATTGGCTCCGGTTCGGCGAATCACCTCGCCGAGGAACACCGCTTTGCGTCGGTCGCTCTCGATCAGCGACACTTTTGGGCCGGTCTCTCCGCCGAGAATCGCGAGCACAAGACCGGGAAAACCGGCGCCACTGCCGAGATCGGTCATGGAGTCCGCCGACGCATCGATAAATGGCCAAAGCTGGGCGCTATCGAGCATATGACGGCGCCAGAGGTCGTCGAGGGTGCTACGACCGACAAGATTGATTTTCGCCTGCCATTTGATCAGCAGCGCGGCATAGATGGCGAGTCGGTCGAATGTTTCACGTGAAACATTGGTCGCCGCCCTAAATCCCGCCTCGGACAGTGGCGTGGCCGTCATGCCTCCGCTACACCGACCCGGGGTCGCCGGGAATCTGATTCATGGGCGCGAAGATAGACCAGCACCGCGGTCAGCGCGGCCGGGGTCAAACCGGGAATTCTCGCTGCAGCGGCGAGAGTCTCCGGTCGAACGTGGCTAAGCTTCTCCCGGGCCTCCGCCGATAGCCCGCCAATCGAAGCGTAATCAAGATCGAGGGGTAAGCTCAACGCTGACTCGCGGCGAAACGCCTCGATCTCCGATTTTTGGCGAGCAAGATACGGGGCGTAATGACATTCGATCTCAATTTGCTCCGCCGCCGCGGCGGGAATATCCGATAAGTCCGGCCAAATCGACTTCAGATCGTCAAACGATATCGAGGAATAGCCCAACAAATCGAGCCCGCTTCGCACCTGGCCGTCTTGGCGAACGGCGAATCCGTGTTTTATCGCCTCCGGCGGTGTAACCCGGATCCGCGCCAAGCGCCCGCGCGCGCCATCGATGGCATCGGATTTCTCCTTCGCGCGGCGGCGGCGCTCGGACGACACGCTTCCAACGGCGTCGCCTTTCGCGGTCAATCTAAGATCCGCGTTGTCCGGGCGCAGATTCAGCCGGTATTCGGCGCGCGAAGTGAACATTCGATAGGGCTCACGGGTTCCCAAGGTCACCAAATCGTCGATCATCACGCCGATCATCGCCTCGGCGCGGTCAAGAACGAAGGCGTCCGCCCCGGAGGCCGCGCGCGCGGCATTGAGGCCGGCGACCAAACCTTGTGCCGCGGCCTCTTCATAGCCGGTCGTGCCGTTGATCTGGCCGGCAAGATAGAGACCGGGCAACCGTCGGGTTTCCAATGTCGGGCGCAATTCGCGCGGATCGATGAAATCATACTCGATGGCGTAGCCCGGACGGCGCATAACCGCCGATTCGAGTCCGGGAATGGTCTTCAGCAACGCCTCTTGAACATCGCGCGGCAGCGATGTCGAGATACCGTTGGGATAAATCGTGTCGTCGTCGAGGCCTTCGGGCTCGAGAAATATCTGATGGCGCGGCCGATCGGCGAAGCGCACCACTTTGTCCTCGATCGACGGGCAATAGCGCGGTCCGGTGCCACCAATCGCCCCGGAGTATATCGGCGCGCGGTCGAGATTTTCGCGGATGAGTTCGTGCCCGGCCTCGGTAGTGTGGGTGATATGGCAGGGAACTTGGGGATTTCTGATGTGGGCGGTGAGATATGAAAAGGGCTTTGGCACATCGTCGCCGATTTGCACGTCCAATCCCCGCCAATCGATCGTCGTGCCGTCGAGGCGCGGCGGGGTGCCGGTCTTGAGACGGCCCAAGGCAAAACCCATGGCGGAAAATCGCCGCGACAGACCGTGCTCGGGCGCTTCCCCCATACGACCGGCCGGACTTTGCTCGGTCCCGATATGAATGAGTCCGCCAAGAAACGTGCCGGTGGTAATAATCACCCGGCCGCCGCGCACGGTTTCGCCATCCTCGGTCACGACGCCGGCGGCGTTACCGGCGTCATCGACCGCCAGGTCCGCCACCGCGCCGGCCATGATGGTCAAATTGTCTTGTTCGGCGAGACACGCCTGCATCGCGGCCTTATAGAGCGCGCGGTCGGCTTGCGCCCGCGGCCCGCGAACCGCCGGCCCCTTGCTCGCGTTGAGGACGCGAAACTGAATGCCGGCGGCATCGGCCACCAGACCCATCACTCCCCCGAGGGCGTCGATCTCGCGCACCAAGGTGCCTTTCGCGACCCCGCCGATCGCCGGATTGCACGACATTTCGCCGATCGTTTCAAGGCGATGGGTGATCAAGACGGTTTCCGCGCCCAGGCGCGCCGCGGCGGCCGCCGCCTCACATCCGGCGTGGCCACCACCGACAACAATGACATCATAGATCTTCATGGCGGACTATTTAGGAGCGCGGCGCCGGTAAGTCAAAGATTTGCACGGACTTTTCGACAATACCGGAGCGCGCCCGCGATGTTTCACGTGAAACATTAGAGCACGTCCTTTCCTGATGGAACCGGTTCCATCAGGAAAGGACGTGCTCAAGGTCGCGCGACAGACCGGTTATTTGCCGATACAGAATTCGGCGAATATTACGTCGAGAATATCCTCGACATCGACGCGCCCGGTCAAACGACCCAAGGCCTGGGTCGCGATTCGGAGATCCTCGGCGACGAGCTCCGCATCCGCGACATGATCGAGACGGGCAAGCGCATCGACGCAGGTGGCGAGCGCGGCGCGATGGCGGGCGCGGGTCGGACCGAGTCCTTCGCCGACGCATGCCGATGCACGCTCCGCGACAACCGTGACCAGCTGGTCCAGACCCAAGCCTGTCAGGCACGACACGGCGAGGACGCGACGCCCGGCAACCCGACCGGCGGCGGGTTGCTCGACCAAATCCATTTTATTGAGAATCACCAGCGCCTCGGCGGGAATATCCGATACCTCGACGATCGCCGCCTCGTCGAAGTCAACGGCATCAAATACCGCGAACACCACATCCGCATCGGCGGCCCGGCGCCGCGCACGCCGGACCCCTTCTTGTTCCACGGCGTCGCCGGTATCGCGCAATCCAGCAGTATCGGCGACGGTGACCGGCACCCCGCCGAGATCCAAATGGACTTCGATGACGTCGCGCGTGGTGCCCGGACTTGCGCTGACGATCGCCACGTCCCGACGAGCCAACGCATTGACAAGGCTGGATTTTCCCGCATTGGGTGGCCCCACCACCGCGACCAGGACGCCGTCGCGCAAGCGCTCCCCGCGGTGTGAGTCGTCGAGGTGGGCGCGAATGGCTTCGGCGACCGACCTTGCGGTGGCGACCGCGCTGGAGATCAGCCCCTCCGGCAGCTCCTGATCGGAAAAATCGAACGCCGCCTCGACATGGGCCAAGGCCGCGATCAAAGTGTGACGCCACTCCTCGTAGAGGGTGCCCAAGACGCCGTCCATTTGCCGGACCGCCTGGCGCCGTTGGGCCTCGGTTTCCGCCACGACGAGATCCGCGAGGCCTTCGATCGCGGTCAAGTCCATCTTGGTGTTGAGAAACGCCCGGCGGCTGAACTCACCGGCTTCCGCCGGCCGCATTCCGGGCAGCGCACCAAGCGCCTCGAGGAGTCCGCCGACGACCGCACGGCCACCATGAACATGCCACTCCGCGATCACCTCGCCGGTGGCGCTCGCCGGCGCCGGAAACCACAGCACCAATCCGCGGTCGAGAAGGTCTCCGGTGGCGGGATCGATGATCGCCCGGTAGGCGGCCCGGCGCGGCGGCGGCACCGCGCCGTCAATGGTCGCCGCCAAGGCGTCGCCAGCGTCCGGCCCAGACGCGCGCACGACCGCGATGCCGGCCGGACCCGGGGCGCTCGACAGCGCGAATATGGTGGCGTCACCGCCGCCGCGCTGGCCTGTCATGATCGTTGGGTTATTCGTCGTCGGGATGGAGCATCAGCCGCGCGACTCGCCCGCCCTCGATCACATGAACCTGCAAGACCTCGTCTATATCGTCGCGGGTTTCGCAGCGATACCACACACCTTCGGGATATATCACCATCGTCGGGCCCAGCTCACAGCGATCCAGACAGCCCGATGCATTGATGCGAATATTCTCGATATTAAGTTTTTTTGCTTTTGTTTTCATATAGTTACGCAACATCGTCCCGCCTCGCGCGTCGCAGCAGCCGCGGGGATCATCGGCGGCACGGACATTGGTGCAGCAAAACACGTGACGGGAAAAATAGGCGGCCGGGTCGTCGTCGCGGGTCACCAACACTTAATCCCTTCAAAATATTGTCAGAATACGCCCCTCACGCCGGGCTTCCCAACCGAGGCAGAGCCACTGTATACCAGAGACCGGCGTCAATGCGGCAGCGAAACTCGGACTGGCGATGTCGGAAAATCTGTTATCCGGTGAATCGAGCCCTTATCTGCTCCAGCACAAGGACAATCCCGTCGCGTGGATGCCCTGGGGCGATGACGCGCTCGCCCGGGCGCGCGCGGAAAACAAACTCATTCTGCTTTCGATCGGTTATGCCGCCTGTCACTGGTGCCATGTGATGGCGCATGAAAGCTTCGAGAATCCCGAGATCGCCGCGACGATGAACGACGGATTCATCAATATCAAAGTCGATCGCGAAGAGCGCCCCGATCTCGATACGATCTATCAGCATGCCTTGGCGTTGCTCGGCGAACACGGTGGTTGGCCGCTGACCATGTTCCTTACGCCCGACGGCGAGCCGTTTTGGGGCGGGACGTATTTCCCGCCGGAACCGCGCTATGGCCGCCCTGGATTTTCGCAAGTCCTCGCCTCGATCGGCGCGATATACGCCGACACGCCGGATCGCGTGCGGAGCAATGTCGATTCCATTCGCGACGGACTCGCGCGCCTGTCGCGGTCGAATCCCGGCGGCGCTATCAACATGGCGAAACTCGACGAGGCGGCGCGACGGATACTCGGTCACGTCGATCTCGATCTCGGAGGCTTGAGCGGCGCGCCGAAGTTTCCCCAAGCGTCATTGTTCGAGTTTATCTGGCGCGCCTACTTGCGCAGCGGCTATCAGGCCCTGGCGCGCGCCGTCACCGTGACCTGCGAGCGCATGTGCCAGGGCGGGATCTACGATCCTCTGGGCGGCGGGTTCTCTCGCTATTCCACCGATCCGCTGTGGCTGGCGCCGCATTTCGAAAAGATGCTCTACGACAACGCTCTACTGATCGACCTTTTGACCTTGGTTTGGCGCCGCACGCGAATGCCGCTGTTCGCCGACCGGGTCGAAGAAACCGTCGATTGGGTGATGCGGGAAATGGTCGCCGACGGCGGCGGCTTTGCCTCGAGCCTCGACGCCGACAGCGAAGGCGTGGAGGGCCGGTTCTACGTTTGGACCGAGTCCGAGATCGAAGACGTTCTCGGGGACGACGCACGGCTATTCAAGGCCGCCTACGATGTATCCGCGGGGGGCAATTGGGAGGGGCATAATATTCTCAATCGGCTCCGCGTGCCCCGTCTCGCGTCCGAACACGAGGAGGCCCAACTCGGCGGGTTGCGCGCCCGTTTGCTCGCCCGGCGCGGCACCCGAACTCGGCCCGGTTGGGACGACAAGGTCCTCGCCGATTGGAATGGCCTGATGATCGTCGCCTTGATGGCCGCCGGAACGGTGTTCGGCCGCGACGATTGGATCGAGGCCGCGCGGCGGGCATACCGGTTTGTTGTCGACCATATGCAGGTTGGCGGCCGACTTTCGCACAGCCATCGCCTCGGCGCGGCTCGCAATGCCGGCGTGCTGGACGACTACGCGGCGATGGCCCGCGCTGCCCTGGCGTTCTACGAGCGGGTTGGCGACAGCCAATATCTCGACCAGGCCCGATCGTGGGTGGCCGTGCTCGACAGCCATTTTTGGGATGACGAAGACGGCGGATATTTCCTCACCGCCGACGATACCAGCCACCTGATTGTCCGCACCAAGGCCGCCGCCGACAGCGCCGCGCCATCGGGTAACGGCATGATCCTGGAGGTGCTCGCGCGTCTCGCGCTGTATACCCGCGACCAGTCGTACAGAGACCGGGCCGACCAATTGGTTGGTGCATTGTCGGGTTATGTGGACAGCAACAGCTCCGCGGTTTCTACATTCATGAACAGTTTCGAACTGCTCGATACAGCCGCGGAAATTGTTATAATTGGCGACCGCAACTCATTGGCAACACAAGAGTTTCTTAGTGTTTGCAGAGACTCCGGCATGGCGGTCCAGGTGATAAGTGTGCTGGCCCCCGATGATACCCTCCCGAACGATCATCCGGGTTTTGGAAAACGTCAAATCGACGGCCGAACAACTGTTTACGTGTGTACAGGACAGACCTGTTCGGCGCCAATCGACTCGCCCGAAGCGCTCGCCCAGCAGCTTCGCCCCGGACACCAGGACGCGCCGTGCGCGCCGCGCCCGTGACCTTGACCGTCGCCGCGTCGCAGGTCGCTTCCGTCGATAGCCCGGTTGGCCGCCTGTCGGTGACCGGGTCGCGCGACGCGGTCACCGCGGTGTCCTGGCAAGCGCCCGACTCGATGGCGCCCGCCACCACCGGCTCGGCACCCGCCGTCGCCGCGCGCCAGCTCGCCGACTACTTCGCCGGAAACCGCACCACCTTCGACGTGCCGTTGGTGTTGGAGGGGTCGGACCACCAACAACGTGTTTGGGCCGCCCTGCTCGATATTCCCTTTGGCGACATCATCAGTTATGGCGAGCTCGCGCGGCGGGTCGCCAGTGCGCCGCGCGCGGTCGGCACCGCCTGCGGCCGCAACCCGATTGCGATCCTCGTGCCCTGTCATCGGGTGATCGCCGGCGACGGTCGTTTGACCGGCTACAGCGCCGGCACCGGCATCGAGACCAAGCGCCAGCTCTTGGCGCTCGAGGGGCAGCACGATTTGTTTGCGCCGCCGCCGCCGTGATAGAACCGGCGCCGGGCGGCGCTCATCGATTTATCCCGGTCTAGGACAATGAACCCGAGCACCGATCGTCCGGTCGGGACGCGAATTTAGAGAGGATTCAAGATCATGCAGTGCAAAGCCATAGTAGCTCAGTCGACCGGCGGACCGGAAGTTCTCGCGTGGCGGGACGTCGATATCGGCGACCCGGGGGCCGGCGAGATCCGGATTCGCCACGCCGCCGTCGGGCTCAACTTTATCGACGTTTACCATCGCACCGGACTGTACCCGGTCGAGCCACCGTTTACCCCGGGCCTCGAGGGCGCCGGCGTGGTCGAGGCGGTCGGCGAAGGCGTCACCACGATCGCGGTCGGCGATCGCGTGGCCTACGCGGCGGCGCCGATGGGGTCCTACGCCGAAGCCCGGCTGATGCCCGCCGCGGCGGTGGTGACGGTACCCGACGGCATCGCCGACGAGACGGCGGCGGCGATGATGCTCAAAGGCATGACCGCCGAATATCTCCTGCGCCGCACCTACGAGGTCAAGGCGGGCGAGACCATCCTGTTCCACGCCGCGGCCGGCGGTGTCGGGCTGATCGCTTGCCAATGGGCGAAGGCGCTGGGCGCCACCGTCATCGGCACTGTCGGCAACGACGAAAAAGCCGACCTCGCCCGCGCGCATGGCTGCGACCACCCGATCGTCTATACCAGGGACAATTTCGTCGACCGGGTGCGCGAGATTACCGACGGCAAGGGCGTTCCCGTGGTTTACGACTCGGTCGGCAAGGATACCTTCGACGGCTCGCTCGACTGTCTCGCGCCGCGCGGTCTGCTGGCGAGTTTCGGCCAATCCTCGGGCGGTGTCGATGCCTTCAACCCCGGCGTCCTCGCCGCCAAGGGCTCGCTCTACCTGAGCCGCCCGACTTTGATGACCTACAACGCCTCGCGCGCGGAACTCGTCGCCAGCGCCGGCGCGCTGTTCGATGTCGTCGCCTCCGGCAAGGTCAAGATCGAAATCAACAACCGCTACCCGCTCGCCGACGCCGAACAGGGGCATCGCGACCTGCAGGATCGCAAAACCACCGGCTCGACGATTTTCACGCTGTAATACCAAGGGTGGTTAATAACGACCCTTGGTACTAGCGGGCCAAAACTCAAAACGCCCGACCCCAGACTGGGATCGGGTGTTTTATACCAGTGAGCCTATGAAATCACCTTCATGATCCATGGATAGGCGCAGAGGGTTCGCATACGATCCGGTTCTGCGATGAGGTCGATCCATGCTTGGCAACAGGCGTCGATGATGGCCTCGGTGTCGTCGAGGACGCGGAGCGATAGGAAGCGTTCGCGTAGGTAGAGCCAAAC
>JAKZSU010000129.1:0-7671 GCA_047517485.1 Alphaproteobacteria bacterium
CAGATTTAAATCACTGAGCTCAACGTCGTTTTCCGCAATGATCGCACTGGGGACCGCACTGGGGACCGCACTGGGGACCGCACTGGGGACCGCACTGGGGACCGCACTGGGGACCGCACGGGGTCAATCTTGGGTCTCCCCACCACACTCACGCGACGCCCGATGGCGACCAGGACTTGGTGGTCGAGCTCGGAATCGGGCGAAAATTTTAAACCGACATGCTCCCGCGGTCGGCGCCTGCGATCAGGATTCCTCGATAGCGATAAAGACGGTGTCGATCGCTTGCGAACGGATCGCGATGTTGGCCTGGTAAGCATCGGAATTGTACCAATTGTGGACTGACTCGGCGTCGGGGAACTTGAGCAGCACCGCGCCTTTATGGTCGTGGCTGCCGTGCAGTACTTCGGTAACGGTCCCCCGGGTCACGAACTCACCGCCAAACGCCGCCAGGGTCGCACCGGCACCGGCGCCATATTGCGCAAGTTTCTCCTGATCCTTCACCGTGAAATGGACGATCACGTAAGCGGTCATGTTCTCCTCCTGTCTGGATACACCGATTGGAGTTATACCAACTGACCGGCAATGCGCGACGCGAACGGCCTTGATCCGAATAACCAACATAGCCGATACAATGCGGTCACGCTGGATCGACGGTATGCGTAAGGCCGGGCTCGAGATCGCGGACCAGCCGGCGGCGTCGGATTAAGCCAATTCGAGCGGGTCGGCTTGGGCGATCAATTGCGGATCTTGCTTCCAGGCGTCCGAGGTATCGACATAGACCTCGACTTCGTTGCCGTCGGGATCATGCATATATAGCGATTGGGCAACGCCGTGGTCGGTCGGCCGAACCGGTATTCCGGCGGCCTCCAGGTCGCGCTTCGCGGCGCGCAGATCGTCCAGGCTGTCGCCGATGTTGAAGGCGACATGCAACAGTCCGACGGCTGAGTCGGGTGGCGTTTCCGCGTCATCGCCGACCGCCATGATCGCCAGATCATGGTGATTGCCGAGCGAGAAGAAGGTCATCTCGTAACGCTCCAATCGAGCGACAATGGGGATACCGAGGACGCCGTTGTAGAACGCCTCGGCGCGCGCTTGATCGCGAACCTTCAAGACCACATGACCCAAAGACTGAACCTGCATGATCGACCTCCTACTTGATTGTCGCCGGAGAAAAGTATCACAGTGAAGGGTCGCCAAGAAGGACACTAGTCATGATCGAAGAGACCCTGGACATCGCCACCGCCGACGGGGCGATGGAGACATTTCTGTGTTGGCCGGAGCGCGGCGGTCCCTCGCCCGCGGTCTTCTTGCTGATGGATGCGCCAGGGGTTCGCGAGGAACTCAAGGATATGGCGCGGCGCCTCGCCACCGTCGGCTATTTCGTCCTAGTGCCGAATCTCTATTACCGTGCCGGGCGCGACACGTTCTACGGCCCCGACGTGCTCGAGAAGGATAGCGCCGAGCATAAGCGAATGCGCGCGGTGCGGACCAAAATGACCATCCCGCCGGTGATGGAGGATGTCGTGGCCATGCTCGCCTTCGTCGACGAACGCGCGGAGGCCAAGGCCGGGCCGGTCGGCTGCCACGGCTATTGCATGAGCGGGCCGTATGCGTTGGCGGCGGCGGCGCGCTTCCCCGACCGCGTCGCCGCGGCGGCGTCTTTTTATGGCACCTGGCTGGTCGATGATGCCGAGGAGAGCCCGCATCTGACCTTGGCCAATTCGAAGGGCGAGTTGTACATCGCCTGCGCCGAACATGACGAACTGGCGCCCTTGGACATGGTCGACGACCTGCGCCGGCTGTTCGATCAATCAGGGGCGCGGGGCGAGTTGGAGCTCTATCCCGACGTTCACCACGGCTTCGCGTTTCCCAGTCGCTGGTGCTACGACAAGCCCGCCGCCGAGCGCCATTGGGAACGGCTGATTTCTCTCTACGGACGCGCGCTCTAACCCTGATACGGGTAGTCGCGAAACAGCTCGGGCCTAAAATCCATCCCGTGGCCGGGACGGTCCGGCGGGGTCGCCATGCCGTTGGCAAAATGCATCGGCTCGACCCAGAGATGGTCGTACCAGCCCATGTTCTCGAGCCACGACGGGTTGGCGATCGAGGCGACCAGGTGCGCGCTCAATTCGGGAAACATATGCGGCGCGATGGTCAGGCCGGCGCGGTCGGCGTGCGCGGCGATGACGCGCAATTCGGTGTAACCGCCGCGCATGATGTCGGGCTGCAGGATGGGAATTTTACCACTCGCGAAAAACGGTTTGAGATCGTGGTGGGTGAAATGGTTCTCGCCGCCGACGACCGGGGTTTGGATGGCGTCGGCGATTCTGTAGTAGCCGTCGAAATCGTCGGCGATCACCGGCTCCTCGAGCCAGGCGATGGCGTGATCGTCGAGACGGCGACCGACAGTGATCGCTTCGTCCGCCGACCAGCCCTGGTTGACGTCGACCATGATCGCGATGTCGGGCCCGAGCGCGGCGCGCATGTCGCGCACGTTGGCGACATCCTCGTCGTGGGTGAACAGGTGCGCGACCTGCATCTTGATCGCGGTGTAACCGTGGGCCACGAAGCGCTCGGCTTTCTCGATCATGCCGTCATGGCCGAGGCCGCGGAAACAGCCCGAGCCATAAGCCGCCAGCGGATCGCCCTTGCCGCCCCAAATCTGCCAAAGCGGTTTGCCTTGCGCCCGCCCGACCGCGTCCCACAGCGCGATATCGAGCGCCGACATCGCCATCACCGTAATGCCCATGCGGCCCTGAATGAACGTCGATTGCCACATCTTTTGCCACAGCGCCTCGACGTCGCCGGCATCCTCGCCGATCAGCAGCGGCTTGAGCATTTCGTGAATGCAGGTTTCCAAGGTCCGCATACCGCCGGCCAGGGGATGGAGATGCCCGGTGCCGATCACGCCGGAAGCGGTCTCGATCTCGACCACCAGCAGATCGATGTTGTCGAGGGTAAGGAATCCGGTCTGCGGCGGATCGGCGAACGGGACCGAGAGCAAGTGGGTACGAATATCCTTGATGATCATGGGAGCCCTCCCGAGGCGTTAGGTGCGCACGGTCTCTTTGCCGGCCCAGCTTTCGAGCGAGGGGACGTCGAAATTGACCAAAAAGTCGATCTTGGCGAAGCGCCATTCACCGTCGCGGCGGACATAGTCCTCGACATAATCGCCGAGGATCCAGCGGCTGACATGTGCGCCGTCCTCGAACATCGTGCACGGCATCAGGATGCGCCATTTGCCGGTCGCGGTATCGCCGTCGACATCGATGACGAAGTTCATCGCCAAGTGCGCGGCGAAGACGATTTGCGCCGAGATACCGCCGAAAAACTCCTCGATCGCCTGGCGCCCGGCGTGATGGCCGAAGGCGGCGCTGGTCCACACGCCGTCGTCGACGAACAGCGGCCCGAGATCCGCCGGCTGATAGCCGAGGTCGCAATAGGTCATGTAGACGTGCTTGAGTTTCTTGATCGCCTCGATCGATTCCAAACGGTCGATGCGGGCCTCGAGATCGGTGCTGTTCATGATCACTCCATTTCGCCGATCGACGGCGCCGGGGGGTAGACGTAGGCGGTGTTGGGGTCGCCGGTGCGGCCATAGGCATTCCAGGTCTTGAAGCCGAGACGCGCCAGCAGTTCGGGAGAGGCTTCGGCGACGACCGCGGGGTCGATCCCTAAGGTGTAGTTCTCCTGAGTGCGGAACTGCGGCGCGCAATAGGTCGCGAGCAGGCCGAGGCGCGGGCCGTTGGCGACGTTGGCGCCGGTGCCGTGCCAGGTGCGGCCTTCGAAGATGATCGCGGTGCCGGCGGGCGCTTCGGCCGCGATCGAGGGGACTGCGTGCGGCACGTCGGGGCGCGGCTGCGCGCCGGTACGGTGGGAATTGGGCACCAGGCGGGTGGCGCCGTTGGCCGCGGTAAAATCGTTGAGGCAGAACATCACGTTGCACGCCACCGGCGGATAAATCGGCCGCGCCGGATCGCCGTCGTCGTCGCCGTGATACTCGCCGCGCTTGATCGCGCCGGCGCGGACCGGCTCGGCATCGGGGGCACGCGGGCGCGGCATCCACCATTGATCGGTGTGCAGCCCCATCAGCAGCCCGCCCGGCTTGGCGATGTTGGCCGACAGGGTGGAGAGCAGGTAGTTGGGCCCGATGATCGACTCGACGACCGGGCTAGTCTTGGGGTGGGTCACCAGATCACGGAACACCCGGCCCTTGTTGACCAGCATCCAGACCCTCTGGTTGACTCCGCCGGCGGCCTCGGTGAACGCGTCCGGTGCGACCACCGCGTAATCGCGCTTCGGCGCTTGGCCGGGTCCTTGATCGGCGAAGGCGATGTTCGCCCGGCGTTCGGCCTCGGCCTGGGTAACCAGGCGATCGCGCGCTTCCGCCAGTGTGTCCGGATCGATCGCGTTGGCGAGCAGGCAGTAGCCATAGCGCGCGACATCGGCCTTGGCGGTCTCGATGTCCTCGCACGGCGCGGCAACCGGATCGCCTGGTTGCCAAGGCGGGCTCGCGTCAGTCAAGGCCCCTCTCCCGCTTGGTGTTGGTATCGACCTGCCCATTTGACCGTGCGATGGTGGGAAAATCAAATCGCGACTTTTCCGCGCCGCTGGAGACCAAACGTGAGCATCGAAAAATCAAACGATCAAGACGCGTTTCGTGAATTCGAACGCGTGGGGTGGGACCGGGCGATCGACGGCTATGTCGATGTGTTGGGTCCGGTGACGCGGCAAACCGTCGAGACGACGCTCGATGCGGCGGCGGTGAAAGCCGGGACGCGGTTGCTCGACGTATGCACCGGGCCGGGTTATCTGGCCGACGGCGCGGCGCGGCGCGGCGCCGAGGCGGTCGGGCTGGACTTCGCCGACAATGTCATCGACTTGGCGCGGCGCCAGGTGCCGGGGGCTGAGTTCCATCAGGGCGACGCGCAAGTGCTACCGTTCGCCGACGCCAGCTTCGACGCAGCCGTGTGCGGCTACGGCATCATCCATGTGCCCGATCCGGAAAAGGCGTTGACGGAAATGATGCGCGTGGTGCGCCCGGGCGGACGGATCGCGGTCAGCGTGTGGGAGGGTCCGACCCCGGACACGGGATTTGGTCTGATCTACGCCGCCGTCGGCGCCAAGGGGACGATGGATGTGTCCCTGCCCCACGGCCCGAGTTTTTTTCAGTTCGGCACCGAGGCGACGCTGCGCGCCGCGCTTCTGACGGTTGGCTTGTCAGACGTTGACGCCGCGACCTGCCCTTTGACGTGGCACGTTGAATCGGTGATGCAGATCCTGGCGACCATCGACACCGGAACCGTCCGCGCCCGCGCGCTCATGGCGGCGCAGAACGAACACCAGATCGCCGGCATCATCGGCTATCTGGAGGAGGCGCTGGAAAGCCGCGCCAACGGCGACGGCGGTTACGACATCCCCTGCCCGGCGATAGTCGGCAGTGGGGCGAGGTCAAAGGGGTGCCTTTGACTACTTTTGCAAGCCCGCCTTGCAGAGTGTGGCGGCGGCGCGGTGGGCGGTCAGTGGGTGCCAGCAGTCAGGCTGTCGATATCGCCCAGCGGGATGCCGGCTTTGGGCGCGACTTCGAAATAGGTCGGCCAATAGGACGGGTGAATATTGAACTCCTCGATGAGAGAGGCCATCGTCGACCCTGGCCTGAGTTCGAGATATATACCCGCCGCCGTATTCGACGCCTCCAGGTTTCCGAGACGCGCCTGGATCAGCGCGGCCCAATAGTGCTTCCAGGGAAAGTCGTCGCTGAAGCCGGCCTTGTTCAATTCGGCCAAGGCTTCCTCGTAGCTACCTTTGAAAAACAGCGCGCGGGCCAGTTGCATGCGGGCTTGGCTGGCATGGTTAGGATTGAGGCGCATTGCTCGGCGAATCATCTCCTCGATTTCGTCGAGTCGATCCAGCCCGAAGATTTGTCCCTGGCGAAATGCCAATAGCGAAAGCGCATCCGCGGCATTCGGGTTCAATTCAAGCGTTTTCTTGGCGGCGGCTTCGAACAGGTCGATCTGGTGAGTGTAAAAATAATACTCGGCGAGCGCCCAGTGGCTGCGCCAGCCAATCGGGTCGAGTTCCACCGCCCGCCGTCCCGCGCGCCCCGCCCGGTCGAGCGATTCCGGCAACGGATTGAAACTTTCCGAGTGCTCCTCGAGGTAGACAAAGGCCAATTCGGCATGGGCGCGCGCATAGTCGGGATCACGGCGCGCCGCTTCCTCCAACAAATCACGGGCCGCCGCATGACCCGCCACGGTCGGATTATAGAAATGACCCATCGCGCGCAGCACGTTTTCGTAAGCCGTCAGGTCCTTGGTCGAGGTATGGCGGGTGCGCTCGAATGCATCCCGTTCGATCCTCGGAACAAGCGCGCCCGCGATGTGCCGTCCGATCTCGGCCTGCACCTCGAAGATGTCTATGATGTCGCGCTCATAAGTCTCCGACCACAAATTACCGCCAGTTTTCGCGTCAATGAGCTGGGCCGCGACCCGGACTCGTTCGCCTGAACGACGCACGCTTCCCTCCAGGACGTAAGCCACGCCGAGCTCCCGGCCCACCTGCTGCAAGTCGACGGCGCGGCCCTTGTAGACAAAGGTCGAATTTCGCGCGATGACGAACAACTCCCGAAAACGGGATAGCGCACTAATGATATCCTCGGTAACGCCATCGGAGAAATAGTCCTGCCCGGCGTCGCCGCTGAGATTGGTGAACGGGAGTACCGCGATCGACGGTTTCTCCGGCACAACGAGTACTGGATCATCGGTCGGTATACCCGAGGCGGTGGCCATTTGCGGGGCCTCGACGTGGATCGTGAGGCCCCAAACCGCGAGGCCAACCAAGACCGCCACGGCCGCGACCAAACTCGCGATCACCTTGGGTCGGCGAAGTGATATCGCGGACAGCTGGGTTTCATTTAAAGTGTCCACCTCCGCGTCATCGAGCGCCACCCGATACGCCCGCACCGGCCTGACGATGTTTTTCACTTCGTGTTCGCCGGCGTCGGCCATGACGACCTCGAGTTTGCCTTCGACCTGGCGGTAGGCGTCTTCCGAGATCATCACCCCGCCGGGCGCCGCCAGGCCCTCGAGGCGGGCGGCGATGTTGACGCCGTCGCCGTAGACCGTGCCGTCCTGGCGGACGATGATGTCGCCGAGATTGACCCCGATGCGGAAGTGCATTTCGCGGTGGACGGCGAGCGCCTCGTTGCGCGCCGCCAACTCGCGCTGCACCGCGACCGCGGCCTCGACCGCCTCGACGACACTGTCGAATGTCGCCAACACGCTGTCGCCGGCGGTGTCGACGATACGGCCCTGGTGGGCCTCGACATGGGTGGTGAAGATATCGCGGTAGTCGGTGAGCGTCGCCACTGTCGCGTGTTCGTCGTCGGCCATCAAGCGGCTGTAGCCGGCGACGTCGGCGGCAAGGATCGCGGCGAGCTTTCTCAGTCCCTTGTCGGCGGCCATGGCGTTGAATACCCCCGGATTTGGGGATTAGGCTACGCCCTTTGGCGGTGGTTGCAAAGCGCCGGGGAATATAGAGGGTTTGGTTGCCGGCCCCCCTTGCCTCACAGCGAGTCGAGGAATTCGATCAGGGCGTCGCGGTCGGCTTTGGGCATGGCGATCACCGCGTCGCGGGCGGCTTGGGCCTCGCCGCCGTGCCAGAGGACCGCTT
>JAKZSU010000130.1:0-22343 GCA_047517485.1 Alphaproteobacteria bacterium
GCTCGTGGCCTGCTTTTCTTCCGACTGCTCCAGCAGGCGGTGCAGCACGAGCCGGTCCCCTACAAGGGCCTAGTCGGCGGTCATCGCAGCCTCGGAAACCAAATGTAGGGGATACGAGAGCGAAGTGGATACCCAGTTTCCGAAATACCCATCTTGCCTCGCGACGCAATGATCGGCGATGGTTGAGATTCCGAAATCCGCTTCCGAGGTCATCCGCCATGCCAGTGCTCCGATTTGTCTTGCTCGCCGTCCTGCTGCAGCTTCCCGCCACGGCCTCGGCGCAAACGGAGGCGCGCTACGATGTTATCGTCGAGACCGATGTTGCGGTGGCGATGCGCGACGGCACCGTGCTCAGGCTGGATATTTATCGTCCCGACGCCGCCGGCCCCTTTCCGGCGCTGATCGAGCGCACGCCTTATAACAAGAGCCGGTCGTCGGAGATCCGCGCCGGCGCGCATACGTATTTCGCCGCGCGCGGCTATGTGTTCATGGTCCAGGACGTGCGCGGGCGTTATGAATCCGACGGTGATTTCTATCCGTTTCGCGATGCCGGCTGGCAGGCGCGGCGCGATGGGTACGACACGGTCGCCTGGATCGGCGAGCAGGCGTGGTCGAACGGCCGTATCGGTATCGTCGGCGGCTCGCATACCGGCCAGACCGCCTATATGCTGGCGCCGACCCAGCCGCCCGGGGTCGCGGCGATGTTCGTCCGCGAATCCGCCTCTGACTTGCACAAACACTGGATCTATCGCGGCGGCGCGTTCGAGCACGCCTTCGTCACCACCTGGGTCGGGCTGACGTTTGCGAAAGATCTTATTGAACGCAGCCCGGCGTCCGGGCCCGGCGGGCAAGCGGCGATCGACGATTTTATCGCCGCGCCCGAGTCGTATCTATGGAACCTGCCGGTCAACGAATTCCCGGCGTTCCGCGATCTGCCGGTGCTCGCGTTCTACGACGACTGGCTCGCGCATCAGGCCGACGGCCCCTATTGGTGGCGCCAGAATGTTGGTATGCAACATCATCGCTTCACCGTGCCGGTGTATCACCTGGGTGGGTGGTATGACATCTTTTTGCAAGGCACGATTGAGAATTACCAAGGCTTGGCGACCCGTGCCGGCACACAACTCGCGCGTGATAATCAGCGTCTCGTCATTGGCCCGTGGGTGCATGGGCCGAGCAATGTCGGGGTGACCGAGGTTGGCAGCCTGACTTTCCCCGGCGCGGACGACGTGCAATACAACGACATTCGCTTGCGCTGGTTCGATCAATGGCTGCGCGACGTAGACAGCGGGCTCGACGACGAGCCGCCTGTTTTGATCTATGTGATGGGCGACAATGTCTGGCGCCATGAGACCGAATGGCCGCTGGCGCGTACCCAGTACACCAAATTCTATTTCGGCGCCGGCCCGGCCGGGACGATCAGTTCGCTCAACGATGGGCGGCTTGGACGCGCCGTGCCGGCCCATGACGAGCCACCGGCAAGCTTCCGCTACGATCCCAACCAGCCGGTGCCGACGCTTGGCGGCAACACGCTGTTCATCGCGGGTGGCCCGCAGGACCACCGCGCCGCCGACGAGATGAGCCTGACCTTTACCTCCGAGCCCTTGGCGGCGGACCTCGAAGTTACCGGCCCGGTCACCGCCGTGCTCCACGCGCTGTCATCGGCGGTCGACACCGACTGGACGGTGCGCTTGAGCGAGGTCTGGCCCGACGGCCGCTCGATCAACATCGTCGACGGCATCCAGCGCGCGCGCTACCGCGACGACCCGGCGAAGCCGAGCCTGATCGAGCCGGGCAATATCTACACCTACGAAATCGACCTGTGGGCGACCAGCACGGTGTTCAAAGCCGGCAACCGCCTGCGGGTCAGCGTCCACAGCAGCAATTTCCCGCGCTGGACGCGAAACCTGAACACCGCGACAAGCCCGGAAGAGGGACTGAAACCCGAGGTCGCTTACAACACGGTGCTGCACGAGGCGGCGTGGCCGTCGCACATCGTGCTCCCGGTGATACCAAGGTAAAGCGAACCCGCTTGCCCAGCGCACTCCTATCGGCAATTCTGCGCCCCTCTTTAACTCAGATCGAGCCAGCAGCCATGACCGCCATCCATATCGTCTTCAGCCGCTTTTCCGCGTTTTACTCGCCGCTCATCGCGACGTTTTCCCACGGCTTTTTGCAGGCCGAGGGGTTCGAACCGACTTACGGGGTGCCGGCCGCCGGCTCGTCGGCGCCGGCGATGTTGCTCGAGGGGGCGGCGAGCGTGGCGCAGTCGGCGGTGTCGCAAGGGTTCATGGCGCGTGAGCGCGGTGAGACGCCGACGGTCGTTCATTTCGCGCAGATCAATGAGCGGGATGGGTTTTTTGTCGCCGGGCGCGAGGCGGCGGCGGACTTCGATTGGCAGAGTCTCGCCGGGCGACGGGTGTTGGTCGATCATGGCGGGCAGCCGATGGCGATGTTCAAATATGGCTGCCATCGCGCCGGACTGGATTACGGCGCGATCGAGGTCATCGATGCCGGCGAGCCGGCGGCGATGGAGGCGGCGTTTCGTGGCGGTGAGGGCGACTTCATTCAGCTTCAGGGGCCGGCGCCGCAGCAGCTCGCGGTCGAGGGGATCGGCGATGTCGTGGCCTCGGTCGGCGAGCAGGTGGGGATTTGCGCTTTTTCCAGTTTGAGCGCGACCCCGGAATGGCTTGCCGGCGATCAGGCGCCGGCGTTCATGCGGGCCTATCGCCAGGCGCGGCGGTTTGTTATCGAGTCGTCGCCGGAGGAAGTCGCTGGCGCTATCGCGTCGTGTTTCGAGGGGGTTGCGCCCGCGGCGTTGAGCCGAACCATCGCCGCCTATCAGGCGCTCGGCTGCTGGACACCGCATATCGAGATCGCCGATGCGGCGTGGCAAGGCGCGCTCGATGTGTTCGAACACGCGGGCATGATCAGCCAGCGCTACGGGCCGGACGGAATAGTGGTCGCGGCGCCGCAATAGTCCCGGCAATTTAAACTTGACGGTCCCCCCCCCCCACCCAAACCCTCCCCCGCGAGTGGGGAGGGCTTTCTGGCGGTGCCTAGTGGCTGCTCATTAAATACCCGCGCCCGCCTAGCGGGCGGTCCAGCCGCCGTCGATGGGGAGTGCGGCGCCGGTGATCGACGCCGCCGCGTCCGAGCACAGGAAGGTCGCGAGGGCGCCGATTTCCTCGACCGTGATGATCCGCCGGGTCGGTTGATTGCTGGCCAGCATATCGGCCAGGGTCTCCGCTTCGCTGAGCCCGCTTTGGCGCGCGAGATCGGGGATTTGTTTCTCGACCAGCGGTGTCGCGACCATGCCGGGGCAGATCGCGTTCGCCGTCACGCCGTATTCCGCGCCCTCCATCGCCACCGCCTTGGTCAAGCCGATGATGCCGTGCTTGGCCGCGACATAGGCGGTCTTGAACGGCGAGCCGATCAGCCCCTGCACCGAAGCGGTGTTGATGATGCGACCGAAGCCGCGCGCCTTCATGCCGGCGATGGCGAGCCGGGTGGTGTGGAACGCCGCCGACAGGTTGATGGCGAGGATCTCGTCCCATTTCTCGACCGGAAAATCCTCGATCGCGGCGACTTTCTGAATGCCGGCATTGTTGACCACCACGTCGAGGGGGCCGATGTCGGCCTCGGCGGTGGCCATCAGCTCGGCAATTTCGCCCGGCTTGGTCATGTCGGCGCGGTGATAGGCGACGCGGACCCCATGGGTCGTGGCGAGCCGCGCGCGCAAGGTCTCGATTTCGTCCGGGTCGCCGAACCCGTTGAGCATGACGTTCATTCCCGCTTTCGCGAAAGCTTCGGCGATGCCTTGGCCGATGCCGCTGGTCGAACCGGTGATGACGGCGTTGAGGCCTTGGGTCATAATCGAGACTCCGTTGGGGGTGGGGCATTCTTTGTGCAGCTTGGAATTAATCTGCCATACTATCGCGGTGCCACGTCGGATAATCGTGGCCAATTGACGAAAGATTGGTGAGTATCATTGGGGAGGTCGGACGTCGCCGATGCTTGAGGTCCATTATGTGCCGTCGCTGGTCATCGCGTCGATCGCGGTCGCGATCATGGCGTCGTTTACTTCGCTGCGGCTGACCAGCGGGCTCGGCGTGCTCGACGCGCGGCGGCGCAAGGTGCGAGTGTCGCAGGCGGCGTTTGCCTTGGGCGGCGGCATCTGGTCGATGCATTTCGTCGGCATGCTGTCGGTCGAGATGAGCATTCCGATTTTCTATGACCCGCTGCGCACCATGGGCTCGGCCTTGATCGCCGTCCTGCTGACCGGCTCGGCGCTGATGTCGTTGCATTTCGGCACCCGCACGCGGACGCGTATCGCCTTCGCCGGGATCATCACCGGCGCCGGCATCGTCAGCATGCATTATCTCGGCATGTCGGCGATCTCGGGGAACTGTTTGGTTTCGTACAATTCCGCCGGCGTGTTGCTGGCGATCGGTATCGCCATGGCGTCGAGCATTCTGGCGATGGAACTGGCCTATCGCAAGCGATCGCTGGTCGCCACCGTCGGTGGCTCGGTGGCGCTCGGCCTGTCGATTTCGGCGATGCATTATTCGGCGATGATGTTCACCGCCTTCAGCGTCGCGCCGGCGACCGCGGTGTCGTCAAATCAGGCGGTGTCGTCGAACAGCTTGGCCTTGATCGTCGCGGTCGCGGCGTTCGTGATCTGCGGCTTGTTTCTGTTGTCGGCGGTGCCCGGCGAGGTCGCCGCGCCGGATGCGGATCAGCAGCGATCCCCGGCGCCGCGCGGTCGCGCCGCCGCCGCGCCGTATTCGAAGGCATTCGATGGCTCGGTTGCGACTTCGCCGCAGACGGCGCGGATCCCCTATGAGCGCGACAAGACATTGCGCTTCTTGGCGGCGCCGTCGATCTTGTTCGTCCAGGCGGACGGCCATTACTCAAGGATCGCCAATGGCGAGGACGAATTTTTTTGCCCGTGGTCGATCTCGCGGGTGGAAAAAAGTCTCGATCCGGAGAGCTTTATCCGCACCCACCGCAGCTATCTGGTGAACAAGCACCACATCAACGGTTTTCGCCGCCAAGGCGACAAGGGTGTTTGTATTGTCGGCGAAGATCGCGAAGTTCCAGTGAGTCGGGGACGAGTCTCGGAAATTCAGCAGATGTTGGGTCTCTAAGCCCCGCATTTCGTGTGCCGAGCACGTATTTCGTGCAATCCAGCCCCCTGATCATGAAACAATCGCCGTCGAGTTGGCGGGACCACGCCTACTGTTTGATGCAAATTTCAACGACGTTAGGGGAGGACGTGCCATGATACCCGGATCGTTCGATTATCACCGACCGGAGTCCATCGACGCGGCGATCTCGGTGCTCGCGTCCTTGGGGGACGAGGCGCTGATCGTGGCCGGCGGCCACAGCCTGATCCCGATGATGAAACTGCGCATGGCGGTGCCGGAGCATCTGGTCGATCTGCAGGATATCGCCGATCTCAAGGGCATATCGGTCTCCACCGACCGAATCTCGATCGGCGCGATGACGACCCAGACCGAGGTGATCGCCTCCGAGGAATTGTTAGCGGCGTGTCCGATCCTTCGCGAGACCGCGCTGCAGATCGCCGATCCGCAAGTGCGCAACGTCGGCACCATCGGCGGCAACGTGGCCAATGGCGATCCGGGCAACGATATGCCGGCGGTGATGCAGGCGTTGGACGCGCGCTATGTCGTGCAGGGACCGGGTGGGAGCCGCGAACTGGTCGCCCGCAAGTTTTACGAAGCGGCGTATTTCACCGCGCTTGCCGACGGCGAAATTCTCACCGCGGTCACTTTCGCCCGGCCGCCCGCCGGTCATGGCTCGGCGTACCTAAAGCAGAAACGCAAAATCGGCGATTACGCGACCGCGGCGGCGGCGGTAATTCTGACCATGGAAGGCGGCGCTTGCGCGGCAGCGTCGATCGCGCTGACCAATGTCGGCGACACGCCGCTTTATGCCGAAGCGGCGGCGGCGGCGATCGTCGGCTCGACGCTCGACGGGGCGGCCTTGGACAACGCGGTCGAGGCGGCCAAGGCGATCACCCATCCGGCGGCAGACGGGCGCGGGCCGGCGGAGTTCCGCACCCATGTCGCTGGGGTCATGGTGCGCCGGGCGATCGAAACCGCCGCCCAACGGGCAAGCTAGAGAATCGGGAGGCACAGATGGCAAAACTGAACATCACACTGACGGTCAATGGCGAGGCGGTCGAGAGCGAGGCCGAGCCCCGCACCTTGCTGATTCATTTTTTGCGCGAAACGCTCGATATAACCGGGCCGCACATCGGTTGCGACACCAGCCATTGCGGCGCGTGCACGATCGACCTCAACGGCAAATCGGTCAAATCCTGCACCATGTTCGCCGGCCAGGCCAACGGCGCCGAGATCACTACGATCGAGGGCATCGCCGCCGCCGACGGTACGCTGCACCCGCTGCAAGAGGCGTTTCGCGAGCATCATGGGCTGCAATGCGGCTTCTGCACTCCCGGCATGATCACCCGCGCTCACCGCCTGCTGCAGGACAATCCCAACCCGACGGATGACGAAATCCGCTTCGGGATCGCCGGCAACCTGTGTCGGTGCACCGGGTATCAGAATATCGTCAATGCCATACGGGTGGCCGCGGCGGAACTCAATTCCGTTCAGGAGGCGGCAGAATAATGTCAGATCAAGCAACCCCTTCGTCGGCCGAACGGGCCGAGAAACTGCAAGGATTGGGCTCCAGCCGCAAACGCGTCGAGGATGTCCGGTTTACCCAGGGCAAGGGCAATTACATCGACGATATCAAGCAGCCGGGCATGCTTTTCGGCGATTTCGTCCGCTCTTCGCACGGCCATGCGCGCGTCGTCTCGATCGACAAGGATGCGGCGATGGCGTTGCCCGGTGTCGTCGCGGTGCTCACCGCGGCCGATCTGAAGCCGCTGAACCTGCATTACATGCCGACCTTGGCGGGCGACGTCCAAGCCGTGTTGGCGGACGAAAAAGTGCTCTTCCAGGGCCAGGAGGTGGCTTTCGTCGTCGCCACCGATCGCTATATCGCCGCCGACGCGGTGGAGCTGGTCGAGGTCGAGTATGACGCGTTGCCGGTGCTCATCGATCCGTTCAAGGCGATGGACGCCGACGCGCCGGTGCTGCGCGACGATCTCGAAGGCAAGACCGAGGGCGCGCACGGGCCGCGCAAGCATCACAACCACATCTTCTTCTGGCAAGCGGGCGACAAGGAGGGCGCGGAAAAAGCCATCGCCGAGGCCGACGTGGTGGCAGAAGAGCTCATCGTCTATCCGCGCAGCCACCCGTCACCGATCGAGACTTGCGGCTGCGTCGCCTCGATGGACAAGATCACCGGCAAGCTGACGATCTGGGGCACCTTCCAGGCGCCGCACGCGGTGCGCACCGTGGCCTCGCTGATCACCAACATCGCCGAGCATAATATCCGCATCATATCGCCCGACATCGGCGGCGGTTTCGGCAACAAGGTGGGGGTCTATCCGGGCTATATCTGCGCCACCGTCGCGACCATCGTCACCGGCAAACCGGTCAAGTGGATCGAGGACAAGATCGAGAATCTGAGCGCCACCGCGTTCGCCCGCGACTATCACATGACGGGGCGGATCGCGGCCACCAAGGAGGGCAAGATCACCGGACTGTCGTGCGATGTGATCGCCGATCATGGCGCGTTCGATGCTTGCGCCGATCCGACCAAATTCCCCGCCGGGTTCTTCTCGATTTGCACCGGGTCGTACGACATTCCGGTCGCCTACTGTGGGGTCGACGGCGTCTATACCAACAAGACGCCGGGCGGGGTCGCCTATCGTTGCTCGTTCCGGGTCACCGAGGCGGCCTATATGATCGAGCGGATGATCGACGTGCTGGCGCGCAAGCTCGATATGGATCCGGCCGAGCTGCGGGTGAAAAACCTGATCGGCAAGGAGCAGTTTCCCTATACCTCGGCGCTGGGCTGGGAATATGATTCCGGCGACTATCAGACGGCGATGGCGAAGGCGCTCGAGGCCGTCGACTATAAGGCTCTGCGTGCCGAACAAACGGCCAATCGCGCCGCTTTCGCCGCCGGCGAGACCCGCTCGTTGATGGGGATCGGGGTCGCCTTCTTCACCGAGATCGTCGGCGCGGGACCGGTCAAGAACTGCGATATCCTGGGCCTCGGCATGTTCGATTCGTGTGAGATCCGCATCCATCCGACCGGTTCGGCGATCGCCCGGCTGGGCACCATCTCGCAAGGCCAGGGTCACGCCACGACCTACGCGCAGATTTTGGCAACCGAGATCGGCCTTCCCGCCGAGGACATCACCATCGAGGAAGGTGACACCGATACCGCGCCCTATGGCCTCGGCACCTACGGGTCGCGCTCGACCCCGGTGGCGGGCGCCGCCGCGGCGATGGTGGGCCGTAAGATCCGTGCCAAAGCGCAAATGATAGCCGCCTATCTGTTGGAGGTTCACGACAACGATCTGGAATGGGATGTCGACCGCTTCCAGGTCAAGGGCAATCCCGAGCAGTTCAAGACGATGAAGGAACTGGCTTTCGCCGCCTACAACCAGGCGGTTCCCGGGATCGAGCCGGGCCTCGAGGCGGTGTCCTATTACGATCCGCCGAACATGACCTATCCGTTCGGTGCCTATGTCTGCGTGCTCGACATCGATGTCGACACCGGGACGGTCGAAGTCCGGCGCTTCTACGCGCTCGACGATTGCGGCACCCGGATCAACCCGATGATTATCGAGGGCCAGATCCATGGCGGGTTGACCGAGGCGCTGGCGATTTCGATGGGCCAGGAAATCACCTATGACGAGATGGGCAATGTGAAGGGCGCCAGCCTGATGGATTATTTCGTGCCGACCGCGGTGGAGACCCCGGTGTGGGAGACCGACCATACGGAAACCCCCTCGCCGCACCATCCGATCGGCGCCAAGGGGGTTGGCGAGAGCCCGAATGTCGGTGGCGTGCCGGCGTTCTCCAACGCGGTGAACGACGCGTTCGCGCATTTGGGGCTCACTCACAGCCAGATGCCGCACGACCATTGGCGGGTGTGGAAGACCGCGCAAAGCCTGGGTCTCACGGGCTAAGCCGCCGGTGACCGAGGCGCTCGACATCGCCGCGCGCCTCAGGGAGGTGGGCTACATCGCGGACGAGAACTTGGCGATTGCGCTACGGTTCTCGATCGATCTCGGCCGGCCGCTGCTGTTGGAAGGCGAGGCCGGCGTCGGCAAGACCGAGGTCGCCCGCGCCCTCGCCGAGGTGTTGGAGACGCGGCTGATCCGCTTGCAGTGTTACGAGGGGCTCGACGCCAACAATGCGATCTACGAGTGGAACTATCAGCGGCAGCTGCTGGCGATCAAGGCGAGCGAGCGCGAGGAGACCTCCGCGTCGGCGGTCGAATCGCGAATATTCTCCGAGGACTATTTGCTCAAGCGCCCGTTGCTCGAGGCGATCAGCCAGACCCAGGCGCCGGTTCTGCTGATCGACGAGATCGACCGCGCCGACGAGGAGTTCGAGGCTTACCTGCTCGAAATTCTCTCCGATTTTCAGATTACGGTGCCCGAGCTCGGCACGATATCCGCGGTCAGCATTCCCCACGTGGTGTTGACGTCGAACGGCACCCGTGAGCTCTCGGACGCGCTGCGCCGGCGCTGTCTCTATACCTATGTCGAATTCCCCAGCCTGGAGCGCGAGCTGGAGATTCTGATTTCGCGGGTCCCGGGGATCGAGTACGCCTTGGCCGAGCAGATCGCGCGGTTCGTCCAGGGCCTGCGCCAAGAGGACCTCGAAAAGGTGCCGGGTATCGCCGAAACCCTGGACTGGGCGGCGGCGCTGGTCGGCATGGACCTGGCCGGCCTCGATCATGACGTAGAGCGGATCCGCGCGAGCATGATCTGCCTGCTCAAGACCGCGGCGGACCAGAAGGCGGTGACCGCCGAGGTGGTCGGCCGGCTGGTCGGCAAGGCGGCGTAAGCCGGTGACCGCGACGTCCCCGACCCTCGTGGAGGCGATGCCGGTCGGCGCGCGCCTTACCGGTTTCATCGATCATTTGCGGATGAACCAATTCAAGATCGGGCCCAGCGAGACCCGGGACGTGGTGCGCCATTTGGCGACAACGCCGGTGGCGACGCTCGGTGACGCGCGCCGCGAACTGAAAATATTGCTTTCGAGCGGGCACGAGGACTGGCAGCGCTTCGACGATCTTTTCGAAGCCTATTGGATCGCCAAGGGGCGGCGGCGAGAGTTCGTCCATAAGGACGGGCCGCGCGACAGTCGCAGCCATGTCTCCGGCCACGCGGTTTGGCGAGAGCATTTTGACGCCGGCCCCGAGAGCGCCGATCAGCCGGGTGTGGAGCAGCCGGGCGACACCGAGATCGACGGCGATGCGCCGGGGCGCTTGATCGCCTCTGATCAGACCGTGCGGATGCGAACCGATCTTCGCCATTTCACCGATCCGCGCGAGATCGCCGAAGCCGAACAGCTGGCCTATCGCCTCGCGCGCGCGATGCGCTACCGGCTGTCGCGGCGCTACCGCCGGGCGACGGGTGGCACGCGCATCGATCTGCGGCGGACCATCCGCGCCAATTTGAGCCATGGCGGCGATCCGCTGACCTTGGTCAGAAAAGCGAAGCCGGATCGCCCGGTGCGGATCACCGTATTGCTCGACGTGTCGGGATCGATGAAGGCCTACAGCCGGTTCTTCCTGCAATTCGTCAAAGGCATGGTGTGCCACTGGATCGACACCGATGCGTATCTATTCCACACCAAACTGATGCGGGTCACCGATGTCGTGCGCGAACGCGACGCGCTCAAAGCGATGACCAACCTGTCGTTGATGGCCGACGGCTTTGGCGGCGGCACCAAGCTCGGCGCGAGCCTCGCCCGCTTCAATACCGATTATGCCAAACGCACGCTCAATTCACGCAGCGTGGTGATTATCCTCAGCGATGGCTACGACACCGGTCCGGCCGCGACCCTGGCGCGCGAATTGGCCCAACTGAAGCGCCGGGCGCCGCGCCTGATATGGTTGAATCCCTTGCTGGGATGGCGTCACTATCAACCGGTGACCGCGGCGATGGAGGCGGCGCTTCCCTATATCGATCACTTCGCCGCCGCCAACACCTTGGAATCGTTAGCGGCGATCGAACACGACTTGGCGCGACTTTAGTGGAGAAGGCGATGACCCATGCCACCGTCACGCTGGATTTGATCGAGCAGTTGCGCGCCAAGGGCGAGGAATTCTGTGTCGCGACGATCGTGCGTACCGCCAACCTGACCTCGGCCAAGGCGGGCGCCAAGGCGGTGGTCACCAAGGATGGCGAAATGCATGGGTTCGTCGGCGGCGGCTGCGTGACCGGCGCGGTGCGTGCCGCCGCGCTCGAAGCGCTGTCGACCGGCGCGCCGCAGATGGTGCGTATTCGGCCCAAGGACGAGGTCGAGAGCGAAGTCGATGTCGATGTCGATGGCGCGCCGCTCTACAAATCGAGCTGTCCGAGCGGCGGCACGGTGGAGATCTTTCTCGAGCCGATGCGCACGGCGCGAAAACTGATCGTCTTCGGCACTTCGCCGGTGGCGGACGCCTTGATCGCCATCGCCAAGGCGGTGGGCTTCGCGGTGGCACGCGCCGGCGCCGATGAAAGTGACGGTGACATCGAGGGGGGCGACGCCGTGGTCATCGCGACGCAAGGCCGTCTTGATCGCGAGGCGCTGCGCGCTGCCCTGGCCTCGCCGGCGCGCTATGTGGCGATGGTCGGAAGCCGCGAAAAGATCGCCAAATTGCGCCGTGATCTGGCCGAGGAAGGCGCCTGCCCAGCGGCTAGGCTCGACCAGTTGCGCGGCCCGGCGGGGCTCGACATCGGTGCGGTCGGTCCGGAGGAGATCGCGCTCTCGATCGTCACCGAAATCGTCAAATTTCTGCGCAAGCCAGAGACCGCTTCGGTACCCAAATCCGCCTGAGCATCGCCGCGACGAGCCTCAGGTGATAGGCTATTCGACCACACTCGGGAATGAGGAGGCGATGATGGTCACGTGCATGCGTCCACAAGCTTGGATCACGGCGTTCCTGTTCGCGATCGGCGTATTGGTTTTGACGCCGCTGGCGGAGGCTCGACCGCCGCTCGATATGGCGGCGGCGCCGGAAGGCTTTATCCCACCGCGCCTGAACCCGACCGGTGCCGAGCTCGAGACCCGGGAACTCGAGGACGGTGTCTATGCCCTGGTTTCGACCATCCCGGGGGTCGATAATTCCGGCTTCGTGGTGGGCAGCCGCGGGGTGCTGGTCATCGATGCCCATATCAACGGGACGATGGCGGGCAAGATCCAGGTGGCGGTGCGCGCCGTCACCGACTTGCCGATCCTCTACGTCGTCGATACCAATTATCATGGCGATCATACGTTCGGCAATTACGCTTTCCCGCCCGAGACCACGATCGTCGCGTCGCAGGCGACCGCCAAGGCGATGAAGGATTTCGAACACGAAAAAAGTTTCCTGCTGTCGATGATCGGCGGCGATGCAAGTGTCGTCGAGGGTGTCGAATGGCGAATGCCCGATATTCGCTATCGCCGCTTCCTCAGCCTCGATCTCGGCGGCCGCGCGGTCGAGCTGCATCATTTCGGACCGGGGAACACCAAGGGCGACACGGTGGTCTTTGAACCCAACTCAAAGACCGCGTGGACCGGCAATCTGGTGGTCGGCGAGGGGACGATCCCGCTGCTGCTCGAAGGCGGCGCGGCGCGCTACGCCCACACCATCGCCCGGTTTGCCCAGCGCTTGGACGTGGCAGTGATCATTCCGGGCCACGGCCGGCCGACCACCGGCGCCATCCTCGGCCGCTATCTCGATTATCTCGGCGATCTCACCTTCCGGGTGCGCGGCGCGGTGGCAAACGGCCGGACGCTGTCAGAGACCTTGGCGGAAGTCGCGATACCGGAGCGGTTCGTCCCGCCCGCCGATGTGCCGCCGGATTCGATCCCGGCGCGCATCCGTGCCTTCCTGATCGGTTTTCACCGCTACAATGTGAACCAGACCTGGCTCGATATAACGGACCCCGAGCCTAGGCGCCGTCACTAAACGTGAATTTGAGCACCGCGCCGATTCGCGCGATGGCTTGCTCGCAATGGGGCAGGAATTTACCCATGCCCATATAGCCGTGAATTGTGCCCGGGTCGCGGTGATGGGTCGCGTCGACTCCGGCGGTTTTCAGCCGTTCGGCATAGGCCGCGCCCTCGTCGCATAAGGGGTCGAGCCCGGCGGTCAGCACCAGAGCCGGGGCGAGACCGGAGAGATCCTCGACCAGCCCCGGCGCGGCCCAGGGTTCGCTGGTGCGCGACGGGTCGGTGTAATACTGACTATAGAACCAGTCGATGGTCGGGCGGTCGATGGGAAAGACATCGGCGAATTTTTTATACGAGTCGCGGCTGTCGCGGGGCTCGACCGCGGGGTAGATCAACACTTGCAGGCTGATCTTCGGGCCGCCGGTGTTGCGCATCTCCTGGGCGACCACCGCCGCGAGATTACCGCCGGCGCTGTCGCCGCCGACCGCGATACGCTTGGCATCGCCGCCGATCGCGTGGGCATGGCCGGCCAGCCAAGTAAATGCCGCCACCGCATCCTCGACCGCGGCCGGGTAGGGATGCTCCGGCGCCAGGCGATAATCGACCGCGATGACCAGACAATCGGCGGCCAGGGCGATGCGACGACAGACCGCATCGTGACTGTCGAGATCGCCGATCACGAAGCCGCCGCCGTGGTAATAAACGAACATCGGCAAGCCGTGCCCGGTCCCCGGACGTGGCGCGTACATGCGAATGGCGATGGCGCCGCCGGGGCCGCGAATCTGCGCGTCCTCGACCCGTGCCAGGTCGATCGAATCGAGATCGGAGCGCACCCGGCGCTCGGCGAACTCGGCGCGCGCGCCCTCCGCCGACATGGTATGGAGCGGCGGCGGCGCGGTCTCGTTGATGATTTCGAGAAGCGCCCTGGTCGGCGCGTCGGCTTCGTCCGGTATGCGCGTCACGTCTGGTCTCCCGTAATGCCCGGCACGTTCATAGCAAATCGTCGCCGCGTTGTCCGTCGAACCTTGCGCTGGAGCCCTATTCGACTTAATGCAGTTGGTTTGATGGACCAAATTGTCTTTTTGCGTAGGCCTGGAAAGGCTCTAGCCTTTGCGCGGCTTGCTGTTGCGTTCCCAAAACACGCCGTCGGCGAAGCCTTGTACCGACCGATCGGCCTCGGCCAAAGCCAGTCGTTTCTCGGTGAGAAGCGCGTAGCCCTCGTCGCGCTCGATCGCGACGTAGCGACGGTCGAGCTTTTTCGCCACCACCGCGCTGGTTCCCGAGCCGGCGAAGGGATCGAGGACGACGTCGCCGGGATTGCTACTCGCCAGGATCAATTTGGCGATCAGCTTCTCCGGCTTCTGGGTCGGATGTTCGGTGTTCTCCGGCATCGACCAGAACGGCACGGTCATGTCGGTCCAGAGATTCGACGGCGCGGTGTCGCGATTACGCCCGTCCTTCGCCTCTTGCCAATCCTTGGGCCGGCCGCCGTTCTCGCGGTACGGCGCGATCACCCGGCGTCGCGTCATCACCGCGTCGCGATTGAAGGTAAAGCGGTCGGACAGGGTGCAGAACCAGATGTCCTCGCTACAGTTTTTCCAGTTGCGCGCCGCGCCGCGGCCCTTCTCACGCTCCCAGGTGATGCGGTTGTGCAGCTTGAGACGCGATGACGCCGCGGTCTGAATCGCCGCGGTGCTCTGCCAGTCGCCGCACACATAAACGCTGGCCGTCGGTTTGAGCGTCGGCAAGACCAAATCGAGAATTTCACCGAGCCAAGCGCAATAGCTGTCGAGCGATTGTTTGCCGTGCCGGCGATCGCCGAACGTCTTGCCGCGATTGTACGGCGGATCGAGAATCGCCAAGTCGGCGAACCCGCGCGGCAGGCGCGGCAGGACGGCAAAAACAGTCGCCGAGGATGGTCTTGTCGAGTACATTTTCTCGAGTCAAATCGCTTTCACCGGCAAGCAACTTGCGGCGCAAAGTCTCGGTCTCGCCAGGATCGAGCCGCAAGGTGCGATTACGCGGTGCCGGCGGATTCGGATCGTCGATGTCTGTCGTGGAGTCGGACACGATACTTAGCCAGTGTGATACCAAGGGTGGTTAATAATGACACATTTGATGGTCCGAGGTGGCTTTCCGGGCAGGCGCGACGTGGCCTCCGCGATGCGGTGCCATCGGGCAAGCGGCGCAACGCCCCCGAAAAGCCACCTCGGGGCACCGCAGGCCGGTCTGCCCAGGGAGCAAGAGTCGTCGCTGGATGCGCAGGTCGCTTGTCATGGGGTCGCTTGACGTGGGGTCACACGACGGCGCGCGCCGCTCCTACCCAGCGGCGAAAATCGATCGGTCAAATGGGTCATTTTTAACCACTCTTGGAATGAGTGGGTGACACTCCCAGAATGCCAGGGCGGGTGCCAGTGGGCCAGGAAAAATGAGTGACCTTGTTAACAACCGGTGGGTGAGGCGAATCACTGCGCTCTGGACAAAGACGTGTTCCAATGACCGTGCCGAACAGACGCCTTGCAAAGGAGACAAGCGATGTTAATCCAGCCCACCATTCGTCGCATGGTTTTCACCCTGGCGTTGACCGCGGCCACGGCTCTCACTCTGACCGCGCCAGCCGCCAATGCCTGCCCCGAGATCGTTTTCGACGCCCAGACCGGGGCTGCCCAAACCCAGACCGATCTCCGCGAGGCGCTCGCGCAATTCGAAGAGCAAGTCGCGACGGCGGACGCAAGCTGACACCAGACTGTGCAAACCGCGAGCCCGCAATGTAGGCTGCGCCCCTAACGAATAAAGGGCGCGCCGTGCCGAAAAACACCGAAATCGGGGGAATTTATCCCATGCTCTACGGACTGTTCGCCGCCGATGGCGCGCTCGATCGCGCCGCCATGCGCAAGCAAGTCGAGGCGGTGGTGGGCAGTGGCGCGCACGGCTTGGCGATGCTTGGCCTCGCCACCGAGGTCGGCAAGCTCGATACCGGCGAACGCCGCGATCTGCTCGACTGTGTCGCCGAGGCAGTCGACGGGCGCTTGCCGTTCGCGGTGACTATCGCCGAGCCCAGCGTGGCCGGGCAGATCGCCTTCGGCCGTGCCGCCGCCGCCGGCGCGAAATGGCTGATTCTGCAGCCGCCGCCGGGCGGCGCGAGCGAGGCGGATCTGTTGCGATTTTTCGGCGCGGTCGCCGACGGCGTATCGCTTCCCGTCGCCATCCAGAACGCGCCGGACTATCTCGGCGTCGGGTTATCGAATCAGGGGTTCGCGACATTGCGCCGTAGCCACGGCAATCTGTCGTTGCTCAAGGCCGAAGGGTCACCGACATACTTGCGTCAGTTGATCGAGGAAACGGACGGCGCCTTTCAAGTGTTCAACGGACGCGCCGGCATCGAACTCACCGAATCGCTCCGCGCCGGCTGCGTCGGCCTGATCCCCGGCGCCGAGACCGCCGATATTCAGGCGGCGATTTACGATCTCGTCCAGGCCGGCGACGACGCGGGAGCGGAACGCCGGTTTCGCGCGCTACTGCCGCTGCTGCTGCTGTTCCTCATGGAGTCGATCCGCCACCAGGTGTGCTATGGCAAGCGTCTGGCGGCCCGGCGGATGGATCTCGGCCCGATACACGACCGCGCGCCGGCCGCGGCGCCGAGCACTTTTGGTCTCGATCTGCTCGAACGATTGGCCGCCGATCTCGGCCCCATGGCGACTTTTACCAAACCGCGATGAGGAGTGCTCATCGCGGTTTGTAGTGCGTTCAAGCGCCGGCCAAGCTGGCCTCGCATAAGCTCGGGCGCGCGGTCGCGCTTGCCGTGAGCGGAGCTCACGGGCGGTGGTGGAGCCTGGATGATCGGGGGAGACTGGGTTCTGGTTTTTTAAGGGCGTTCAGTCGCCACGCAGGCTGGCCTCGCATAAGCTCGGGCGCGCGTTCGCGCTTGCCGCGATGAGGAACGCTCATCGCGGGGTGGTCTTAGATCAGCGCCCGCGCCGTCATGTAGCCGTGACTGCCGTAGGGCGCCAGCGCGACCGCCTGGGCGCGAAAAGTCGACCAGCTTTGGTAAATGCGCGCGCTCAGATCGTCATAGGCGCTGACCTCGGCGACGACCTCGTGCGAGATCTCCAGCAGACGGCGTAACACGGGGTCGGAGAAATGGCGGATATCGACGTTGTACTTCGTTCGCAACGCCTCGAGCGCTTGTGCGTTGCCGTACCGCATCTCGGCCGGGAGCCGCGTCGTTTCGGTGCCCGCGGCTTGGCGAAGGACCGCCTGCAGATCGCTGGGTAGAGCGTCATAGGCTTCGATATTGACGGTCAGACTGTTGGCGGGGCCGGGCTCGTGCACCCCCGGGCCGTAATAATACTTGGCCGCCTTGTGCAGACCGAAGGCAAGATCGGCGTAGGGTGCGATCCACTCGGCGGCATCGATCAAGCCGGTTTGCAAGGCTTGCTGGATTTCGCCACCCGAGAGATTGATCGTGGTTGCGCCAAGGCGATTGAGAACCTCCGCGCCGAGGCCGGGAATCCGCATCCGCAAGCCGGCGAAATCGTCCGGTGTGTTGATCTCGCGATTGTACCAGCCGCCCATATTGGTGCCGCTGTTGCCGGCCAGGAAAGAGCGCAGGCCGAAGGCGCCGTAGAGTTCGTCCCACAGAGCCTGGCCGCCGCCATGGTAGATCCACGAGTCGTGTTCCTCCGGGGTCAAGCCGCCCGGAACCGAGCAGAAGAACGCCGTTGCCGGATGCTTGGCGGTCCAGATATAAGGCGCTTCGTGCATGCATTCGGCGGTGCCGTCGCGCACCGCGTCGAAGGCTTCATACGCCGGCACCAGTTCACCGGCGCCATAGATCTTCACCGTCAGCCGGCCGTCCGACATCGCCGCGACGGCATCGGCGATGCGCTGCGAGCCGGTGCCGAGGCCGGGAAAATTGCGCGGCCACAGGGTGACCATGCGCCACTCGACGCCGCCCTGGCCGATCGCCGGCGCGGCAAACGTGCTCGCGGCGGTGCCGGCGGCGGCGCCGGTGAGGAATGTGCGGCGTTTCATACCAAGTCTCCCGCGCTCGGGTCGGCGGCTTGGTACCAATCGGCGATCCCGCTGCCGGTCATGAAAATTACGTCATCGCGAGCGCTGAGCAAATCAAGCATCCGAGCCAGATAGCCGATGCGATGTGGCACGCCGATCAAATGCGGATGGAGGCCGATCGGCAGGACGCGGGGATTGTGCGCCAATTCGCTGTCGAAGGTCTCCAGGGTATCGGCGAGACGGCGGAGCATTTCCGGCGAGGCATGCTTTTCGACGGCGTAAATCACGCTGTCGTTGATTTCGACATTGTAGGGCATCGCGATCAGCGGGCCGAACTCGGTGGTCATCCAGCATGGCAGATCGTCGAGCACCCAATCGCACAGATAGTCGATGCCGGCGGCCTTCAAGAGGTCGGGCGTGTTCGCGGTCTCGCGCAAGCCGGGGCCGAGCCAACCGCGTACCGGCGTGCCGGTAAAGCCGCTCAAAATCTCGAGCGCGCGCGCGATCAGGGCGCCTTCGTCGTCCTCGCCCTGGACCGCGCGCTGATGAATGCCGTGGCCGATGAATTCCCAGCCCGCTTTGAGCATCGCCTCGGCGCAGGCGGGATAGGCGTCGACGACCCCCGCATTGATGCTCGTGCTTGCCGGAAGACCGCGCTCGGCGAGCATCGACAGGATGCGCGGCATGCCGCAGCGCATGCCGTACTCGGCCCAGGCGAAGTTGGGGACGTCGGGCACCTGCTCGGCGCCGTGCGGGGCGGGAATGATCTTGCGCGGCATGGCGTGGTCGAACCGCCAATGCTCGACGTTGACCACCAAATGAACGATCAGCGGCTTGCCGTTCGGCGGCGGCAAGGGTGGCCTTTGGTCGGCCATGCGATATGGCACGTGTGGATTGGTCATCGGCTGCCCCCCTCATCACCCTTGGTATAAGGTGTGCTGCGTCAGATGCTAATGCACTTTCCTAAGACAGGCGTTAATTTCCTCCCGGTGCCAGTCGAGTCCTTACAGTGCCATGCGATGCCTAACTGACCGTATTGTTTAGCATTTTTTGTCCCGCCGCCGTTCCCGACCCCTTGAAATGAAGACACGCCTACCCTAAGCTACCCCCACGGATTGATGCCGCACGTTTGCGGCTTGATTACACGCTCCGGTCCCTCAGCTCGGGTCCGGGCTTCGCGTCGGGGATCGCCATGCCGAAAAGAAGCACCCTCCGCCTCACCGCCCGCAGCGTCGCCGCCCTGCCGGTGACCGGCAGGGACGCCGTCTACTGGGACCGCGATCTCGCCGGCTTCGGCGTCAGAAAATCCTCCGGAGCCGAGACGTACTGACAATCGCATCATAACACATTTATAACAAAAGCTAATTCAAGAAGCCCGCGTTCAATCTAGCCCGCCTCTGATCCGGTCCGATTTTATCCGTAAGCAAAAGGCAAGCGGATTCAATCCAACTCCCGCGCACGCTGGTCCGTATTTGTCGTCGTTCACCACCACCGCACAACCATCGCTTCCCGCGAACCCGGCACTCATAAATGACCTTTCGGGCGGCTGCCGCAACGGTGATGGCCGAATGTCGGCCCCGCGCCCAGGACCGGTAATCACCGTCAGGCGAAGGCACGCAGGTGATCGCCGCACCCTTCCTCTCCTCCGCGTGCCGCAGCTCATAGAGCTGTTGAAGGTTCAACCAGAATTGACCCGACGTCCCGAAGACGCGGCATGGGCGCAGCGCCGTGTCTCCGGTAACGGCACGGCGAACGTTTACGATTTCGGTGATGCGGCTCACCGGAACCTCGATCCGCCGGCACAGCTCGGCCGGGCTCATCCCGAGCACGTCCAGGTTCTCGCAAAGCTCTTTGCCCAAATGAATGGGTTCGCCCGTCATGTCGTCCTCCTTCTCAATGGTGGTCGACGAATTCCACACTGGCCGGGCAGTGCCGCTCGGACCGGAAGCCCGCGCCGGGGTGCCAAAGCTCCACCGCGTCGACGGCAATTCCTGGGTCATCACTGGCAAGCGGCCAGTCAGCACCTACCCACCTTCAGCAGTCATGGCGGCGCATCCGTGGGCGCGCCGGGCTGGAAGATTGCGAATTCACGACCTCCGCCGCCTCGATGTCGTCGATCCCGCCCCGCCGTTGACAGCCGCCGGCACATGCGCCCGATGACGCCCACCACCATGCGCGGCGCGCCGGCAGGCGGTCGTCATGATCGACCGCATCAAGCGCGGCGAGGACCCCGTGCCGACCGCGCCGGCGCCGGAGCCGACGGTGGCGGAGCTCGCCGAGCGCTACATGAAGGCCCATGAGGAGGTCGACTGCCGGCCGGGGACGGTCTCGAGACCTTCGGGCGCGTGGTGCGTCTGTACATCCTGCCGGAGCTCGGCCATCTCGCGCTCTCGGCGGTGGACCGTTCGCATGTCTCGGCACTGCATTACAGGATGCGCGACAAGGCGAACCAGACGGTGGATGTGCTGGCGAGGATGTTCCGTCTCGCCGAGGCGTGGGGGCATGACGCCGCCGCGGCGCAGCCCGTGCCGGTCGGTGCGGCGCTACCGTGAGCATCACCGCGAGCGGTTGACGCCGGAAGAGTACCGGCGTCTGGGCCGGGTGCTGGACGATGCTGAGGCCGACGGCTCGGTGTTCCCCTCGGCGGTGCCGGCGACCCGCCTGCTGCTGCTGACTGGGTGCCGCAAGCCACAACCTCAACGAAGATCTGGATCGCTAGCCCGTCTCTAACCCTCCATCTATGGGCCCATAAATGTCTTCGTATGGAGCAAGTTCCAAGAGGTCCCACCAACCCATATCTCCGAAATCCATTGCTCCCTTTGATACATCCCAGTCAAAGCCGAGCCGAACACTTAGCGTTTCTCCGTCTCGTGAATCCTCTATCACCCTAATTTGTGACAGTGATGTCCGGCCTAATCGATCCACCAGTTCCTCTGTAAGCCAGTCATATAACATCGGAACCCTATTTGGAGCGGCTACTGGTAACTCCGCTTCTTCGAGGTTCCCCATCAACAGTCCAAAAGTCACCACCCATTTTCGTGTTCGAGGACTGACTTCGCTCGGACTCGTAGAAGCCACGAGCTTTCCAATGAGAATGTTGGCCACTTCTCTCAATTCCATCCTTCGTAAATCGAGGTAACAGACAGTGTCAAGCAAACCCACAAGAACGGTGTCGTCTACCCGCAATGGCAAAATAAATTCTTCATGCCTTCGCTGTGCCTCCAACTTCCCTACACTCCACTCGTATTGTGGCCAAGCTCTCCGGGCATACTCGGACGACACAAACGGCACAAAAAATCGTGTGGCTTCCCCGAAAACTGAAGAAAATTCATCATCCAATCGCTTGCCCAACAAATATTCCAGGTAGAAATCGTCATAAAATACATTCGCTCCCTTTTCTACAAGAAGTTCACTCAGTTCTCGTGCGCGTGACCGACACTCACCAGAAAACGACACCGCAAAATCGAACGCATAGGCCATTTCAAAGTATTCCGCTCCGCTGCCACCTCGGCCCACGCTTGGCTTGCTCACGCGTTGGACCAACATTTGCCCGGCTACGCCGCCGTATCGTCCTCACCCACCACACCGGGCGGCGCCGGCCGTCTTCGCGCAGCAACCGCGCGACTTCTACATCATGGGTATCTTTGGCTCCGACTGTCCCCATCCACCCTCGCCCCGGTGTCCGCCTCGACACTGTATTCTTATCATCTTGTCCTGCAGCGGCGCTTGTACTCCCGCCCGGTCCCACATGGGCAGACTTCGTTGCGCCCCATGCGACGACTCCGACCACGTCCGCGCCAAAAAGGCGGATTCGCCGGGCGCCGGCTTCAGCACAAGGAGATCGCGGAATTGATCGCGGGCTCGTGGCCGATGAATATTCGCGCAGGCTCGACCACGTGCGACAGACCTCATGGCCTACCCGGTCACGAAATATTCGTAGTCGGTCAACCGCTTCCTACATCGCTGAAGCTCATCCTGCGTGAACAGGTCGTGCCATTCTGCGTTATCGTGGACAACGGCCTCGACACTTAAATCGAGCCGCCTCAGCTCCCATAGCCGCGTATAGCCGTCTGAAGGCTGCGAGGCATTGATAAGCTGTCGCGCTGTCTGGAGGGCACCCTTCTCGTTCAGCATGCGAAAAAAGATGCGCGGCGTGTAACCGATGTCCCTGGCTTCACGATAAATGGCGAACATGGCTTCGCCGAATCGGCGCTCAACATCAGTCATGGGACGGTTCTTGGCCTGTGGTCTCGCGTAGTCGGATCATCTCATTGCCGGATA
>JAKZSU010000131.1:0-30358 GCA_047517485.1 Alphaproteobacteria bacterium
CTCGTGGCCTGCTTTTCTTCCGACTGCTCCAGCAGGCGGTGCAGCACGAGCCGGTCCCCTACAAGGGCCTAGTCGGCGGTCATCGCAGCCTCGGAAACCAAATGTAGGGGATACGAGAGCGAAGTGGATACCCAGTTTGACGAAAACCCTCTTTTCACACCCCTGTCCGGCTTCTATGATCCGCCCGCCGTCGCGCCGTGCGCGTGGCGGCTTCCTGGAGACATCGCGAGATCAGCCAAACCATGCACGCATTTAGAACCCACACCTGCGGGGCGTTGACCCTTGACGACGTTGGCCAAGAGGTCCGCCTGTCGGGCTGGGTCCACCGCAAGCGCGACCACGGCAATCTCCTGTTTGTCGATCTCCGCGACCATTACGGCGTGACCCAATGCGTGGTCGAGCAGGGCGAGGCGCATTTCGCCGCCGCCGAAGCGGTGCGGGCGGAAAGCGTGATCACGGTGACCGGCAAGGTCGTCGCGCGCAGCGACGACACGATCAATCCGCGGCTCGCCACCGGCCATGTCGAAGTACGCATCGATGGCTACGAGGTTCAGTCGCACGCCGACGTGCTGCCGATGCAGGTCGCCGGCGACCAGGATTATTCCGAGGAAATGCGGCTCACCTATCGCTTCCTCGATCTGCGCCGCGAGGCGATGCAACGCAACATCAAACTGCGCGGTGACGTGATCGCGAGTATTCGCCGGCGGATGATCGAGCAAGGCTTCAGCGAATACCAAACGCCGATCCTGACGTCTTCTAGCCCCGAGGGCGCGCGCGATTTCCTGGTGCCGAGCCGGATGCATCCGGGGCAATTCTATGCCTTGCCGCAGGCGCCGCAGCAGTTCAAACAGCTGCTCATGGTCGCCGGGTTCGACCGTTATTTTCAGATCGCGCCGTGTTTTCGCGACGAGGACGCGCGCGCCGACCGCAGTCCCGGCGAGTTCTACCAGCTCGATATGGAGATGTCGTTCGTCACCCAAGAGGATGTGTTCGCGGCGATCGAACCGGTGCTCCACGCGGTGTTCGAGGAGTTCACCGATCTCGGCGTCACCCCGCTGCCGTTCCCGCGCATCCCGTTCGCCGAGGCGATGCTGAAATACGGCAGCGACAAGCCGGACTTGCGCAATCCGATCCTCATCAGTGACGTCACCGATGCGTTCATGATGGACGGGGTCGAGTTCAAGGCGTTTCGTAACGCCGTCGCCAAGGGTGCGGTGGTGCGGGCGATTCCGGCGCCGGGAGCGGCGTCGCGGCCGCGCAGTTTCTTCGACAAGCTCAACGACTGGGCGCGCGACGAAGGCGCGCCGGGGCTCGGCTATATCACCTTTGGCGAGGACGGCGTGGGCAAGGGGCCGATCGCCAAGTTCGTTCCCGAGAACGCGCAGGCGGCGATCCGCGAGGCCGCCGGTGTCGGCCCGGGCGACGCGGTGTTCTTCGCCTGCATGAAACCGAAGCAGGCGGCGGCGTTTGCCGGCCAAGTGCGGACTCGGCTCGGCGACCAACTCGACCTGCTGGAAAAGGACGTGTTCCGGTTTTGCTGGACCGTCGATTTTCCGCTTTACGAGCGTGACGAGCAGACCGGCGAGGTCGAATTCAGTCACAACCCGTTCTCGATGCCGCAGGGCGGCATGGCGGCGCTCGAGACGATGGATCCGCTCGACATCCTCGCCTACCAATACGACATCGTGTGCAACGGGGTCGAGCTGAGTTCGGGGGCGATCCGAAACCATCGCCCGGACATCATGCTCAAGGCTTTCGGCATCGCCGGCTACGACGCCAGTGTGGTGGAGGAAAAATTCGGCGGCATGCTGCGCGCCTTTCGGTTCGGCGCGCCACCGCACGGCGGCATCGCGCCGGGCATCGATCGCATCGTCATGCTGCTGGCGCACGAGCCCAACATCCGCGAAGTGATCATGTTCCCGATGAACCAGCAGGCCCAGGACCTGCTTATGGGCGCGCCCAACGAGGTCGACGAGCGCCATTTGCGCGAATTGCACATCCGCGTTCAGCTGCCACCCAAGCTGCAGGAAAATACCGAGGACTAATTTATACCAAACCGCAATGAGTAAGACCCATCGCGGTTTTTAGTGCGTTCAGGCGCCACGCAGGCTTGCCTCGCATAAGCTCGGGCGCGCGGTCGCGCTTGCCGGCCTGCGCATCGCGCAGTCCGGTTGATTTAAAGCGCGTTCAAGCGCCACGCAGGCTTGCCTCGCATAAGCTCGGGCGCGCGGTCGCGCTTGCCTCGCGGCAGTGAGTTTCACTCAATGCTGGTCGGTATTAGCTCGATCACCGCGTTGGAGATGATCGGCGCGTTGCGCTCTTTCGACGCCGCGTTGGCGAGGATACGGTTACCCTCGGTCCAATAGGAAATTTGATAGGTCTCGCCGGGATAGCCGGCCCCTGCGAAGCGCACGCGGTAGCTTCTCACTCGCGTTACGTCGCCGCCCAGGACCTGATCGACCAGCGCCTTGCAGACGATGCCGTGCGAGCAAAGACCGTGAATGATCGGGGTGTCGAAACCGCCGAGTTTCGCCGCGTCGGGATCGACGTGGAGCGGGTTCTTGTCGCCGGACAGGCGATAGATCAGTGCTTGTTGGGCCAAGGTGGTTTGGCTGATCACGCCGTCGGGCGCGCGATCGGGTTGCAGGCTTACCGCTTTCGGTCCGGGCTCGCCGCCGAAGCCGCCGGCGCCGCGCATGAAGAGGGTCGATCGAGTGGTGAACAGCGGCGCGCCGGTCTCGTCGGTGCTGACGATTTCCTGCACCACGACGGCGGCCTTGCCTTTGTCCCAAATTTCGGCGACCCGGCTCTGATTGACCACCGTTCCCGATGTCGGGATCGGCCGGTGCAGCTCGAGCGCCTGCTCGCCGTGCAGCATCTTGGCGTAGTCGAAGTCGAGGCCGGGAACCGAATTGAGGTGTTTGCCCGAGCGCATCGGCGGAATCACCGCGAAGCTGGGAAGCACCTTGAGGTCTTTTTCGTAGGTGTAGGCGAGTTCGCCCGCGGCGGTGGCGGGCACCCCGGCGCCGATCCCGAGGTGATAAAGAATGACTTGGTCCGGGGTGTAGCTATAGCCGTATTCGGGCAATTCGTGGCCGAGCGCAAGACTAGGCTCGATCGGCATCAGGCGGGAGTCGTTTCGGGCTCGGAAATTTCCGCAGCCTCCTTGGGGTATTCCCAAATCCGGCGCAGGCGAAGGCGAACCCGGCCGGCGGTGGTGTCGGTGGTGAACGTATGGTCGGTCGCCTCGAGCGGCACGGTGATGCGAACCAGGATCGGGTTCAGCGGTTTGCTATTGTCGCCGCCATGGCGTCCGCCAAGCAGCAGGGCGAATTTGAGGTTGAGCGCCGTGCCTTTCCCGGTGAGATCGTAAATCCCGATGGCGCGGGCGCTTCCCTTGGTGCCATTCGAAATCGTGCCGTGATTGAGAACCAGGATGGTGCGGCCGTGGGATTCTGGCGCCAGATAGGTGACTTCGAACAGACGCTCGACCTCGATTTCGGCACCGGGCGACCGCGTTGGGACTCCCGCGGCGGCGAGATTGTCGGTCATTTCAAAGCGGCCTCATGGTTGTGTTGGGACAAAACGAGGGGCGTGCCTGCCTCGGACCGCGCCCCTCAAGTCACAGGAGGAATCGACCACTCGAGAGTGGCTGCACAGGCAGTGAGGGTCCGCTGGCGCGGACCATGCCGACCCCGCGGGAACGGGGTGGTGCAGTTGTAGTTGTGCTCCTGGCATACTAGGAGCACCCACTGGTACCGCCACAGGTGTCGCATTTCAGGCAGGTCCCGTTGCGTACCAGGGTGAAGTTGCCGCAATCGGTGCAAGGGTCGCCTTCGTAGCCCTTGATGCGCGCCTCGGCGAGCTGGGCTTGGCGACCATCGCTTGCGGCAAAGGTAAGTCCGACAGCGATCGAGGTTTGGCCGACGGTGACCGAGTCGGTCACCGCCGCAGCTTGGGCGGTCATTACCGGTTCGTCGGCCACCGCGGCCGGCTTGGCAGGGTTCAGTGTCGAGGCGCCGCCTTCGAGCACCCGTAAGCGTCCGCGGACGAACCCAGGGCTAACAAAAGCGGTGAGGCTGGAGGCGGCGGACGAGATCGGCGGGTCGACGATCTTGCTTTGACTTTCGCCGCCGCCAACGGCGTCGGGCAATAAATCCTCCGGCGAGACGTGCGCGAGGTCGTTGCGATCGAGGTATGAAATCGCTACCTCGCGGAAAATGTAATCGAGAATCGATGTCGCCATGCGGATGGTGTCGTTGCCTTCGACCAAGCCGCTCGGATCGAAACGGGTGAACGTGAAGGCTTCGACATATTCCTCGAGCGGCACGCCGTACTGCAGGCCAATCGACACCGCGATGGCGAAATTATTCATCAAGCTGCGGAATGCCGCGCCTTCCTTGTGCATGTCGATGAAGATCTCGCCGAGCTGCCCGTCGTCGTATTCGCCGGTCCTGAGATAGACCTTGTGACCGCCGACCACCGCTTTCTGGGTGTAGCCCTTGCGGCGATGCGGCAGGCGGTGGCGATCGGTGACGTATTCGCGCACCACCGTTTCGATGATCCGCTCGGGCATGGCGGTGGCGGTGCTGACCAAATCGCTGGCCTCGTCCGTCTCGTCTTCGTCGTCGTCGTCGACGACGGCGCTCAACGGCTGGCTCAACTTGGACCCGTCGCGGTACAGCGCGTTGGCTTTCAGGCCGAGCCGCCACGACAGGCGATAGGCGTCCTGGCAATCCTCGACCGTGGCGTCGTTGGGCATGTTCACGGTCTTGGAAATGGCGCCGGAAATGAACGGCTGCGCCGCCGCCATCATCAGGACATGGCTTTTCCACGACAGGAAACGCTTGCCGGAGCGGCCGCACGGGTTGGCGCAATCGAACACCGGGAGATGCTCGGGCGCGAGGTGCGGCGCGCCTTCGATGGTCATCGCGCCACAGCAATGGGTGTTGGCTTGCTCGATCTCGTCGCGGGAAAAGCCGAGCCCGCGCAACATATCGAAACTCGGATCCTCGAGTTGAGCGTCGGAGAATTTCAGCGCCTCGCGGCAAAATTCCTCGCCCAAGGTCCATTTATTGAACACGAAGCGGATATCAAAGGCGTCGCCGAGCACGGTTTCGATTTTCTCGATCGCTGCGTCGTCGAAGCCCTTGTCGCGCAGC
This sequence comes from Alphaproteobacteria bacterium, assembly GCA_047517485.1. Taxonomy (GTDB): domain Bacteria; phylum Pseudomonadota; class Alphaproteobacteria; order UBA7887; family UBA7887; genus JAKZSU01. The sequence continues at coordinate 5,163 of JAKZSU010000131.1, forward strand.
GCCTGGTGACCGAGGGCAGGGGCTCCGGCCAGGCTGCCGACGCCGACCGCATAGGCGGTGATTGCATCGATCTGCCGCTCGTCATAGCCGAGCGTGGCCAGCGCATTCGGCACGATGCGATTGATGATCTTGAAATAACCGCCACCGGCGAGCTTCTTGAACTTCACCAAGGCGAAATCGGGCTCGATTCCGGTGGTATCGCAATCCATCAGCAGGCCGATGGTTCCGGTCGGCGCGATCACCGTGGCTTGGGCATTGCGGTAGCCGTGGTGGGCGCCGAATTCGACCGCCTCGTCCCACGCCTCGGCGGCCTCGGTGGTAATCCGCGGCTCCGGGCAATTGTCGATATCGAGAGGAACCGGTTGCACGTGAAGGCCCTCATAGCCTTCGACCATGCCGTGCGCCGCGCGCTGATGATTGCGCATGACCTTGAGCATCGCGCCGCGGTTCATCGGCGCCGCCGGGAACTCGCCGAGGGTGCGCGCCATCTCCGCCGATGTGCGATAGGCGATGCCGGTCATCAACGCGGTGATCGAGCCGCACAGCGCGCGCCCCTCATCGCTGTCGTAGCCCAGGCCCGCGGCCATCACCAGCCCGCCGATATTGGCGTAGCCGAGTCCGAGGGTGCGGAAATCGTACGAACGCTGGGCGATTTCCTTGGACGGGAACTGCGCCATCATCACCGAGATTTCGAGTACGATGGTCCACAGCCGCGTGGCGTGCTTGAAGGCGTCGATATCGAAGCTGCCGTCGTCGCGGCGGAACGCGAGCAGATTGAGCGAGGCGAGATTGCATGCCGTGTCGTCGAGGAACATGTATTCGGAGCACGGATTCGAGGCGCGAATGCGGCCCGATTGCGGGCAGGTATGCCAGTCGTTGATCGTGGTATCGAACTGGATGCCGGGATCCGCCGACTGCCACGCGGCCTCGGCCATCCGGTCCCACAGGTCCTTGGCCTTGACGGTCTCGGCGACCTTGCCGTCGGTGCGCCGGATCAGCTGCCAATCGCCATCGGCGAGCACCGCTTCCATGAACGCGTCGGTGACCCGGACGGTGTTGTTGGCGTTCTGGCCCGAGACCGTGAGATAGGCGTCCGAATCCCAATCCGTATCGTAGGTGCGGAAATCGATCTCGGTATAGCCCTGGCGCGCGAAATCGATGCTGCGGCGGATATAATTCTCCGGGATCATCGATTTGCGCGCCGCGCGCATCGCCGATTTGAGCGCCGGATTGTCGGCCGGATCGAACCGGCTGGTGCCGCCGGTCTGGCACGCCTTCATGATCGCGTTGAGGTGGGTGTTGGCGAGTTTCGAGCCGGCGACCAGAGCGGCGACTTTCTGTTCCTCGACCGCTTTCCAGCTGATGAAGTGCTCGATGTCGGGATGGTCGACATCGACGACGACCATTTTCGCCGCGCGCCGCGTGGTACCGCCCGACTTGATCGCCCCGGCGGCGCGATCGCCAATCTTTAGGAAGCTCATCAAACCCGAGGATCGGCCGCCGCCCGACAGGGGCTCGTTTTGTCCCCGCAGGTCGGAAAAGTTCGACCCCGTCCCGGAGCCATATTTGAACAGTCGGGCCTCACGGACCCAGAGATCCATGATACCGCCTTCGTTGACCAGATCGTCGCTGACCCCCTGGATGAAACAGGCATGCGGCTGGGGGTGTTCGTAGGCCGACTCGGAGCGCACCAGTTTGGCGGTCCGGAAATCGATATAGTGATGGCCTTGAGCGGGGCCGTCGATGCCATACGCCCAATGCAGCCCGGTGTTGAACCATTGCGGGCTGTTGGGGGCGGCCATCTGTTTGGCGAGCATGTGGCGCAATTCGTCGTAGAACGCGCACGCATCGTCCTCGGTATCGAAATAGCCGCCCTTCCATCCCCAATAGGTCCAGGCGCCGGCGAGCCGGTCGAACACCTGGGTGGCCTTGGTCTCGCCGCTGATTTCGGTTTCCTGGTCGCTGTCGGCGGCCGGTCGATGGCGCCACAGCCAGTTGGGAATCTCGTCTTCCTTGACTGGCTCGAGCCGGTCGGCGACCCCGGCCTTGCGAAAATATTTTTGTGCCAGGATGTCGACCGCGACTTGCGACCAGGCGGCGGGAACCTCGATATCGTCGCGGCTGAATACAACCGTGCCGTCAGGATTACGGATATCACTCGTTGCCGTGCGAAACGCGATGGCGTCATAGGGTGACGTGTTCTTGTTGGTAAAATGACGCGCGATTCGCATTCGTGTCCCCCGTTTTTTCTTAATTTTAGTGCCGCGCATTGCCCAAGGCCGCTCCAAACCTCGTGCGACGGCACCATCTCCCGCCACAAAAACACAACATATTGTGGTGACTTCGCCCAATTGGCGCTAGATGAAGCCATTAACCGAGTCCCCGCGTCAACAGAAAATCGTGCTATCGCGAAAAAATCATACAACATATAGCGGTAGGTGTGTCTTTTGAGCCGCTACATTCGGTGGGGAAAATGCCGATGTTCAAATATTGAACACGATAAATTCGACCTCTTTAGCCGCGCTTTCGCGCGATTTTTATTTATTCCGCCGGCGAAAGGGCGAGAAAATCGAGGGCAAGGGCGGCGTATGTGCGCACCCCAAGCCGCAGCGCCGATTCGTCGATGACGAAGCGCGGCGAATGATTGGGCGCGGCCTCGGCACGGGCGATCCCGGGCAGGCGGGCGCCGAGAAAAACGAACATTCCCGGCACCTGTTGCTCGAAGAACGCGAAATCTTCATAGCCCATGACCGCCGGGGTCAGTTGGACCATGGCGGCGCCGGCGACGCGTTCGAGCGTCGGCAGCATGCGGTCGACCAACGCGGGCTCGTTGTAGGAGACCGGAATGCCGTGTCCCCACGACACCTCGGCGCGGGCCCCGGCGCTTTCGGCGATCGCCGTGGCGGTGCGTTCGATGCGGGCGTGGAGGTCGGTGCGGACCTCGGCATCGTGGGTCCGCACGGTACCGATCAATTCGACTTCTTCCGGAATGATATTGTTGCGCACCCCGCCGTGGATGCTGCCGATCGAGATGACGGCGGTTTTACGGGTGTCGATCTGGCGGCTGAGGATGGTCTGTAGCCCAATGATGATTTGTGCGGCAACAACTACCGGGTCGATGCCGCGATGCGGTGCCGCGCCATGGGTTTGTCGGCCGATCACCTTGATGTTCAGGACGTCGGCGCTGGCGTGCATGGGGCCGCGGGCATAGTAGAGCGTGTTGAGATCGCGTGGGCTGATATGAAGCCCGAAAATCGCGTCCGGCCGGGGATCGGCGAGCGCGCCTTCCGCGACCATCAGACCGGCGCCGCCGTCCTCGTCCGCGGGCGGGCCTTCCTCGGCGGGTTGAAAGATAAAAACGATGGTGCCGGGAATCTCGTCGCGCATGCCGGCGAGGAGTTCCGCCGCGCCCATCAGCATCGCCACATGGGTGTCGTGGCCGCAGGCGTGCATCACGCCGACATCGCGGCCGTTGTAGGTGGTGCGTACGGTGGAGGCGAACGCGAGGCCGGTTTCCTCGGTCACCGGAAGCGCGTCCATATCGGCGCGCAGGGCGACGACGGGGCCGGGACGCCGGCCGTTGAGCACGCCGACGACGCCGGTGTGCGCGATGCCGGTGCGCACCGCATCGAATCCCAATGCGCGCAGGTGATCCGCCACCAGCGCCGCGGTTCGAATCTCGCGATTGCCGAGCTCGGGATTCTGGTGAATGTCGCGGCGCCAGCCGACCACCTTGTCCTCGAGCGCGGTCGCGGCGGCATCGATCTTCGTCGATTGATCGCCGGTGGCCGCCGCCGGCGCCAGTCCGAAGCAAACGAAAATCAGGGACGCGATGTAACCAAACGCGAAATCGCGGAACATGGGCATGGTCTCCAAACCGACGGACGTAGAAGGCATTGGAGTGTATGCCGGTCACGCGGCGCTGCGCTAGCCCGTTGGCTCGCTGGACGAAAGGCCGCGTCGGTGCGATAGTCCGCACCGCTTGGCGGACCATATTGTGATGGTGTGCGGGCGAAATTTCACCAGGCGGGTAGCGACATGGGTGCGACGTTCGGAACCAAGCTCTACACGTGGTTCTTCGGCGAGGAAGTCGGCAGCGATACGGCGGGTAATACCTATTACCGGGAGAAAAATCCGCCCGAGGGGCGTCGCCGGCGCCGCTGGGTGATCTATGGCGCCAAGCCGGAAGCCTCGGCCGTACCGGCGGAATGGCAAGGCTGGCTGACCCACACGCTCGCCGAATCGCCGGTCGAGAAGCCGCCCGTGAAACGGCCCTGGCAAATCGAGCATGCGCCCAATCAGACCGGCTCGGCCGAGGCGTATCGCCCGGCCGGTGCCTTGCTGACCGGCGGCGACCGGGATCGTGCCACTGGCGATTACCAGGCTTGGAAGCCGGAATAGGCGGCATTTTGAAATCCGATGGCCATCTTGAATTTCCGCACATGGTCGCCGATATTGCGGGCACGGTCGAGCGTCGACTCTGACAGGAATAACGCGGGCATGAAGCGTGTCGGAAATGTCGAAGAAAACACCCAGATCGAAAGCGGTTCCCATGAGTAATGACCTCGAGGCCTTGATGGCGGTCATCCCGACCTGGACCGGCCCCGACGGCGCGCCGTTGGCGTGTGTCGAGAAGATCAAGGTTCTCAACGAAAATATTGTCGAAATTCGCGAGATGTGCCGCGAAGCGCTTGAAGACGCGGTCCTGATGGGTTGCGACGAACAGCAAATCCGCGAGGTCTTGCTGGCCCTCGTGAAAACCCTCGAAGAACCGTTCAAGGATTAAACTGAATGTGGCGACAGGGGTCGATCGCCGCCTTCTGCGGCCTATGTGCGGTGCTTGTTTCGGCGGTCGCCGTCGCCCAGTCGAGTGACGACGATCCGTTCGCGGATCGCTGGCTCGAGACCAACAGCGCGCGCCTCGAAGCCCTCGACAAAGTCACTGGCCGAACCACCCGGATCGAGACCAGGATCGCGGCGCCGGTGCGTTTCGGGACGCTCGATATCGTGGTGCGCGCGTGCCACAGGCGTCCGCCGGAATCGCCGCCCGACAGCGCTGGATTTCTCGATGTGGTGGAGCGGCGCGGCGAGACCGATAGCGCGCAGCCGGTCTTCATCGGATGGATGTTTGCCGCCAGCCCCGGACTGTCGACCCTCGAACACCCGGTCTACGACGTCATCGTGCTCGAATGTTTTACCGCCGCCGACTACGATGACGGCGACGACGATATCGCGATCGACAGCCAAGAGTCGGGCGAGGAATCGGTCGCCAGCGAATGAAAATCGCTCGGCGCCTTGAGCGCGTCGGCGAGCAGTCTCAGATAGTCCTGGCGGGGGATTTCGACGGCGCCGAAGCGCGCCAGATGGTCGGTCACGAACTGGGTATCGAGCAGGCGAAACCCGCCGGCCCGCAGGCGCGCGACGAGATGGACCATGGCGACCTTGCTGGCATCGGTCTCGAGGCTGAACATGCTTTCTCCGAAAAACGCGCCGCCGATCGAAACACCGTACAAGCCACCGACCAAGCGATCATCGCGCCAGCATTCCACCGAATGGGCATGACCGATATCGAACAGATCGACATAGAGCGACTCGATGGTTCGATTGATCCAGGTGGTGACGCGTCCCGGGCCGCTCCCCGCGCACGCGTCGATGACGTCGCCGAAAGCGCTATCGACGCGAAGCTCGAGGCCGCATCGCCTGACATACTTGCGCAACGAGCGGGACACGTGAAAGCTGTCGAACGGGAGTACGCCACGAATCTCCGGATCGACCCAATAGATCGTCGGATCGTTACGATCCTCTCCCATTGGGAAAAGGCCCCATTGATAGGCACGCAACAGGGTCTCGGCGGTGATCTGAAGCGGGCGTAATGGGTCTATTGCCTGGTATTCCTTGTCTATTTTTTTTATGAGTTGGCGTCGTCGACAAATCTCTCCAACCAATGGATGTCATATAGGCCGTTGGCGAAGTCGGCATCATCGACAAGGGCGCGATGCAGCGGCAAGGTTGTCGGGATGCCGTCGACCACGAACTCTTCCAAACTGCGGCGCAATCGCATTAGACATTCGTTGCGCGACCCGCCATGGACCACCAGTTTGGCGATCATGCTGTCATAATGGGGCGGCACGCGATACCCCGCATAGAGCGCCGAATCGACCCGCACGCCGAGCCCTCCGGGTGGATGGTAATCGGTCACCAGCCCGGGCTGTGGCACGAAGGTCGCCGGATCCTCGGCGGTGATGCGGCATTCGATGGCATGGCCGCGAAACTGGATGTCTTTCTGTTGGTACCCGAGCGGCGCGCCATCGGCGACGCGGATCTGTTCGCGCACCAGATCGATGCCGGTAATCATTTCGGTCACCGGATGCTCGACCTGTAGCCGGGTGTTCATTTCGATAAAATAGAACGCGCCGTCCTCGTGGAGAAATTCCAGGGTGCCGACACCGACGTAGCCCAGCGCCTCGATCGCCGCGACCGCGGTGGCACCGATCTCGTCGCGGGTTCCCTGGTTGAGCGCGGGCGAGGGAGCTTCCTCGAGAAGCTTCTGATGACGGCGCTGAAGCGAGCAGTCGCGTTCGCCGAAATGCACCACATTGCCGTGGGTATCGGCGATGATCTGGATTTCGATATGGCGCGGTCCCTGAAGATATTTCTCGATGAACACGGCGCCATTGCCGAAACTCTCGAACGCCTCGCGCGCGGCGACGTCGATCGCGCCCGGCAGGGCATCCGCGGTCTCGGCGACTTTCATGCCGCGCCCGCCGCCGCCCGCCGTCGCCTTGACCAGCACCGGGTAGCCGATGGAGTCGGCGAAGGCGAGCGCGGTCGCGGTGTCTTCCACCGGACCGTCGGTGCCCGGCACCAGGGGGACGCCATGCGCCGCCATCGCCTCGCGTGCCGCGAGCTTGTCGCCCATGACGCGGATATGCTCCGCCGACGGGCCGATAAAAGTAACGCCATGCTCGGTGACGATTTCGGCGAAATGGGGGTTTTCCGACAAGAATCCGTAGCCTGGATGAATCGCGTCGGCACCGGTGATCTCGGCCGCCGCCATGATCGACGGAATATTGAGATAGCTCGCTTTCGCCGCTGGCGGGCCGATGCATACGGATTCGTCGGCCAAGCGGACATGCATGGCCTCGGCGTCGGCGGTCGAGTGGACCGCGACCGTACGGATACCCATTTCGCGGCACGCCCGATGAATGCGCATCGCGATCTCGCCACGGTTGGCGATGAGAACCTTGTCGAACATCGCCGCGTGCGCTAGCCGACGATCGCCAGCACGTCGCCGAACTCGACCGGCGTTTCGTTCTGTACGAGGATTTTGCTGACCGTGCCGCCGCGCGGCGCCCGCACCGGATTCATCGTCTTCATCGCTTCGATGATGAACAAGGTATCGCCTTCGGCGACCGTGCCGCCTTCGCTGATGAACGGTGGCGCGCCGGGTTCCGGTGCTAGAAACACCGTGCCCACCATCGGCGACACCACGGCGCCCGGATGGGTGGCGTCGAGCGGTGTCTCGACCGCCGCGGGCTCGGCGGCGACCGCCACCGGCATCGCCGCCGCCGCCGCCACGGGCGCGGCTGCCGGACCCGGACGGGCGACCCGCAAATGCTGGGTGCCTTCGCTGATCTCGATTTCGCTGAGACCAGTCTCTTCGAGCAGGTCGGCCAAGCGGCGTATCAGGTCGTCATCGACCGATAATTTGTCCGTCATTGAGTCGAGTCCTTGGCGACAAGTGTATCGAGCGCCAGCATGGCCAGCCGATAACTCGCGCTACCGAAGCCGCAGATCGTACCCTGTGACGCTAACGCGATATAGGAACGATGGCGAAAGGTTTCTCGGGCGTGGATGTTCGACATATGCACCTCGACGACCGGCGGCTCGAACATGGTCAGCGCGTCGTGCAGCGCCACCGAGGTGTGGGTATAGGCCCCGGCGTTGATCGCGATGCCGTCCTCGATGCCGCGCGCCTCCTGGATCCAGGTCACCAACTCGCCCTCATGATTGCTTTGGCGAAAACCCACCGTCATGTCGAGCTCACTGCCGAGAGCCTGACACGCCGACTCGATATCGCCAAGCGTCTCGGTGCCATAGATCTCCGGCTGGCGGGTGCCCAGCAGGTTCAGGTTTGGCCCGTTGAGTATCAGAATCCGTCGCCCCATCACCTGCTGTCAATGCCACCGGCTTACCGACCAGGTCGGGGCTTGTGGCAACCTTAATTTGGAGTATCTTTCCCGCTCGTGACCCCGGCAGAGATCTGTTGCCGAAGTCAGTTGGACGTAGTTTAACATGCGTCATCGGCGGAATGGCAAGCGGCGAGCGCGTATGGGCTCGCGACTGGGTCGCGGAAATCGCAATCGGCCGATTTGGCCTCGGAGACGGATTTATGCGGATAGTAGTGAATGGAGAGGGACGCGACATTGGCGCGGCACTCACGGTCGCCGGACTGATTGATTCGCTGGGCTTCGACGCGCGCAAGATCGCCGTCGAACGGAACCGCGAGATCGTCCGCCGCTCGGCCTTCGCCGATACTTCGATCGAAGACGGCGACGCGCTCGAAATCGTCCATTTCATCGGCGGCGGCAGCGGCGCCAGCGCGGTCTCCGAATTAACGGCCGATGGCGCGAGTTCGGACAGCTGGAGCGTGGCCGGGCATAATTTTACCTCGCGCTTGATCATCGGCACCGGGAAGTACAAGGATTTCGCCGAGACCGCCGCCGCGCTCGCGGCATCGGGCGCCGAAATGGTCACCGTGGCATTGCGCCGGGTCAATGTGACCGACCCCGACGTGCCGATGCTGAGCGATTTCGTCGATCCGAAAAAATTCGTCTACCTGCCCAATACCGCGGGCTGTTTCACCGCCGAGGATGCCCTGCGGACGCTGCGACTGGCGCGCGAGGCGGGAGGCTGGGATCTGGTCAAGCTCGAGGTCCTCGGCGACCAGCAGACGCTATACCCGAACATGGTGGAAACCCTTTCCGCCGCCGAAACCCTGATCGCGGACGGCTTCCAGGTGATGGTGTATTGCAGCGACGACCCGATCATGGCCAAGCGGCTGGAGGAGATCGGATGTTGTGCGATCATGCCGCTCGGGGCGCCGATCGGGTCCGGATTGGGGCTGCAGAATCCGGTTAATATTCGCATCATCATCGAAAACGCCAAGGTTCCGGTGATCGTCGATGCCGGTGTCGGCACTGCCTCGGACGCGGCGGAGGCAATGGAACTGGGGTGTGAGGCGGTGCTGATGAACACCGCGATCGCCAGCGCCGACGATCCGATGCTGATGGCGCGCGCGATGAAAGCGGCGGTCGAGGCCGGGCGTCTCGCGTATCGCGGCGGGCGGATCCCCAAGCGCCTGTACGCCGACCCATCGTCGCCGTTAGGCGGCCTAATTTAACGTCGCCGCCAGGCGGCTTAATATAACGCTTAGTCGACCGGATTGGCCGCCAGGGTCGCTCTTTCTTCGATCATCACCAGGGCGCAGGCGAGCACCGGGTCCTCGACCTCGCTGACATCGGGGCAGACGGCCTCGAGTTCCTGCGATCCACTGGCATCGAGTTCCGCTTCCGCCGCCAAGGCGTGTTCGAGGTCGGCTTCCCGGGTGCGGCCGCTATCGTCGATGTCGGCGACGATGTCGGGCACGATGCCGGTCAGCTGGATGGCCCGGCCAGAGGGCGTGTAGTAGCGCGCCGTGGTCAGGCGCACCGCCGCGCCCGCGGAAATCGGCATGATGGTCTGCACCGAGCCTTTGCCGAAGGAACGCTCGCCGATGACGGTCGCGCGGTCATGATCCTGGAGCGCGCCGGAGACGATTTCGGCCGCCGAGGCGGATCCGCCATTGATCAGCACGTATATCGGCAGCCCTTCGGCGATGTCGCCGCGCACCGCGGAATAGCGCCGCACCACGCCGTCGTCGCGGGTCCGTGTCGAGACGATTTCGCCACCCGACAGGAACGCATCCGAAACGCCAAGCGCCTGGTCGAGAAGGCCGCCCGGATTGTTGCGCAGATCGAGCACCACGCCGACCAGGTGGTCGTTGCCGATTTCGCTGCGTAATTCCTTCATCGCGCGCCGTAATCCCTCTTCGGCGCGTTCGTTGAAGGTGGTGATCCGCAAATAGGCGACATTCCCCTCGCGCCGCGAACGAACCGCGCGAATGCGCACAATGTCGCGTCTGATGCTGACTTCGAAGCTCTCTTCCGCCGGCGGCCGCTTGATGGCGAGAACCACCGGCGAGCCCGCCGGACCGCGCATCAGCCGCACCGCTTCCGAAAGCGTAAGGCCCATGATCGGATTGTCATCGACCCGGGTGATCAAATCGCCGGCGAGCAAGCCGGCTCTGTCCCCCGGCGTACCTTCGATCGGCGCGACCACCTTGGCCAGGCCATCCTGCATCGTCACTTCGATACCGATACCGCCGAATTCGCCGCGGGTCCGCAGTTTCATCTCGCGGTAATCCTCGGCGGTGAGAAAGGCCGAATGAGGGTCGAGTTCGCTCAACATGCGCGACAGGCCCGCCGACATCAGGTTATCGGCGGCTACACGCTCGGCGCCGACCGGCGCTCCGGTGCCATCGGCGCCTGCCAATTCTCCCAATTTGGCGTCGCCGGCGGCGGATTCGAACCCCGCGACCGCCAAGTCGACCATCTCACGCGCGGTGACCGGTTCGACATAATCGGTATAGGCGACCAGGAAGACCTCGGAAAAAAGGTCGAGCTGGCGCTCGCGCTCGTCTTCGCTCGGGACCGGGGACACCAAGCGATCGAACGCTTCGGATACCGCGAGAAGCTCCGGATGATCCTCGATGACGTCTTCGAATTCGCCGTTGGCGAAGCCGAATTGGCTGGACTGCAAGGGACCCGAGCTGCAGCTGGCCGCGAAAAGCGCGATCGCCAAGCCCGTGGCGATCCGCATGCCCGCCAACCGGGCCACCGTCCCGCGCATGACCGGCCCCACATACGCGTCCTTCAAATCCACGGTCTGATCGATCCCGCGGTCCCTGGTCACCCGCAATGTCATATTTTCAGTCCCTTAATCAACCTTCGCGCTCTTCGGCGATCGCCTTGCGAAGAGCGTCAATTTCGACGGCGCCGCGAATAATCTGATTTTCGACGATGAATGTCGGTGTGCCACCGATATCCAGAGCGCGGGCCAATTCGTTCACCGAATTAAGATAGGTGTCGATTTCCGGCGCTTCCATATCCTCGGCGAGTTGTTTGACGTCCAGGCCGACTTCGGCGGCGATGTCCATAATTTGTTCATCGTCGAACGTGCCGCGCGAGCTCATCAGCGCGTAATGAAAATCCAGATACAGCCCTTGCTTGATCGAGGCCAACGCGGCCATCGAGGCGCGGCGGGATTCGGTGCTCAGGATCGGGAACTCCTTGAACACGAATCGGACATTCTTGTCTTCACTGATCAGGGTCATCACCATGTCGAGCGATTTCTTGCAGTATCCGCAGCGATAATCGAAAAATTCGACCACCGTCACGTCGCCATCGGGGTTACCGGCGAATGGTGAGTGCGGATCGTTGAGAATTTCCTCTCTCAGCGCGACGATATTGTTTTGCGCCTCATTCTTCGCTTGCGCCTCTTTTTTCTCCCGATAGGCACGCACCGAGTCGAGAATGCGGTCGGGATACTGCTCGATATAGCGCTGGATCAAAGCCTCGATCGCCTCGACCTGGGCTTCGCTTAGACTCTCGTCCGCGGCGGTCACGCTCGACGCGGTCGCCGCGAAGAGAAGCGTCGCCATCAATAGCGCCGTGGCGCGGCGCAGCACGGTTTGCACGATCGAAATCTCGGGTGCCGCCGATTGGGGGTCGTTAAACATGAACTGCCTTTCGAATCAAATAGGGTTGGACACCAACGGTCATACCGGGTGCCACAATCACCAAAACCGCCGCCACGATCGGTAAAATGGTCGGAAATGCCTTTGCGAACAACCCCAATCCCTAAACCAGCCGCATTGACACACAATATTGTGACCGTGATGTGGCATCGGAGACCCAATGGTTCTCGGTCAATTTCCTATTGATCGCGCCCACTTTGCAAGGCCGCCAATTGATCGGCTTCACCGCGAATATCCTGTGCCTTAAGCCAACCACTGGACCCCTCGGCATAAATCCTGTCGGCGCGACCGAGGTGCAGAAAGACATCCTGGACCCGACCGATCAGCAGCGAATACTCCGCCGATGCGAGCGCCGAAGCGCCGTCGTCGCCAATCGCGTTATAGCCTTTGCCCAATAAGCGCCATGTCGTCGGGTTCTCGTTGTCCACCCGGCGCGCGGCTTCGAGAGCCTCGATCGCGGGCACCACCAAGGCCGGATCGCCGGTCTGCAATCTGGCTTGGCCAAGCGCGGTCAATATGAGCGCGTCCTGGGGCCGCAGCGCGACGGCTTGCTGATAAAACGGGATCGACTCGGCCACCTGGCCGGACTCGTAATGAATTTGGCCCTTGAGTTCCAGAAAGTACGGATCGCTTGGCGACTCGGCGATCAAGCGGTCGATCTCGGCGAACGCCTTGTCGAGTTGAGAAAGCCGAAAATAGGCCACCGCGCGGGCATAGCGGGCAGGCAAACTCTGATCCGTGACCGGGTAGTAGTTATGCAAAACACGGTGAGGCCGCTCGATAAAGCCGATCAACTTGGCCCGCATGCGTTGGTGGCGGACGACGTCTTGCGGCCGGTCCGGAACGTCGGACCAGGGTGAGGTTCGCAGGTGCTCGCGCAAAAATTCGATGCGGTCGTAGGTCAGCGGATGGCTGCGCACATAGGGATCCTGGCGCGAGACCGCGAGGAGCTCCTGGTCGGCGAGCTTTTCCATGAAAGCCAACATGCCGGCGGACGATTGATGAGTGCGGTCAAGGACATCGACCGCGGCCTGGTCGGCCGAGCGTTCCTGGGTTCGGGTGTAGGCGAGGAATGTCCTTTGGCCGGCGGATTGTCCGCCGGCGATGACGGCACCGCCGGCCTTGGCGCCTTCGCTGTTGCCGGTCGCGGCGCCGAGCGCGATGAGACCGATGCCGAGCAAGGTGGCGACCAAGCCGGCGGTTTGCGCCCCGCGCAGGGCCTCGCCGGTGCGCGCCAAATGGCCGCCCGAAATGTGGCCGATTTCATGGGCAAGGACGCCAATCACCTGGCCCGGTGAATCGGATGCGGTGAGTAATCCGGAATTTACAAACAGATTTTGCCCGCCGGCGACGAAAGCGTTAAGGCTCGAGTCGTTGACCAGAAGCAGGCGGACCGAGGCCGGATCCACGCCGGCGGCGATGAACAACGGTTCAGTCCACAGGCGGATGGTATCCTCGATCTCGGAGTCGCGCAGTAGCGACAATCCCTGGGCGCGCGCGCTCGCCGATCCTAACTCCCAGCACAGCAGGCAAGCGAGCATGACGGTACGGGCGATGCGCGATCCCACTGGCATTCCTCCATGTCCAACAAAACAAGCTAGATTAGTTTTCGCTTTTGGGGAATCGATTTGGTAGGACAACTGGGCATATCAAGGTCGAGAGTCTGTCTCGCCCAATATCCGAGTGTTTTCAATGAGTCTCAAAGTCGGTCGCCGTAGCGAGATCGCGCCGTTCTATGCCATGGAAGTTCTCCGCGCCGCCAATCGGCGCGCGCAAGCGGGTGAGCGCGTGCTTCATCTCGAGGTCGGTGAGCCGGCGGCCGGCGCGCCGGGACCGGTCCTCGAGGCGGCGCGGCTAGCGCTCGCCGACAACCGGCTGGGCTATACCGAGGCGCTTGGCATTCCGCCGCTTCGTGCCGCGATCGCGGCCTACACCTCGGATCGCTACGGTCTGGACGTCGCCCCGGAAAAAATCGCGGTCACCACCGGCGCTTCGGGCGCTTTCACGCTGGCCTTTCTCGCGGCCTTCGATGTTGGCGACCGCGTGGCGCTGGCCGAGCCGTGTTATCCGGCCTATCGCAATATCCTGTCGGTGCTGGGCATCGAGGTGGTCGCGTTGGCGGCTGGGCCCGAGCATCGATTTCAGCCGGCGATAGAACTGCTGGAGCAAGCCGGGCCGCTTGACGGCTTAATTCTCGCCAGTCCCTCGAATCCGACCGGAACCATGCTGCGCGAAAACGAGATCGCCGAGCTGGTGCGGTGGTGCGATGCCGGCGGCGTGCGCTTGATATCCGACGAGATTTACCATGGCATCACCTACGGCATTGATCCGGTCTCGGCGCATGCAATGAGCGAAACCTGCGTGGTGGTGAACAGTTTCTCGAAATATTTCGCGATGACCGGGTGGCGGCTCGGATGGATGGTGATGCCCGACGACCTTGCCGACGCGGTCGAAAGATTGGCGCAGAATCTATTCATATCGCCGCCGACCTTGCCGCAACGCGCGGCGCTCGCGGCGTTCGATTGCCGCGACGAATTGGACGCCTATGTCGCCGGCTATGCGCGCAGTCGGGCATTGATGCTGGAGCGCTTGCCGGACGCCGGGTTCGATCGATTGGCACCCGCCGACGGCGCGTTTTACATCTATGCCGATGTCTCCCGGCTGAGTAATGACTCACAGGAATTTTGCGCCCGGATGCTTGCCGATATCGGCGTCGCGGTGACCCCCGGAATCGATTTCGACCGCCGGCGCGGGAACCGATACGTCAGGTTCTCGTTCGCCGGCGGAGAAACCGAGATCGCCGAGGCGTTGGACCGGATCGGCGCCTGGCGGCCTTGAACGGCTCTAGGCGCCGGTGATTTTCTGCCACCAGCCACGCCGGCGAGGCTCGCTCGCATCGGACCCCGTGTCCTGAGTGACCGATGCCGGACCATCGACCGGGTTCTCAGCGTCCGCGCGAACACCGCCATTTGACGGATCGGGCGGGTTCGCGGCATTTCCGGTATCCGCGGTCTCGACGCTTTTGGCGGCGGCACGCGGTCGGCGCGCGGTGCGCCGCCGGCGGACCGGTTTCGCCGGCTCGGCAGGCTCGCCGGATGCTTTCGTGGCATCGGCCGCGGCGCCATTCTCGCTCGAATCCGGGCTCACCTCCGCGGCATCGGAGTCCGCCGTCGCGGCGGGCTTTCGAGTCCGCCGTCGGCGCTTCGGTTTGACGATCTCGCCTTCGACCGAATCCTCGGCACCCGGATCAATCGCTGGCGCGTCGGGCTCGGCCGGTGCCGCGATTTCGGTCGCTTCCGCGTCTTGAGCCTCGCCGCCATCGACACTGCCGCCGGCGTCCTGACCGGTCTCCTGGGCTTGAGCGGCGGCGCGCGCCCGCGAGCGCTTGCGACCCCCGCGACGGCCGCGCCTGCGGCGGCGCGTGCGTTCTCCATCGGGCCCGCCGGCCTCGTCCTCGGTCGCGGCGGTATCGGGGCTCGGCGAGGCTTCGACGGCGACCTCGGGCGTTTCCGCCGGCGCGATCGGGGCGTCTTCGGCGGTATCTTTTTCGCAATCCTCGCCACTACGCCGCCGCTGGCCTCTCCTACGCCGCCGCGGTTCGTCCTCGGATTTGGCGTCCGGTGTTTCGGTCTCGACCGGTTGCCGGTTTTCCTCCAGCGCCGCGATCTCGGTATCGTCCTGGGCACGCTCATCCGTCGATTTGGTTTCCAGCGTCTCGATACGGCATTCCGGCGGCGCCGGGGAGTCATCGGTGTTGATAACAACCCGGAAGCGCGCCCGGCTTTCTATATCGACCAGCACTTCGCGCTTGTTGTTGATCAGGTAAAGCGCCACCGGGGTCGGCACGGTCGCGCTGATTACCGAGGCTCGGCCCCGCACGCCTTCCTCTTCGATCGCCCGTAAGGTGTGCAACGCCGTCGACTCGACTGAACGGACCTTGCCGGTCCCGGCACAATGTTCGCAATCCCCGGAGCTCACCTCGAGAATACTCGGCCGCAATCTTTGGCGTGAAAGTTCGAGCAGTCCGAAGCTCGAAATCCGTCCCATCTGGATGCGTGCCCGATCCGAATGCACAGCGTCCTTGAGACGTCGCTCGACGCTGCGGATATTGCGGTTCTCCTCCATATCGATGAAGTCGATGACGATAAGGCCGGCGAGATCGCGCAAGCGAAGTTGACGCGCGACCTCCTCGGCCGCCTCGAGGTTGGTCACCTTCGCGGTCTCTTCGATATTGCGTTCCTTGGTCGCGCGTCCCGAATTGACGTCGATCGCGACCAGAGCCTCGGTCGGATTGATCACGATGTATCCGCCCGACCGCAGTTGCACCACCGGGCTATGCATGGCGTCGAACTGGCTGTCGACCTGATAGCGGGTGAACAAGGGCTGTCGGTCGCGATAGGGCTGGACGCGTTTCGCGTGGCTCGGCATCAGGGTTCGCATGAAACTCTTGGCGATCTTGTAGCCTTCGTCGCCGTCGACCAGAACTTCTTCGATCGTCGAGCTGTAGAGGTCGCGGATCGACCGTCGAATCAGGTTGGCTTCCTCGTGCACCAATTGCGGCGCCGAGGACACCAGCGTTTTCTCGCGAATATCGTCCCAAAGGCGAACCAGATAATCGTAGTCCCGCTTGATCTCGGCCTTGGTGCGCTCTTGTCCGGCGGTGCGCAAGATGACCGCCATGCCCTCGGCGATCGCCAGCGAGCTGACCACCGATTTCAGCCGTTTGCGGGCTTCGCCGGATTGGATTTTCCGGCTGATACCGCCGCCTCGCGTGGTGTTCGGCATCAGTACGCAATAGCGTCCGGCGAGCGAGATGTAGCTGGTCAGTGCGGCGCCTTTGTTGCCACGTTCCTCCTTGGTCACTTGCACCAGCAGGATCTGCCGTCGCTTGATCACTTCCTGGATGCGGTATCGTGGCAACATCGCGGGGCGCCGCGCGATCTCTTCTTCTTCGGCGCCGCTGACGGTCTCGGCTTTCTCCGACTCCTTCTCGGTCTCTTCGTCGCCGGAGTCGCTGTCGGCGGGCGCCGCGTCTTTCGGCGTCGGCTCGCTCTCGCGCGACGACTCGTCGTCGCGGCGCTGTTGCGCGATCAAGGCCTCGCGGTCGGAAACCGGGATCTGGTAATAGTCGGGATGGATCTCGCTGAACGCCAGGAATCCGTGGCGGTTGCCGCCGTAGTCGACAAACGCCGCCTGCAACGATGGTTCGACCCGGGTTACCTTAGCAAGGTAAATATTACCCTTAAGTTGTTTCTTCGTCGACGTCTCGAAGTCGAACTCCTCGAGCTTCTTGCCGTCGACGACAACGACCCGCGTCTCTTCATTGTGGGTCGCGTCGATGAGCATTCGTTTAGACATGTATCAAATTTCCTCGGCGCTCTTGGCGGCGGGGCGACAGCAGTCGTCCGGCGGCTCACCCGAGCGCGGGTTGTGGCAGGTACATTCGTTCCGATCATGGACACGTCGAGCCGTCGCCGCGCAGCACCTGCGCGAGCGGCGATCGATTCAACGAAATCCGGGTGGCACGCGAGGGCATGCCGGATCGGACTTGGTAGCGCCAATGCAAACTCTCCACTGCTTGACCGGTGCGCCTCGGGCGCCCCGTTTCCATGGCTTGGGTGCCATACGGGTGTCAGGCAGATACAGTAACGCCGCGAGACGGTTTGGTGAGCCTGTCTCGTGGCCAAAATTCCTTGCTCCGCGGCGGATATCCGGCGCCTAACGCGCCCTCCGATTCGGAGTGGTGACATCGCAAGCATACGCCACTGTAAGTGGCCAGCACAATGACGATGTAGGCGATTTACCCTCGATTCAACCGGTTAGCTGACCTGCAAGAAATGGATATCGCCACGGAAACCGAAGATTAACGTCCTTACGCTAGCCATATTGGGTGGCGAAACAATATCTCAATATGACAGTATTTTGACATTGCTGGCACGCCTCTTGGAGTGAGGATGGGTTTACCGCTGAAAAATATGGTCGATTGGCGATCGAATAGACCCGCGAACGGTGGCCGGGGACGACCGATTCGGGCGGCGATCGCGCGATTCGTCGCGGCATCTTTAGTGCCCGCGATCCTGGCCTCGGCGCCGGCTATGGCCGGGCCGTCGGTCACCGTGACCGGCGCGCGCGCGTGGCAGCATCCCGACTATACCCGCCTGGTGCTCGAGATTTCGGCGCCGGTCGAATTCGCGCTGTTCACGCTGGCCGAGCCGCGCCGCTTGGTGATCGATTTCCCCGAACTCGCGTTTGCTTTGGCGCCAAACCTGTTTGCCGATGGCGGGGTCGGCGCGATCGCCGATATTCGCTACGGCCTGTTCGAGCCGGGCAAGTCGCGCATGGTGATCGATTTGGCGCAACCGGTGACGGTCCGTAGCGCCTTCCTGATCGAGCCGATGGAAGGGTATTCGGATCGATTCGTGCTCGATCTCGCGCCAATCGATGCCGCGACATTCGCGCAACAGGCGCGGTTGAATCGACCCATGCAGACCGCCGCGGCACCGGCCATCGCGCCGCCCGTCGCCGACCTCCCGGCGCGGTCCGACGGCAAGCATGTCATCGTGGTCGACGCCGGCCACGGCGGTGTCGATCCGGGCGCGATTGCCGCGACCGGCATGTATGAAAAGCGAATCGCCCTTGCCGCGGCGCGCGAGCTCGCGCTCCGTCTATTGGCGACCGGCCGGTATCACGTGGTGATGACGCGCGACCGCGACATTTTTCTGCCGCTGCGCAAACGGGTCGCGATCGCGCGAAATTCGGGGGGCGAGTTGTTTCTCTCGATTCACGCCGATTCGATGAAGGACGCCTCGGTGCGCGGCACCCATGTCTATTCTCTGTCGAAGAAAGCCTCCGATGCCGAGGCCGAGGCGCTCGCCGCGAAAGAGAACAAGTCAGACCTCATTGCCGGGCTTGATTTGGCCGACTATTCGTCTGACGTGCACACAATATTGCTCGACCTCAGTCAGCGCGAGACCAACAATACGTCGGCGGAGGTTGCGAATCGCTTTGTCGAAAGTTTCGCCGACAAAGGCATACGCTCTCTGTCGCGGCCTCATCGCCAAGCCGGATTCGCCGTCCTCAAGGCGCCGGACGTACCTTCGGTGCTTATCGAACTGGGCTTCTTGTCGAACCCGCAAGACGCGGCGATGTTGGCGACGCCCAAGGGCAGAGCGCCGATCGTCGAGGCGATCGTCGCGGCAACGGAAAAATTTTTCGCCACCCGCACGGCGCAAAGTCAATGATCGAAAGCCGGACCGGCCATAAACCAGCCACAATCGGCGCTTAATGTGATGGTCGAATTGTTGCCAATCTGGCGCCTTTTCGTGGGTGCCGTCGACCCGCGCGAGCGAAACCCGAAGGGCTGATTGACGTGAGTATTATGCGAGCACTTTCAATGCTGTTTTCGCTCGGCATTGTGCTGCTGTTCGCCGGCGGGGCGGTGGCGCTGTGGGGCGTCAATCATTACAGCAAGGATCTGCCGCCCTATGAGCAGCTCGCGGATTACTATCCGCCGACGTTGACCCGGGTTCATGCCGGTGACGGCAGGCTATTGGCCGAGTTTGCGCGGGAACGCCGGGTCTTTGTGCCGATTTCGTCGATGCCGCGGCATTTGATCGCCGCCTTTCTGTCCGCCGAGGACCAGCGCTTTTACGACCATATGGGTATCGACCCCATGGGTATTGCCCGGGCGGCGATCCAAAACCTGAAAAACCTCGGCAGCGGCCAACGTCTAAAAGGCGCGTCGACCATTACCCAACAGGTGGCGAAGAATTTCCTGCTCAGTAACGAGGTCAAACTCGAACGCAAGATCCGTGAGGCGTTGTTGGCGCTGCGGATGGAACGGGTGCTGAGCAAGGACCGCATTCTCGAACTCTATCTCAATGAAAATTTTCTCGGCCAGCGGGCCTACGGCGTTGCCGCGGCGGCGCTCAACTATTTCGACAAATCGCTCGACGAGCTGAC
This sequence comes from Alphaproteobacteria bacterium, assembly GCA_047517485.1. Lineage (GTDB taxonomy): Bacteria > Pseudomonadota > Alphaproteobacteria > UBA7887 > UBA7887 > JAKZSU01. The sequence goes on from JAKZSU010000131.1 coordinate 24,982, forward strand.
GATATCCGAGATGGCGTTTTTGGCCGGCCTGCCCAAGGCGCCGAACAATTATCATCCGGTGCGCGAGGCCGCCGCGGCGCGCATCCGCCGCGATTATGTGCTCGGGCGGATGGTCATCGACGGCCACATCTCGCAGGACGAAGCAGCGGTCGCCATGGCCGATCCGGTGACGATGCTGCCGCGCGACCAGACCAGAAACGCCCACGCGCCGTATTTCGCCGAGGAGGTACGCCGCGAACTCGAGCGCCGCTATGGTGAGCTGGCTTTGTATCAAGGCGGATTGTCGGTTCGCACCACGATGAATCCGGAGTATCAGGACATCGCGCAACGAACCCTGCGCGACGGGCTGATTTCGTACGACCGCCGCCATGGCTGGCGAGGTCCGGTGCAGCATTGGGACGAGCTCGAGGGTTGGGCCGCCCGCCTGACCGAAATGACCACGCCGGCGGGCGCCCAGCCGTGGCGCCTTGCCGTCGTGCTCGAGCTGGCGATCGATCGGGCCCACGTCGGCTTCGCGGATGAGCAAACCGGCGAAATACATTTCGAAGAAATGAAATGGGCGCGTAAATCGCTGCCCAATCAGCGCTTCGGCAACGAGCCGACGGCGGTCGATCAAGTCCTCGCGGTCGGGGACGTGGTCCTGGTCGAGGCGGTACCCGCCGAGGAAGACGATACACAGGCCGTGGAGACCGACGCGGCCGATGCGATGCCTGCCGCGCGGTTTGCCTTGCGGCAAATTCCCAATGTCGAGGGCGCGGTGGTAGCGCTCGATCCGCACACCGGTCGGGTGCTCGCGATGACCGGCGGTTGGAGTTTCCGCGAAAGCCAGTTCAATCGTGCGACCCAGGCCAAGCGGCAGCCGGGGTCGGCGTTCAAGCCGTTCGTCTATCTTTCGGCGATCGAGAACGGTTTTACCCCCGCTGATCTGATCCTCGACGCGCCGATCGTTATCGACCAGGGACCCGGTTTGCCGAAATGGAAACCGAATAACTACAGCAACATTTTTTACGGCCCGTCGACCTTGCGCCTCGGTGTCGAGAAATCGCGCAATCTGATGACCGTGCGCCTTGCCAACAAGATCGGCGTGGATCGAATTTCCGAGATCGCCAACCGATTTAATATCGGCGAGTTTCCCGAAGTCCTGTCGATGGCGCTGGGCGCCGGCGAGACGACCTTGATGCAACTGACCGCCGCCTACGGCATGTTGGTCAACGGCGGCGCGCGCATCGAGCCGGCGATCATCGAACGCATTCAGGACCGGCACGGAAGCACGATTTACCGGCGCGATTCGCGCCCCTGCGCAACCTGCATCGGGCCCGAGACCTCGCCCGATCGGCCGCCGCGCTTGCGCGACAATCGCCAACGGGTTACCGATTCGGCGAGCGCTTTTCAGATGGTTTGGATTTTGAAAGGCGTGATCGATCGCGGCACCGGGCGGCGGATCGCCAGCCTCAAACGGCCCCTGGCCGGGAAGACTGGCACCACCAACGACAGCATCGACACCTGGTTCATCGGGTTTTCGCCGGATCTGGTGGTCGGCGTATTCGTCGGCTTCGACACCCCGCGGACGCTGGGCCGGCGCCAGACCGGATCGAACGTCGCCGCGCCGATATTCAAGGCCTTCATGGGCGAGGTCCACGGCAATCGCCCGCCGGTACCGTTTCGCATTCCGCCGGGGGTCCGCATGGTCCGGATCGACGCTGATTCGGGCGCGCTCCCCGCGCCCGCCGCCGAACGCGTCCTCGTCGAGGCGTTCAAGCCGGGAACCGAGCCCACCGAGGTCCGCCTGGTCGGCGACATCGTGCCCGCCGGAGACGTCGAGCTGATCGAGGGAGGCACCGCCCAGACATTCGACAGCGGCCTATACTGACGGTATTGTTCGCCCGCGCCGCCGAGGCTCCGCGGCGCGTATCGTAAAAAATTCGTCACCAGTCCAGGAATGAGTCCATATGCGCGCCGAACTTCAAGCGGTCGCCGACGAAATCGAAAAATCGTTGGCTCTGCTGAGGAGGCATCTTTGACCCCGATGCAGCCCGCAAAAAACTCGAGAAACTGAACGCCCGCGCCGAAGACCCGACGCTATGGGACGATCCGCGCCTGGCGCAAAAGGTCATGCGCGAGCGCACCCGCCTCGACAATGCGATCAGCGGCTACGAATCGATCATGCGGGAGTTCGAGGAAAACTGTGAACTGGCGGAAATGGCCGAGGCCGAAGGCGACGACTCGTTGGTCGATGAGGCGGCGGAGAGCCTGCGCGAGTTGCATGCCCGATCGTCTCGCATCGAGCTCGAAACCTTGCTGTCGGGCGAGGCCGACGGCAATGATAGCTTTATCGAAATCAACGCCGGCGCCGGCGGCACCGAGAGCCAGGACTGGGCGGAGATGCTGCTCCGCATGTACACCCGATGGGCGGAGGCGCACGGCCACACTGTCGAGTTTATCGAGGAGAGTCCGGGCGAAGAGGCGGGTATCAAGAGTGCCACGATCCGCGTCAAGGGCGAGAACGCCTACGGCTGGCTGAGGACCGAAAGCGGCGTGCACCGGCTGGTGCGCATTTCGCCCTTCGACTCCTCGGCGCGTCGGCATACCAGTTTCGCCAGCGCCTGGGTGTATCCGGTGGTCGACGACTCGATCGATATCGAGATCGCCGACAAGGATCTTCGCGTCGATACCTATCGTGCCTCGGGCGCTGGTGGCCAGCACATCAACAAGACCGATTCGGCGATCCGCATCACCCACCAGCCGACCGGTATTGTCGTGCAATGCCAGAACCAGCGCTCACAGCACAAAAATCGCGCCTCGGCGATGAGCATGTTGCGCGCGCGGCTGTACGAACTCGAGCTGCAAAAGCGTCACGAGGAGCAGCAGGCCGCCGAGGCGTCGAAGACCGATATCGGCTGGGGCCACCAGATCCGCTCTTACGTTTTGCAGCCCTACCAGATGGTCAAGGATCTGCGCACTGGGGTCGAGACCAGCAACACCAGCGCGGTGTTGGACGGCGACATCGACGCGTTTATCAGTGCCGCGCTCGCCGCCCAAGTCGGCAATACGCGCGACGACGACTAGGGCGGTTGCTGATGACGGACCAGCGGAAACAGGCTGATTATCAACGCCTTTTCAGCGCCATCTTGGGCAGCGAAGCGGTTTGGATCGTCGATATCGGCCTTAAGGCCGGCCTGTTCGAGGCGATCGATGGCGCTGGCGACGCCGGGATTACCGCGGCGACTCTGGCGAAAGAGCTTGGCTTTGATGCCGCCTACACCGCCGTGTGGTTACGCGCGGCCTATGCTTTCGAACTCATCGATTGGACCGAGGACGAAACCTACCGGCTCGCCGAGAATACGGCGGCGCTTTTGCTCGATGAAGGGGATCCGCTGTTTATCGGCGGACGGATGCAGTTCTTCGCCGCGCTATACGAGGATTTCAAGGCTTACCCGAGCCATTTGGAAAGCGGTGCGACTTGGCTGCGCAGCTATCACGACCCCTGGCTGTTGGAGGCGTTGAAGAAAAGCACCACGTTCGATCCGGTGATGATTACCGATCACGCGCTTGCGAGTTCGCCCGGGGCTATCGAACGGCTCGAGGCCGGCGGCACAATTGCCGATATCGGCGCCGGCGGCGGCTTCGCGGTTACCCATTATGCCCACCGCTTTCCCGCGGCGACGGTGATCGGCCTCGAATTCGACGGCCCCAGTGTCGAACTGATGCGGCGCACGCTGGCGCAAGCTGGTCTTGGCGATCAGGTCGAGATGCGGCACGCGGATGCCAACAAGCTCAAGGACGTCGAGGCCTGGGACGCAGTTACCTTGAATATCACCCTGCATGAAACCGGCGCCGAGCCCGAGTGGCGTAACGTGTTGCGCCGCGTTCACCGGGCGCTCAAGCCCGGTGGCACCATCGTCGTGTCCGAACTCCCATACCCGGATTCGATACCCGACTACCGGTCATCGCCGGTCTACCAGGCGCTCGCCGGGGTGCAGATCCACGAGGCGATCGTCGGCTGCGGGATGATCACCATGAACCAGCTCGGTGACCTGATGCGCGACGCCGGGTTCGCGACCGCCCGCGCCGTCGATCAGCCGATGGCCACCCGCTACGTCATGGTCGCCGAAAAATAATTTATCAGCTAGCCGGGGTGATGGTGATCTTGAGCACCGTCGTTGCCGACGGATAGGCGAACCCATCATCGACCAGGCGGACCGGCAAGGCCTCCGAATTCCCCTGATTGAGCCGTGTCTGATTGAGGCCGACATTGGGGCCGAACTTGGGGTCCTCGTTGACCTCGGTACCGGCGTCGTACAATTCGAACTTGGCGGTAATGTCGCCTTGAACCGGGCGGCCGTCGCCGCCGAAAAGCTCGAGCCGGCCGTCGCGCGGACCAAAAATCAGATCGTTGGACTGCATCAGCATCGTCGCCAGTGACAATTTGTCACCGGGATCGGCGGTGAAATGAACTTCGTACACGTCACCCGGCCACAGTTCGGCATCGGTATCGCGGCCCACCGGCTTATAGAAAATGCCCGATTCGACGACATCGGGGTGTTTTTCGAGATAGCTCTGCATCGGTCTGACATTGCCGTCCTCGGCAAGCGACTCGAGCCCGGTCGCCGGCAGTGACTCTTCGTCCGGCTCGTAGACCGGCCAGCCTTCCGGGTGCACCGCGTAGACGCCGTGCGACATGCCGGCCGCTTGCGAACTGCCGTCGGAAAACACCATCGAATCGTATTGGGCGATATTCTCGATCCGAATCACGAATTCGACCGCGCCAGTGCGCGTCGTCATCACTTCCTGATCCGCCATCCACTCCGGGATGCCGGCAACCTGCGCGTCGGATTCGGAACTTCCCCCGACTTGGGCGTCATCGACGGAATTTTGGACTTGGCCGCGTGCCCCCGAGCCGGGCCCGTGATAGCTGTTCGATTGACGCGCGCCGACCGCCGGTACGGTTCTGCGCTCTTCGAGCGGCATCGCGTTTGCACTCGCCGCCGCGATTGCGAGCAACAGCGCGGCACCGCCGACCTTGGTCATTGTCATTGTCATGGTCATGATCAATACGCCTCCAGCACATCTATCGCGATATTCACAGGCCCCGTATGCATCGCGTCGATACCATCCAGCATCCCGCGATGTCTTTTTTTGGGCAACCTACAAATGTTAACATCGCCGTGACCGCGTGTCGCGAGATTAGACACCGTACACCAAAACCCGAGAAGGGGCCGAGCCCGCAATGTCGCGAGCGATAAAACTTGAAGCACAACGCTTTTCGGATCAAGAAATCGCCCATTATCGCGACAATGGGTTCATTGCAATTCCCGGCTTGTTCTCTGGTTCGGCGCTCACCGCGTTGACCGGCTGGGTGGACGAGCTCGAAAAATTC